>JASMJM010000173.1 GCA_030749725.1 Pseudomonadales bacterium | reverse complement strand
TCACCACGATCATCATCATTCCGGTTAGCAGCAGTATCGTGTTGCCATCCACGGCAACGAGCGCCTGTTCCTGCGTGTAGAATCCACGAAACATGCCGACGCCCACCATCACCACGGCACCGATAATGGCCGCACTGGTACGATGAATGACTTCACTGAAGATCAGTATGTAGGCGAGGATCAGGGTAGCGCCCGCGATGTACATATTGGCGTTTAGGGCTAATTCTGGGTTTGGCATGGGTCCTCTATGGTCAACGGTTTGGACTAGATGACATCGTCACCTGCTACAGCTTCGAGCAACCGTTGTGCGATCCCCATGTGGGTCACGACTCCCTTGTAGTCCCCGTCATCGACGAGAAAGAGATAATCGGATTGGAGTTGCTCCAAGATTGCCAACCCTTTGATTACAGGGGACTGGGATGTGACTGTGATTACTGTAGCCAGGATGAAGTGATCGACGGGCTGGGAAAGGAGATCCACTGCATGCAGTTCCGGAATATTCACTTCGTGGATGTCGTCTCCCAATACATGGGCGGCATCGACTACGTAGGAGGGAATGCAGGTTTTTCTCAGTGTTTCGCGAATGCAGATTCGACCGATGATCTCACCTGCATCGTCCACGAACGGGACACCGGGCACATCGCACTTAACGCAGATATCCAAAGCCTCGCGCAGCGTCATCCCGGACTTCACGACTTGCGTTGGTTTGGCCAAATTAGCCAGAATCATAGATCACCCTTGCTATGGGTTGAGTTTACAGATTGTCCGTTGCATTGGGAACCGATGCCGCAAAGTTGCTGTCAAGGTGAGACATACCCGGCCCGCTCTGGCAATATACGAACGCAGCCAGTTAACCACACATGATCAGATCAAGAATATGAACAGTCGTGAGCGTATCCGTGCCATCGTTGCCGGTGAAGAAGCTGACCGTTGCGGCTTCTGGCTCGGTCAGCCCCATGTCGATACGTGGCCCATATACCTCAAGGCATTCGGACAACCGGATCGGAAAAGCCTGAGGGAGTTGCTCGGCGATGACGTTCGGTGGATGCCGCTCGGCGACTTCGCCTACCGCCATCCGCTGGGCAAGCCAATATTCGACATGCAGCGTAGAGGAAAAGAACTCAGCGCCGGCGGCGCGTTCGCCGACACCGAGACAGTTCAGGAAGTCGAGGACTTCGATTGGCCCAACCCCGATTACCTCGACTTCTCCCAGATCCTGGAATCCTTGCGCAATTCGGGTGACCTCTATCGGGCAAGTGGATTCTGGAGCCCATTTTTTCACAACGTCGCGGATTTTATGGGCATGGAGAATTACTTCGTCAGGATGTACACCCATCCCGAAGTCGTGCATGCAGTCACGCGTCATGTCGTCGACTTTTATCTGGCAGCCAATAAGCGTTTCTTCGAAGAGGCCGGTGACCTTGTGGATGCCTACTTCTTTGGTAACGACTTCGGTACGCAGCACGCGTTACTGGTAAGCCCTGAACAGTTTGACGAATTCATCGCTCCGTATTTCCGGGAGTTGACGGCATTGGCCAGGTCCTTTGGGTATAGAGTCATCCTGCACTCCTGCGGTGCCATTCACCGGGTGATACCGAGCCTGCTCGATATGGGTGTGGATGCATTGCATCCGCTGCAGGCCAAGGCGCAGGACATGGACGCCGATTCGCTGGCCCGGGATTTTAAGGGTCGAGTGGCATTTGTCGGCGGGATCGACACCCAGGATTTGCTTGTCAACGGCAGTCCGGCGGACGTCAGGGCCGATGTGCGCCGGGTGAAAGCTGTTCTGGGGCCGCGTCTCGTCGTTAGTCCCAGTCATGAAGCGCTGCTGCCCAATGTCTCCCCTGAAAACGTCCGCGCCATGGCAGAAGCCGCACTCGAGTGAGTGGGGCATCGGTGAACTGCTTGGAATCTACGGTCGGGTTCCATGAGCGATGACGATGGGAACCATGGTCCCTGACGTTGCATCCAGTCGATAGGACACAGAGGTCACGGACAGACTCTCCCGTGGGTCGAAGTAATCGTGGTCTCCCTCAAAGAAGAGCGTATCCCCCACATGTGGAACGTGTGCTGCATCTAATTCGAGCGTGTCAACGAGTTCATTGGCTTTGGTGTAGAGTTCTACGATCACTGCAGTTTCCTTATTAACGGGCGTATTGGGTGGTGACGGACTTCACAAATGCATTGATGACATGGTGCCATCGTCAGCCTTCCCAGCTCTCAACAAATTGCACCAATGTGTTGATGACATTGTCGAAAACCGATAGTCGAGCAACTTCGAAACCGTGGCTGTTCTCTCGTACGTGACCGACGCAGGCAATTCTCGGCACGGTCTGCACGCAGCTGGCATCACTGGCCGTGGCGTCATACACGACCGGCTGCAATTCGGTGCCGGCTTGCAGGGCGTTGACAGACAAATCTTCAAGCAATCGCTGGTCGTATGCAGCCAAGCGGTCTTTGCTCCAGATGCCTGGTCGTCCATCCAACTGCAGACTTGTGCCGGGAAGCATCGGGCAACCGTCCACAGCGATGAAGATCTCCGGCTCCAGTCTCTGCGCCAAAACCCGGGCGCCATGACCGCCGATTTCCTCCTGTACGGTGAATGCCACGATTGTTGGATGGTGCGGCTGGATGCCTTTGTCCTTAATGGACTGCAACAGCATGAGCAGCATCACCACGCCCATTCGATCGTCGAATGTCCAGGCACCAGTCAGAGGGTCCGCGGGATCGCCAAATATGACTGGATGTCGACGCTCCAGTGTTGGTACCACGTATGACCCGGGTCTGATGCCCACTGAATTCAGATCGTCAGCAGAGAGGCCGGTCAGCACTTTACAGTCCTGCCATTTGATCGCCTCGGTCCGGACATTCAAAGTGTGCGCTGAGCCCATGGAAAGAACGCCGACGATCGAGGCCCCTCCCAGACCCAGAACATCTACCGGACCTTCACCTATTTTCCAGGGGTTGAGCCCACCCGATCTACTGACACTAAGTGACCCGTCGCCGTTAACGTTCGTGACCACCATGGCAATCTCATCCATGTGAGCGGCAAACATGCAGGTGCCGGCGTTTGCCTGGTGCCCCTCTAGTTGGACCGTTAGATTGCCGACGGCATCTGTCTCAAAAGCATAGTCCATGGCTTTCAGTTTCTTGCCAACGATGCCGGCGAGTCGATCTTCCCTACCGGAAGGGGATGGCACCAGCAGTTCCGTAAAAAGCGAAAGTACCGGATGTGCTGAGACACTATCTGCCATAATCTGATCCTCCTTTGAGTTCGCTGAGACTTTATCGACCGGTAAATACCGGTTCGCGCTTCTCCGCAAATGAACGGCCGCCTTCCTTGCTGTCTTCGGAAATCATCACCAGTGGAATGGCAGTCTCAGACCACAGCATGGCATTTTCGAAGTCCATCCCTGCTGTTTTCGTTGCCAGCAGCTTGCCCAGTTTCTGGGCGATGGGTGGGCCCTGTTCAACGGCAGTGGCCAGCTCAATGGTCTTTGCTTCCAGCTCGTCCGGCTCAACCAGGTAGTTGGTCAATCCTGCTTCGTGAGCTTCCTCGGCACTCATGAAACGCCCGGTCGTCATCATTTCCATCGCCTTGCGCCAACCGAGGATCTTCGGCAGCGACCAGAAGCCACCCAAGTCGGCATAAACGCCTCGTTTGACGTAGGCAACCTGATATCTTGCCGCAGTAGATCCGACCGCCATATCGCAGTGACTGGCGAGGTCGAAACCGGCGCCCACGCAGGGGCCGTTGATGGACGCGATGATCGGTACTTCCAGTCTCTTCAGCGCAATATAGGTTTCGGTCTCATTGCGGAAATTGAGGCGCATGCCTTCAATGTCGATGCCTGTGTCTACCGGCTGTGAGGGTGCCTCGGAACTGGCAGCACCGCTGAAGTCCATGCCGGCACAGAAACCACGACCAGCGCCCGTGATGACAACGCATCTAACGGATCGGTCATTTCGCGCCTCGACACAGATTTCCCTGAAGTCAGCCAGAAGAGGGAATGTCAGCGCATTCAACTTCTCCGGTCGGTTCAGTGTAATCCACAAGATGCCACCGGTTTCACCGCGACGTTCTGTCAGAATGGTATTGGTTTTTGTCATGCTGCGCTCCTTATCAGGGTTAAAGCCAAATTTGCTCAGTTGGATGACACCGGACTATATCTCTAAGTGGAGCATTGAACAATTCTTTGCCGCGCCATCCCGCCGCCCGTTGGGAGGCGAGATGTGGCAGACGGCCTTTCTGATTCAGCCGGAATTTGCTATTTTGTCGTATTCCCATAATTAGGACGTGGATATGAGCGATCTCGAACAATTCAGGACGGATACCCGCAAGTGGTTGGCCGCCAATTGTCCCCCCGGTGCGCGTGGCCCGGGCCAGGTTGCCAATGGCAGTTCCAAGATCAAAATCCGCGATCCGGATGTGACACTTTGGTTGGACCGAATGGCGGAAAAAGGCTGGACCGTGCCAACCTGGCCGAGAGAATATGGCGGCGGTGGTCTGAGCACAGCCGAATACGTTGTGTTGCTGGAAGAGATGCGCGCCATCGGGGCGCGGCCACCCCTGGTCAATCGCGGCACGTCGATGGTCGGTCCGACTTTGCTGGAAGTGGGTAGCGAGGATCAGAAAAAGCGTCACCTGCCAGCGATCGCGCGGGGTGAGGGCGAGTGGTGCCAGGGCTACAGCGAACCGGGCGCCGGATCGGATCTGGCCAGTCTTCGGACCAGTGCCGTGTTGGACGGAGACCACTTTGTGATCAACGGTCAGAAGACATGGACCTCCGATGCCGATACGTCCGACTGGATGTTTATGCTGGTGCGCTCGGACCCGGATGTGCCGAAACATGAGGGCATCAGTTTCCTTCTGCTGACCATGGATCAACCCGGTATATCCACCACGCCAATCGAAATGATCAGTGGCGGCTCACCTTTTTCCGAGACGTTCTTCGACAATGCATTTGCTGACAAGGACGATCTGATTGGCGGTCTCAATCAAGGGTGGAGCGTCGGCAAACGACTGCTGCAACATGAACGTTCCGGTATGGAGTCCCTCATTTCCGGAAGCGCCGGGACTCGACCCGTGGGTCTGGTGGATACAGCCAGGGGCTTTCTTGGTGAAGTCGATGGCCGCATTGCAGACGACCTGGCGCGAGACGATGTATTGCAGTATGAAATGCACATGAGGGCACTGCAGTTAACCCAGCGACGCTCGGTGGAGGAGTCGAGCGATGGTAGAACGCCGGGGCCGGCAACATCGATCTTCAAAACCGTGGGGACGGATCTGGAGAAACGGTATGCTGAACTGATGACCTCACTGCGTGGTACACAGGGCTACGGTTGGGAAGGCGACTCCTTCAGCGATGAAGAACTTGCCGCCACGCGACGCTTCCTGCAATCACGTGCAGCGTCCATCTACAGTGGCAGCAACGAGATTCAGCGCAATATCATCGCCAAACGGGTGCTGGGACTGCCGGATTAGAACGGCCTCAAGTAGCTAGATAGCCGCCATCGACCGGCAATGCCGCGCCGGTGATATAACCAGCATCATCCGACAAAAGAAAGGCCACGGTCGCGCCATACTCATCCTTGGGGTGCCCGGCACGGCGAATCGGTAGCCAGGCTTGCGGCCGAGGCAGATCGGCAGGCGGCGTGGTCCGTCGTTGCCAGTCTTCTCTGACGTGTTTGCCGAGGTTGCTCTCGGCTATGCCGGCAGGCTGAATGGCGTTGGCACGAATGCCCTGAGATCCATAGTCAACCGCGATCTGCTTGGCAAGTTGAATGACCCCTGCCTTGGAAACGGCGTAGGATGCAGCTGAACCGCCGACGCCGATGACTGACCCCGCGATGGAGGAAGTAACCACAACAGAACCGCCGCCCGCCTCGATCATGTGCGGGATGGCGTGTTTGGCGCACAAGAAAGGACCTGTCAGGTTGACCCCCAGGACAAAGTGCCAGTCTTCAAGCGTCGTTTCGTGAATCCAACCGCGTCCTGCGGTGCCGGCATTGGCCACCAGTCCATGTAAACTGCCGAACTCGCTGACCGTCTGCTCGACAGCCGCGGCGACATGCGCTTCGTTGGAGACATCACAACTAAGGGGAATGGCGCGACCGTTGTTCTTGTTAATGTCCCGCGCGACCTCGTCGGCAAGTTCGGCGCGGATGTCGACTACGGCAACTGCGCCACCTTCCTCTGCGATTCGTTGGCAGGCTCCCTTACCGAGCCCGCTACCGCCGCCTGTGACGATGACAACCTTGCCTTCCAATCTTTTCATTTCCGCCACTGATAACTCCTGGATTCCTGCAAGCTGCAGATCGAGTGTAACATGATTGCGCAGAACGTCCTTATGCTCGCGTCCGGCGAACAGACGGCAAGACATAGGCCATTCAAACGTAACCGGGCCGATGGGATTTCAATACGTGATCGCGTAGACTCGAATGCAGCCAACTGCCATCAAAAGGATTTCAATTGGGGGAAAGCGCATGACACCACACGAAAATTTCCAGTTGTATTGGGATGGCGAACGACCGGAGCGTATCCCATTTTCCATCTATGGCGCGTTCTGCGGTTCGCTGAGAGAAAACCCTGACTGGGTGGCGCTGTTCGAGCGGGGACTGGTGCCGACATATTGGGTGTCGACCATCAGCAAATCGGCAAAGGATGTCGAGCGAGTGGTAAACACTTACCAGGAAGACGGCAATACCATGCGCCGAACGACGCTTAAGACACCTGTCGGTGAAATATATACCACGGCACTGGTGGCACAGAATACCGTTCCCTATTGGCCCCAGAAATACTGGCTGGCGATGGCCGAGGACTTTCGGGTGCGCACGTGGATTGTGGAAAACACGGAGATAAGCCCTGCCTTCGACAACTACGACGAGCTGCAGAAGCAGGTTGCTCCCTGGGGGCTGGTGCTGCCAATGATCGGACGGACACCGATCCAGACCATCCTCGTGGATGATGCGGGGCTGGAGCAGTTTTCATACCACCTGGTGGACCTTGAAGATGAGATGATGACGCTGTATCAGGTGCTGCTTGTGAACTTTCGTAAGATCGTCGAAATAAACGCCGAAGGCCCGGGCCGGTACATCGAGTGTGCTGAAAACTTCACTGCCGAAACCCTCGGTCCTGTGCGTTACGAGCAATTTCTGCTACCCGTGTACAAGGAGTGTCTGCCGATGCTGCATCAGGCCGGCAAGATCGTCGGTACCCATTATGATGGCAAGCTATCCTCCACCAGGCAGGCCATCGCTGCAGCACCCATAGACCACATCGAATCCTTCACCGAACCCCCCGAGGGGGATATGACACTGGCAGAGTGCAGGGCGGTTTGGCCGGAGAAAGGCATCTGGTCCAACATTAACGTAGGGCTGTTCGACCTGCCCGCGGATCAACTCCAAATCGAGATTCGCCGCAAGGTTTTGGAAGGGGCGCCGGATGGTCGGTTGCTGGCACTGGAAATCTCCGAAGACTTGCCCGTGAACTGGCAGCAAGGCATCCCGGCGATCATGGATGAGTTGGGCTACTGACAAGGATCGGTTCAGCTAGCTTTCACTTCCGCTTCTTGAGATTCCCATCAGTATGGTGGACCCATCCATAACCGCCTCATCGTTCTGGTTGATCGCCTGCAGCCCCGTGGTGATGAGGCCGATTCCCGGTCTGGTTTTAGAGGCCCTAGTCGCCAGGGTCTTGTAGCGGCAACGGATGGTGTCACCAATTCTCACGGCACCGACAAAGGACGCCCGGTCGTTGAGGTGACCCGCCACCATAGCGCCCTTGCTGGGGGGCGCGCGGCGATGAGCAGAGCCCTGGGAGGTCCACAGCCCGAAGACGACGCTGAAGATCAAGAGGCCATGTGCAACTCGCGTTCCAAAAATGCCTTGTTTCGCGTATTCCGCATCGACAAACTGAGGATTGTAATCACCGGTAAGAGCCGCGAAGTTGACGATGTCTGTTTCCGTGATGGTTCGCCCGTCAGTATCTCCTCCCTCGCCAAGCACGTAATCTTCCACATAGTAGGCCTTGTCCGGCTCGGTGATAAACTCCGTGACCTGCCATGGTTCCTGATGCATTAATTGCAGGGTTGCATCCTCGGTAGATGCTTTCCTGACGAGCGTACCGAGGGTGCCATCATAGATAGAGACGCCGTCCTGATTCACTACCTGAAAGTCGGTGGTGACCAAACCGAAATCCTGATAAGGAGAGGCGTCGGATTTATCCGCGACGCTCCACTCGATCCTGATGGTATCGCCCAGCCTGATACCATCCCGATAGTTCGAATCGAAACTGTAGAGATAGGCTCCGGGAACACCACGCCCGATAACGTGAGGGGCGCGCAGGGAAAGCATCCCCGTCACCAGACTGGATCCCAGTAACCCGTGAGCCACCCTTGCGCCATAGGTGCTATCTGCCATGGCGTGGCGATCCATGTGCGGCAGGTTATAGTCTTCGGTGACACCGCCAAAATTGACGATGTCAGCCTCGGTTACAGTCCTGGTGGCCGTCACTCCTTTTTGGCCTACCACATAGTCATCGAGACATCGTATGGAATTGCTCACTATCGCCTCCAGTCAGCCTTGTATAGCAGAGCCGGAATAAACCACGTTTGTATCAGAGAGTCAAAACAGATCGATTAAGCCCGACATGATCTGCGCAGCCCGCATTGATCTGCGCAGCCGGATGGAAAGACTGCAGACGTGCATCCCCAGGGAGATGCAAGTATGCTTGGCCCCGATGCAACGACCTGCAACGTCCGCGCAGGCTCGTGAGCGAACGAGTTTGTCAGGAGTAGGCCAAAGCAAGTGAGTCACTATCGGGCTGTCATGTGCACATGCGAACTGTGATGGGTGGGACCAAATGAGGCCGGCTTGGATCGCGGCAATCGCGCTGTCCTGTGCGACGGTCACGCTCACCCCCTGCCAGGCAACAGAGCCCGATCGGCAGCAAATCTGGCCGGACGACTGGCCGGATGCCTGGTTCGAACCGGCCAGGACGGCTAGCCAACTTGGCATCACCAGCTTCTCCCAGAGCCCCATGTTGGATGATCGAGATCTGCCGCCGGTAGTGGATCGTCTGCCCCGCGATCCGGTGGTCGTAGTGCCCCTCAAGGAACTCGGCCTGTATGGCGGCACGGCACGCATCACCAGTGATGAGTGGTTGACGTTCCCGAACGTCGAATCGCCCCTGACCATCTCCGCCGACATGCGCACCTTCTTGCCCAACCTGGCCGAGTGGTGGTCGGTGAGCCCGGACGGGCGCAAGATCACGCTCAGGCTTCGGGCAGGCATCAAGTGGTCCGATGGCACGCCGTTCACCAGCGAAGATTTCATGTTCGTCTTCAACGACCTGTGGCTCAATAAGGAAATGTCTCCGGTGACGGATCCCAATATCATCGGTGGCAGGGCAGTCAAGATTGACGACTTGACGTTTTTCTACCAGTTTCAGAATTCGAACCCACTGTTCGTAAATCGTCTGGCGCAATACGGTAACTTTCTGGTAGCACCGAAGAACTATTACCGTGAATTCCATCCTGGCTATGTAAATCGAGAAGCGCTTAACGCTCGAATCCGTGACATGGGGTTCATCAGCTGGATGGCGTTCATCGGCGCCTGTCGCCGTGGCTTGATCGACCAGAGCGTTGACGCCCCCACGCTGGACGCTCACCGTATCGTAAGCACAACACCCTTGTTAAGGCGCTACGAGCGCAATCCCTATTACTTCAAGGTGGATCCCGCCGGGCAGCAGCTGCCTTATATAGACGGCATCGAATCGAAAGTTGTCGAGAATAAAGAGGTCATCACCGCCATGGCATCGACGGGGCAGCTCGACTTTTCCTCCTATGAACTGCGCACGCAGGACATACCCCTTCTGAAACTCGGTGAGCGCACCGGTGCCATCAAAGTACACGTGTGGAAGCGACTGCACTCGAGCGACGTGGTCATCCAGCTCAACTACAACTACGGTGATGAACGGCTTCGCACGCTTTACTGGGACGTACGCTTCCGGCGTGCTCTGTCGTTGGCGATCAACCGGCAGGAGATGAACCAGATTATCTACTTTGGCCGCGGTACACCCCGCCAGGTCACGGCGCACCCCAGCAGCTCCTATTTCGAGCCCTCATTCGCACGCGCCTATACAGAGTACGATCCCACTCGGGCGCGGGCCCTGTTGGACGAGTTGCAGCTTAAGGACGTTGACGCGGACGGGCTGCGGGAATATGCCGATGGCTCGCCGCTCACCATCACCCTCGAATTCATCGACTGGGAAACGCCCAAGGAGATCACCCTGGAGCTGGTGTCCAACTACTGGCGTGAGGTGGGCATCGACTTGCGCCTGAAGATTGTCGACAGCAGTCTGCAATCGGCTCGCGCCCAGGCCGGCAAAATGCAGATGACGGTGTGGCATGCGGACCGCGTCACCGACATCCTGTTTCCGCTGCAACCGGACTGGTGGGTACCGCGCCGCTCAGGCTGGGACAACGCCATGTGGAACGACTGGGCACGTTGGTATCAGACCGACGGACGTCTTGGCGAAGAACCTCCGCCGATCATGCAGCAGTTACAGGCTTGGGGCGAAGAGATGCGTGTGACCATGGACCCGGCCCGCCGTATCGAAGTCGGCAAGAAAATCCTGGCCACCCATGCCGAGAATGTCTGGATGATCGGCACTGTGGGCCTGGCGCCGCATCCGGTCGTCATCACAGAGCGACTTCGCGGTGTCCCGCCAGAGGCAATCTGGGGTTGGGACAATCGCTGGACGCTCTCCTACCATCCGGCGACCTGGTATTTTGACGAAACCGCCGCTAACAAGGGAGATCTCCCACGATAGTAACCGGTTAATGTTCACAGGGATCTCATTAGGGCTCCCCACAGAGAGGTACGACATGAAAGGATCTATTCTATTTCTATTATCCGTTGGCATAAGCGCAATGGTGTCAGCCGAGATCAAAGACCCTGTGGCCACGGAGGTGTGGGAGCCCGTACCGAGCAAGATCACTACCGCCGGCAATGGCGCGCCGCCTTCGGATGCGATCGTGCTGTTTGACGGCTCGGGAGTCAGTGAGTGGAAATCCCAACGAGACCGAGGCGGCGCAAAGTGGAAAGTGGACAACGGCAACCTGACGGTCGTCCCGGGAACGGGAGGCATACTAACGACGCGAACGTTTGGCGACATCCAACTGCATATCGAATGGAGCTCACCTACCGTCATCGTTGGCGAAGGGCAGGGCAGGGGCAACTCGGGCGTATTTCTACAGGAACGCTACGAAGTTCAGATCCTGGATAGCTTTGTGAGCAAAACCTACTCGAACGGTTAGGCCGGCGCAATCTACAAGCAATCCATGCCGTTGGTTAATGCGACAGCCGCGCCGGGTGAATGGAATGTTTACGATATCGTTTACAGAGCGCCGGCATTCAATGGCGATGGCATCAAAACGAGTTCCGCCTATCTCACGGTACTTCACAATGGTGCGCTCATTCAAAACCACGTGGAGGTAAAAGGTACCACCGAGTACATCGGACTACCCAGGAATCTGGCCCATGGGAACGCTGCCATCATGTTGCAGGACCACAGTCACCCGGTTCGTTTCAGAAATATCTGGGTGCGGGAACTGTAGCGCAATGAGCCGCTCACGAACCTGACAGCCGGCTGCAGCGGCGGCCCCGGTTAGGAGGTTAGATACATGGCGATGATCGCCGCGCCCATGCAGGACATGATAATTGGGTTAACCAGGGCGTTCAGTCCAGCGAGCGAGTTATCGACCACTTCTTCGTAGTATGTGGCAGCCTTATCAAACATCGCGTCAAGCGCGCCCGATTCCTCACCGACGGCGACCATATTAATCACCATATTGGGGAAGACAGCCGTCTGTTTCATCGATGCGGTTAGCCTCATGCCGTCTGATACATCCTTCTTGATTTGCTCGATGGCATCGCAGTAGACGACGTTACCAGCAGCACCTGAGACCGATTCAAGGGCATCAACCAAAGGCACGCCGGCAGCAAAGGTTATCGACAGTGTACGGGAGTATCGCGCAATGCAGGACTTGCCGAAGAGGTCCCCCAATATCGGCAGTCTCAATGCCAGGCGCTGCTGCCGGTCGCGAACCTTCTGGGATTGTCTGAGCACCTGCCTGCAGGCAAGATAGAATGCCGCGATAGCGAGCAGCAGCCCGATTCCGAAGCGGGGTGCCAGCGTGAGCAGCAGGATGCCTGATATCACAGCCGGCACGGTGATCATAAAATTCAATGCACGTGTGATCTTGGCCTTGAGCCCTTCGGTTTTTTCCTTGTAGATCGCTATGCGGTCCAGCATCACCTCAAGGTAACCGGATTGCTCACCCTTATTCACCAGATCGCAATACAGATCGTCAAATTGATCCGGGTGCCCCCTCAGGGCGTCGGTCAACGATTGACCACCGGATACGTCGTCCCTGACTTGGAGAATCAAATCCTTCATCGTTGGGTTGTCGGTACCGTCGGCGACAATTATCAGCGATTGTACAACCGGAACGCCCGCCTTCATCATCGTCGACACTTGGCGCGTAAACAAGGTGATCTCGCCGTGTGTGATTTTGGATGCCATACTAGTCTCCTCGTTAGAAGCCCATGGATGATCCGTGATGTATCCCATGAGCTTATGCAATTCCGCCGCTAAGTCTTCTACCGGACCGAGTTTGGCCACTGCTGACCTGAAGGCCTTCTCTTCGCTAAGACCCCGTTCCTGGAGTTGCTCGATCTCACAGCAAAGATGATCTCGAAGCTCCTCGATACTCGCTTCATCCTCACAGCCGCTGTCTCGTATGGCATCACACCAATCGCGAATTGCCGATTCTAGTTGAAACATGCTTTGCCTCCCTTCAGATTCATCAACATGGCATGTAGCTTGTTCCAATTGTTCCGTTGCTCGTCGAGTTCCTTGAGTCCCGATTTACGCAGACGATAGTATTTGCGCTTACGGCCATTTTCAGACGCGCCCCAATAGGACTCGATCTGCTGTCGGTCTTCCAGGCGGTGTAGGATTGGATAGAGCATGCCATCGGCCCACTGCAGTTCCCCGTCGGACAACTTTCGCACCTCTTCTATAATGGCGTACCCATAGCTGTCTCTATGACTCAATATAGAGAGGATCAGCGGGGTCGCTGATGCTGCAACAAGACCTTTAGCTAAAGCCATATTCTTTCCCCAATAACCAAGTTTATCCCACGTGCATAGATATTCTAGGGTAGGATACATAGATAGTCTAGATATATCAAGTCCAGGGCAGCGATTTCGTCTGTGAGCGTCAGCGGGCGAGCCGCTGCTCCAGACGGCTTGCACATTGGCGACGGGTGGAGTAACGTCCATTCCCGTGTCCGCATGACGCGCCTCAAAGAGAATGTTAGGCTTGACGGAGGTGGTGATGAAAAGACGTGAATTAGTGAAGCTTGCTGCCGGATCGGCGCTGCTGGGAGGGCTGCCGTTAGGTTCCACTGTAGCGGCGAAGAAAGGCCCGGTGAACATTGAGGGCCTCGCAATGCCACCACTCAACACTACCTTCATGGGTGTGTTAAAGGGTGCTTCGGACTACTACAAATTCAACAGCAGCACACCGATGATATTCGGCGCTAGCGGCCACGCGTTTCTTATCAACATCCACAAGCGGTTGGACCCGAGCGGCCCATACGTTTGGCGACGCGATCTGGCCGACCCTTTGGTAGAAAACATCGGCTTGCGAATGACAGACCTTGGTTTCTACTCCCCACAGAGCAGCGAGAAGGACAGACCAGGCGTCGAGGGCAAGCTGCGTGATGCCCTTGACAAGGGGTTCCCCTGTTTCCTGATCAATCTCGAAAATCAGCTGATTACCGGCTATGACAACACGGGTTTCTTTACCGACCAGCCCTGGGAGAGGAACTTTCCACCTGCAAGGCTAAGCTTTGGATCATGGCAGGAGTTGGGCGACCAGTTCCACGTCAACTTCTACATTCTCGAGAAAGTGACGCCGAGCGACCGCCTGACCACGACTCTCGACAGCCTGGCCTACGCGGTCGATCTCCACGAGAATCCCTCTACCCACAGCCACCAGCAATATGGCGTCGGTCCCGATGCGTATGCACAATGGATCGATGCCGCTGCCGACTACGGTGCCAGTCACGGCAATTGGTGGAATGGAACGGTATGGAGTGAATGCAGAACGATGGCATCGGGATATTTTGCCGAGATTGGAAAAGAATACAGCCGTGTCTCCCGCCAGGCATCTCAACTGGAGAAGGCCTACGCAGAAATCGCCACGGACCTGCAGACAGCAAGTAGCAGGGAGATGGATAGCGGTGAAAAAGTGAAGTTATTGGGAGCAACTGCAGAGCGCGAAGCGGCAGCAATTAAGATGGTCGCAGACCTGGCCAATTCTCTGCGGACGGGTCAGGGCGTATAGTCGTGCCTAAGTCGAGGTGGCTTGGAGCAGGGCAACATCGTCTGGCTCGCCACAATCTGGCGAAAACAACGTGAATCTGCCAATGCCGTCATGCTAAGTGGTTGTTTTGTATAGGAATGTGGAAAATGGCATCGAAGTTGCTCACCAGTGAATGGAGTCGAACGTAGCCAGAGCATTTGGAGGTGGATGATGGACGAAGAGATTAGGAAAAACTTGACCGCTACGGACACATGGGTGCGCGGAGTATTCATGTGTTTGTTCGTGATTATTTACACCGTTGCCATCGGTGTCTGGTTTTTGATCGTACCGTTCCAGTTTGGCCACACGTTGTTCGTGGGCAAACCAAGCGACCCGTTACTGGACTTCAGTGAGAACCTGTGCGCGTATCTTTATGAGATATTGCTATATGTCTCGTTCAGCACCGAGGTACGTCCGTTCCCCTTGGGGCCCTGGCCCAACGAGCGACCCGGTTTCGTGGAAGAGCAGGTTGGTGTGGTTGACGCAGAGCCAGACGAACCCGTCGACGGGACGGACGGGCAGTCAGACGACCAACGAGAGGAAGAGGTCGCGCCCCCGAAAGCGTCTGACGAGAAGGATGAGCCGAAAGACAAGGAGTAGCGTTAGTTCCGGAGCGCTCGGACTGATCGATTTCCGCGAGTGTACTGTCCCGCAATTAAGTGGTCGTTATTCGGTCGGCATATTTTGTTCCTGGCAAGGCGCGAGGACGCCGTGGGTTGGGCACCCATAAGGACGAACAACGGGGACGCCCAGTCGAAGTCCAGGGGCAAAATAGGCCAGCGAATAAGGCCACGTAATTGTGGGACAGTACACTAGACTACCAGTGGCGCAAGTTCCTGTGCCAGATAGGCCGGTATCTCATCGGAGTCAAAATTGAACTGTTCGAATTCTATTTCGTCCAGGCCGGCCTCCGCATATTGATGAAGAAGATCCGCGACCTCGTTGGTCAATCCGCAGATGAAGTGCCCCCTGCTGGAGAACTTCTCACGAAAGGCTGCAGGAGAACCGGTCGCACCATAGGCCCGCATCTGACGTCTGGTGATGCGATCCAGCATATGCGGGTTATGGGCAACCAGGCCAAAGGACATCATGGAGCGCTGCAGACCTTGGGGATCCCGGCCGGATTCTTCGCACAATCGATTCACCACCTGTGCCTTCCTTTTGTAAACGTCTATGGGCAGCGGCATACAGTTCCATTCTGATCCGTACTTAACGGCCATAGGCAGCATGCGCTTCTCGCCGTTACCGCCGATGAGCATCGGGGAATCAATGCCTTCCGTGGGCTTCGGCAGGCAGTCGACTTCGTGCAGCTTGTAGTATTTCCCTTCGTGGGATGCAGGACCTGGGCCCCACAGAGTCCTGATGACCTCGATTCCCTCCTCCAAACGATCGATGCGTTCTCCCACCGACGGGAAGTTGATGCCATAGGTTTCGTGCTCAGCGGGGATGTCGCCGGCACCAAGCCCCAGCACAAAACGGCCGCGACTCAACTGGCTGATCTGTGCCGCCATGCGGCCGACATCAACGGGAGATCGAAAGGTCATGGGAGTTACCAGTGAGCCAAAGCGGAGGTTGTTTGTTTCCTCGGCTGCCATAACGAAGGACAGATAGGCTTCCAGTGCATTGGTCTGACGACCGGTATGGTAGTGGTCGGATCGAAATACAGATGGAATTCCGAGCGCCTCCGCTGTTCTCAAGATCCGTCGCCACCTCTCCCAGGTAAGCCCTGCCTGGCCTTCGATCATCAAACCGATACGCATGCTAATTCACTCCTATCAATTGGTGAGTAATCTCTCCTCGCTGTGTCCCTACAACTCATATGATGAATTCAGTGATCACGCTGCTAAAACACGAACAGATCGCATTGAGGATAACTAAAATAGAACATGTTTCTCACAGCGAGTCAAAGTTGATGAAGATACGGACGGTGAACCATCGACAGGGATTTGAGATTGGTCGGCGGCGGGGATGATAGCGTAAACTAGCCCGGATATCTTCAGTCACCAGGCAAAGAAGCTAGGAATGTATCCCATGCGCAACTTCGTAAAGCTCCTTGGCATTATCGGGTTGTTGGCCGCCTGTCAACCCAACGATGATCTCAACCAAACTCTCAAGAGCACGTCTGAATCCGATCGTTCTCAAGTCACACAGACATCTGAAACTGAACGACTCAACGAGTGGTTCTCGGCAAGATTTGAAGAGCAGTTACAGATGAGCCCACTAGCGCTGACGATTCTGGGTCGTAAGGACAGGTACGATCAATTCAACGAATTTACTGAAGCCGAGGAGAAACGCCAACTTGCATGGCGTGCTGCAACCGTTACAGAGTTGCAGTCCCAGTTTGATTACGACAAGCTCGAACCGGAAGCCAGAACATCCTATGACCTGTGGGTCTATCAATACGAACAAGCGGCAGCGGCCCAAGAGTTTATGCGTAGTGACTACATTTTTGTACAAATGCAAGGCGCGCAAGCATTGCTTGCACAGTTCATGATCAACTATCACAAGGTCGATAACGAGAGCGATATGGTAGCTTACAACAAGCGTATTGCCGGCGTAGCCAAAGGCATTTCAGATCTGCTGGCAAGAGCGAAAATCCACGCCAATGAAGGAGTGCGCCCGCCGCGGTTTGCCTATGAGGGTGTTGTCGAGCAAGCAACGAATCTGGTCAGGGGCGCGCCTTTTACGGACGACAACGAGGCAGCCCCCCTATGGGCAGATGCTCAGAGGAAGATCTCCGCCCTCGCAGAGGAAGGCAAAATCGATGAAGCAACGGCTGATGCGTTAAGAGAGGGAACAAGACAAGCACTCCTGTCTCATTTTAAGCCGAGCTATGCAGCCTTGATCAGCTGGTTCAAAGCTGACATTGAGAATACCGACGACATCGCTCGTGGCGTTGGCCATCTGCCCAACGGCAAGGCTTTTTATGAGTACAGTCTCAAAGCGAGAACAACAACGGATTTAACTGCAGACCAAATACATGACATAGGTTTGCGTGAAGTTGAGCGGATCACGGGTGAGATGTTAGCCATCAAGTCAAAAGTCGGTTTTGAGGGAGACTTGCAGGCGTTCTTCAGCTATCTGGTAACGAATGGCCAGTTCTACTACCCCGATACGGATGAAGGTCGTCAGGGCTATATCACGGATACGGAAAGTTACTATGTTTTCATCAAACAGCAGCTAGGGAATTACTTCGGTATTCTACCGAAGGCGGACCTAGTCGTTAAACGGGTGGAATCATTCCGAGAACAGGATGGCGCTGCTGCACACTATTTTCCCGGTACACCAGATGGCTCCCGTCCCGGCGTGTATTACGCTCATCTATCGGACATGAAAGCTATGCCGAGATACGAGATGGAAGCTGTTGCAGTTCACGAAGGCCTGCCCGGTCACCACATGCAGATATCCATCGCGCAAGAACTTACCACCATACCGTTATTTCGAACCCAGGCAGGATTCGCGGCTTATTCCGAAGGATGGGGCCTGTATGCAGAACTGTTAGCTAAGGAAATGGGTGCCTATCAGGATAGCTACTCGGACCTTGGCCGCCTCAGTGGTGAAATGTGGCGTGCAGTGCGACTGGTGGTGGATACAGGAATACATGCAAAGGGCTGGTCGGAAGAACAGGCCATCACCTATTTTAAGAAAAAAACACCCATTGCTGATGCAACTGCCAGGTCAGAAGTCCGTCGCTATATGGTGTGGCCAGGACAGGCGACCGCCTACAAGATTGGCATGCTGAAAATACTGGAACTACGTCAGTTTGCAGAGAATGCACTGGGCGACAAGTTCGATATTCGTCTCTTTCACGACACAATCCTGGGTGGCGGAGCGTTGCCGTTACCTATTCTCGAACACAGAGTAAAAGACTGGGTCACATCGGTAGAAACCGGAAGGTAAGCATGGACTGGTCAAGGGCAGGAACAGTCCGTGGCGGTACCACCGACGGCTGGATACTCAACTGCCAGCGCAGCCGATCAATCTACACCAGGCGCTTGGTTTCCCCGTTGCCAGACTAGTTACGTGCATCCCCGGCGATGGCCTCGCCTTCAAGCAGTCGTGCACCTCGCAAGATGTTTCCCATGGCATAATTCCCTTCGTGGCAGGCGTACTCATACACGCTGGTCTTCGTTGCCGGCCATGGGTACTCACCACTCCAGGGCGCCAACCAGGACTTCGGGTCGTCCACAGTGAAACTGTAAAGCAGGCTGTCCTTGTCGGTACGCTTGAATCGCTCAACGACGTGCAGATCCCCACTGGCTCCGTATAGCGATGGTTGGTTGGTGAAATTGGTGGTATCCACCACCAGCGTGTCGCCTTCCCACCAGCCGATGGAATCACCCAGCCATTTGCGCACTGACGGATCGACGTGTTCGCTGTTCAGCCGGACGATGCGCGCATCGTGCACCATTTCAACCAGGATCATCACGTGATCGGGGGTCTGTACGATTCTCTTCATGTTGTTGTACAAGGTGGGTAGCATGGGCGGCCCTCCGGTGGACCCAAACCCCAGCAGGCATCGATCGCTCAGTGTCAGATTCTCGGGGCCGTCGTAGGGGCCTGGTCCCTTCTCTTTGAGCCACCAGGCATCACCTTCGTTCTTATAAAGGACCTGTCCGAACAGCTTAGACATCTTCATCTGGGCCACCGGCGTCATAGCAGGATATCGACCATTCGGTGGGTCGATGATGATTGAGGTCCGGTACTCGCCGTTAATCTTGATCGCCGTGTCACCGAAATCCACCCAGAACAAGTTGTAACCACCGACGTTACCCGAAGGGCCGGTGGAACCGTCCCCGCCCACCGGTGGTGCATCCCGCTTCGGGTCGCTGCTCCGAACGCCTGCTGCTTTTACGGCAGCCACTTGGGCGGCAATCTGTCGACCTCGCTCCTCCGACAGCGTCAGGGTGTTTCCGAGTGCCGGTGGGCGTTGCACTGGGGTCACCGTGGCAGTGTCATAGGTACCGGTCAGATCCGGCTTACCATCTGCTGCGCGCTGAATATCGGCATGGGTCAACAAGGATAGGAGCAACCCGGTAACCGCCACCAAAAACAGGGATTTATTGTTCATTGCAGTTCCTCTTTTGTCAGGATAAGTAGAATTCTCCACGTTTCGTGCAGTTTGGCAAGTAAGCAGAACAGGAGGTGGCAAACTACCAAGAAAGGAGTCGTTGCATTTCTTGCGGAAGTTCTGGTAGACGTTGCCCCTCATTCCGATCTACGATGAAGATCGGTGGCTGCACACTACTTTTCTGTCAAGGAGCCAATATCATGCTAAACGACATAAAACACATACTGGCAGTCGTTAATCACACGGACGATGGTGAAATCGTGCTGCAAAAGGCAGAGCAGATTGCCAAGGCGAGCGGTGCCGGTATACGTGCCATCAAAGTGATCTACGAGGCCCTTCACCCCTCTACGACGGATGACTTTGAGCGCAATGAGGTGCTCAAGAAGCGCCTCATCACCACTGAAGAAACCATGCTTGAGCTGCTGCTCTCACCCATCCTGGAATCGACAAGCCTGGAAGTGGATTCAGCGGTACTGTGGCGCAAGCATGAATTCCAGGGCATCATCGATGCAGCCACGGAACTGGCGGCGGATCTAATCGAGAAATCGACCAATCATCCGGTGCCGGAGGTCATCCGCACACCGCAGGATTGGCACCTGCTTCGCCATACAGACGTGCCCGTTATGTTGGTAAAACCGTTGACGTGGAAGAGTCAGCCACTGGTCGTTGCCGCCATCGATATTGCAGACCCCGACCAGGAGGAATTGAGCGAACGAATACTGCGCGCTGCGGATCAGATGCGCAGAACACTGGATGGACAATTGTATCTGGTCAACGCATTCCCCGGGATCAGCCAATTCACCGTTCAGATGCGACAAACGGTTGGTGACGAGATCACCAACAAACTGAGTGATCTGGCGCGTAAGACCGGAATCGAACCGGAGCAGATATATGCCGCAGAAGGTACGCCCCACGTCGCCCTCGAAAGGCTGGTTGACGACAAGGACGCCGAGATTCTGATCATGGGAACGTCACAGCGCCACGGACCGAGTGGATTAGTCTTGGGAAACACGTCAGAAGCCATCCTGCATCACGTCAACAGCGACGTGCTTGTTCTGAAGTGATGGCAGATTGCTCCTGGCGAGCGCCTGGGCACATCCGAACGCCAGATATCTGCCTGTTGAGGGCAGCAGATGAATTGATGCCTTGATGCCTCATGTTCGTGTGCTATGATGTCTAATGCCTGCAAGGACATTATTATGCGCACGACATTAACTCTTGACGATGCTGTTGATCGAAAACTAAAGAAGATTGCCAAGCAGACAGGCAAGACCTATAAGCAAGTCGTGAACGAGACACTACAACGAGGATTAGCTAAATCTACTCGTCCCAGACGCAGATATAAACTTAAGACTAGTTCTCTGGGGGAACCAGATCCGAGTTATGACCTCACCAAGAGTCTTCAGCTCGCAGATCAACTGGAAGACGACGAGATCGTTCGAAAACTCAAGCTTCGCAAATGATCCTGGTCGATGCCAATCTGCTGATTTATGCGGTCAACAGTGACTCAACGCATCATGCGAAGGCAAGAAGCTGGTGGGAACAAACTCTGTCGGCGAGTGAAGAGGTCGGTTTTGCCTGGATTGTCATATTGGCATTCATCAGAATCACAACGCGACCAGGCATCCTAAGTAATCCGTTAACCCCTGAACAAGCAATCGCTTACGTTGACGAGTGGTTAGCGCAACCTTATGTCAGTTTTGTGGATGGGGGCGAGAATCAGTGGCAGGTTTTCCGCAACTTACAGCTACAAGTAGGAACAGCAGGTAATCTCACATCAGATACCATGTTAGCGTCTTTAGCCATAGAGCTCGGTGCCGCCATCTATTCAGCCGACTACGACTTCAGGCGTTTCGTTGGTGTGCGCCATGTGAATCCACTTGAGCGGTAGCGAACGTCTTCGCGTATTGTTGTACGTCGTCAGATGGTTCGTTCAACGGTCAAAGCTAACGAGAGACCTGAGGGGTATGGTTTCACCGGTGATACGGTCTGCTGCCGCTGACCCGAGGAAGACTGCCAGATTAGCAACGTGTTCAGGACCGGATGGAAGCTGTAGCACGGGTACGGGTGTACCATCTGGTTTCTTGTCCGGGGGTAACCAGTCCTTGACGCCTTCGGTTGCAGTCAGACCCGGGGCGATGCAATTCACAGTAATATTGTGTGGTCCCCAGGATTCCGCCAGTGACTTGGTCAGGCTGATGACACCGGCTTTCGCGGCACCGTAGTGAACGAAATTCGGTGAGGTCTTGATACCGGCAACTGAAGAGATATTGATAATCTTGCCGCCATTTCGTTTTATCATTTCCTTACCGGCTGCGGCGCTGCAGAGGAAGACGCTGTCAAGATTCAGGGCGATTCCTTCGCGCCATTCCCTGAAAGACAGCACCTCCGCAGGCTTCATATAGAGAGCACCACCGGCGTTGTTCACCATGATGTCCAGACGGCCATACCGGCCAACGGTTTGCTGGATCATGTTGTCTACTTGCGCCGGGTCTGTGACATCGCTGGCGACGACGAGACATTCGCCACCTGAAGAACGGATATTTTCAGCAACTTTATCCAGGTTTTTCTGAGTTCGGCTGGCGATGACCACCACCGCGCCCGCTTTGGCGTATTCCATGGCTATGCAGGTGCCGATCCCACCGGCACCGCCAGTCACGATAGCAACCTTGTCTTTGAGTTGGGACATCGAAGTACTCCTTGTTACAAGCGTTTTGCGGATCATCGGCTGCCGTGGGTGCGTCAAGCATCAGGATTCGCGTGTCTCGATTCAGTCAATATAACATCTGCTCAATTGAATTCACCAAGTGAGTGTCGGGAACATCACCCAAAATGGCCGTTATACCGTCGTTGTGTCAGCAGCCTGCAACATCAGATAATGCCGATATGCCCCTTCGGGATCAGCCAACAGCTCTTGGTGGGATCCCTGCTCCAGTATCTCACCTTGCTTGAGGAATACGATTGTGTCTGCATGCGCGATGGTAGAAAGGCGGTGAGCAATGATGATGACGAGTTTGTTCTTGGCGGCTTCATGTAAAGCGTTCACAAGGTAAGCCTCTGTTTCAGGATCCAGAGCAGATGTGGGTTCATCGAGGATCAGGATGCTGGAATCCTTGAGCAAGCCCCGGGCA
The DNA here is from genome assembly GCA_030749725.1 of Pseudomonadales bacterium. Taxonomy (GTDB): domain Bacteria; phylum Pseudomonadota; class Gammaproteobacteria; order Pseudomonadales; family Azotimanducaceae; genus JASMJM01. Next base: position 48,869 of record JASMJM010000173.1, on the reverse strand, counting down.
ATAGCAATTCTCTGTTTTTGGCCCACGGAGATTTTGCTGGTGACTGTTCCAAGGCGCGTATCATATCCATCCGGCAGTGCCTTGATAAAGTCGTCAGCACCGGCAATACGCGCGGCTTGCTCGACCTCTTCGAGCGTTGCATTCGGTTTACCGTAACGAATGTTGTCCAGGATTGAATCTGAGAATAACTGGGATTCCTGAAATACATAGGAAACCTGCTGTCGAAGGCTGGCGAGGGATATCTCACTCAGATCGACTCCGTCCACCAACACATTTCCTTCTGTTGGTTCATAGTAGCCGGGCACCAGATAGGCCAGGGTGGTTTTGCCTGCGCCGGTTGGGCCGACAAACGCGACGATCTGCCCAATCCGGGTGGATAGGTTTATACCACTCAGTGCCCTGCGTCCATCGGTGTAAGTGTAGCCAACGTCTTTGAATTCAATTGCATCCTCAATCTGTGGAATATCTATTCCGCCACGCATTACCTCGTTAGGTAAATCCATGATGAAGAAGACGCGTCGGATACCGGGAATACTTTCCTGGATGCGGTACCACACATAGGGAAGAGCGGTTAGTGAACCGCCTAGCCACAGGAAATAATATAGCAGCACACCGTAATCACCGGGTGTCAACATACCCTCGATGACTCTGCTGGTGATCATGTAGAAAGCGAGCAGTCCGAGCAAACCACCGGCCGCCTTTGAGGATACTCCCCGGAGAATATCCACCAGTATCTGTCCCCTGAATCGTCTAAAGGATTCGTTGCTGACCTTGCCAAAACGCTGGCGTTCGCGCTTGTTGCCACCGAGACTTTGAACGGCAAGCACGTTGCTCATGCCTTCCTCGATATTGCCAGTGGTAACAGATCCGGCGGCACGACTGGCTTGAGCGCGTCGCCTCATGGGACGGAAGAAAGGAGTCATGGCGATTGTTTGTAACGGCAGCATGAGCAACACCAGCCAGATCAATTCAGGTGCGTCGCCGTAACTGTAGGACATCACTGCCAGCACGACGCAGAAGGTCCACACAGCCGATACCGGTGACAGGACTGCCTGATAGAATATGTTGGTGATCGATGGTGTGTCGTACATGATTCGGTATACGCTGTCACCGATCCGTTGATCGTTTAGCTCTTTCATGGACAGTGAATTGATCCGCTCAAACAACTGCACTCGAATCAGGTGATTCACGGCCTGGGTGAGCCTGAGAACCAGTCTGAACTCAATCAGGCCAACCAAACCGGATAATTTGCTGGCCGCTTCATTCGCTTCGTTTTCGGTTCGTGTGGCGGTGTCGTGACCCTCAGCAAGGAAACCTTCCGTCCACGTCTGAGCTGCTCCAGTACCAAAGGCGCCAAAGAGAATGACCCAGGACGCTGCGAGGACAACGATCCAGGCCATGATTTCCACGGGATCCCTGCCATCCAGAAACTCGATAAAGGGCACAAAATAAGGAGGGTAGACAGTACCCTGACCCATGGGCAATCCAAGAATGACGTTGTCGATGACGATCTTGATTGGCCAGGGAAGAATGAGAGGTGACATTAGACTCAGCCAGAATAACAAAGCTCTCAGCAGGAATCGTACCTTGAAATATCTGATGTAGGTAATGCCGCGACCAACTATTCGAATGGCCTCCCAAAAGTTGGTGTCAGTATGAACATCCAGTGCATGTGCTGCTTGGTCCAGACTCTCTTCCGTTGACCTGAGTGACGTTTTGACGTCCATTGTGTCAGTCATGGCTGCCATCTCCCGCCTCACTGGAACGGTTAGATAAGGACGATTCCGTTTCGACAAAACGCCGGTAACGTCCTCCGGTTATCTGCATAAGTTCTGCATGAGAACCGCTTTCAATAATCTCGCCCTGATCGATATAAAGGATCTGGTCACCCCTTTGTATGGTTGAGATACGATGCGTGATCAAAAAGATGGCTCTGCCTTCGCCCCACTCGGCAAGTCTCTCCAGCACCCGGTGCTCCGTGTTCGCATCGAGCGCGGCGGTAGGTTCATCGAGGATAAGTATCGGCGCGTCTTTCATTATTGCCCTGGCAATAGAGAGTCTTTGACGTTGCCCGGTGGAGAGTTTTCCTCCCCGGTCACCCAGTATCGTATCCAGGCCCTGCGGCAGTTCATCGATATAGTCATCGACGCAGGCGACCGCTGCTGCAACACGAACTTGATCGTCTGTAGCATCTGGTACTACATAGCGAATGTTGTCTCGTACCGACATGGCAAAGAGGACGTTTTCCTGTAACGCGATAGAGACATTGCCACGCAGGCTGTCCAGATCCAGCTTGCGCAGGTCGTTGCCATCGATGGTGATACTGCCCGAATCCGGATCGAAGATACGCGTCAACAGTCCTACCAGTGTGCTTTTGCCGGAACCAGTTGGCCCAACGATTGCGGTGATGGTGCCGGGCTTTGCAGAAAAACTGACATTGTGCAACACCGGACGGTCCGCTTCGTAGGCAAAGCTGATGTTGTCGAACGTGATTTCATCACTGAATGGCGGCAGGGGAATAGCGTTGGGGTCATTTTGCACATCCGGCTCAATGTCGAGGATGTGAAATACACGATCGATGCCCATTGACATGTCCTGGGCGCTGGTCCATGAGCGCAGCAATCCCCGCACTTGACTACTGGTCTTGAAAAACTCCCCCTGTGCCCATTGAAATGCAGCCAGGTTCCACTTAACAAAGCTAAGGCCGATCAATCCAATCAGTACGGCAGCGAATGTCTCTCGACTCTCATTGGCCCAGATTGCCATCATGAATTCCCCACCGATCAATATGGCAGCGCTGAGGGTAAACATGACGATTGTGACGATGGCGGTCAATGAGCGCACCTTGTAGGCAGAATTGAAAGCCACCACCGAATCCTTTTCAAAGCGTTGCTGCTCAAGCCCCTCGGTGCCATGGGCTTTAATCACCTTGATGGAAGCAAAAACTTCCTGGATACGTGATGTCAGATCTGAATTGGCTTCCCGGGCCACCAGTGATCTGACACGCAGACGAGGCGAAAACCAGTGACCCCAGATAATGGCAATGATGCCAATCGTTGCCGCCAGCAATCCCAGCAGGGGATCGAGGGCAGTGACAAAGAGGATTGTGACCAGGTACATTGTCAGTTGCTGAATCACCGAGATCAGCATACCGATGATGGCAGTTACCTGGGCACTGTCCTGGTAGATGCGATAGACGGAATCGCCCACGCGGTGGTCACTGTGATATCGGAGGGAAAGCTGGTGCCAGCGTTCAACCAGTGCCAGTCTCAAATCCTGGTTGATGCGTTGCATGATCCACACATTGTAATAAGGCAATACGGCAGCGAATGGAAACATCAGGAACCCGACTACGACCACCAGCACCATATACGTTACTTGCAGTTCCTGTCGCTGGGCAACTGTCAGGGTTTCGATGCTGTCTCTGGCGATATCCGGCCGGCCGATGAAGTCTGCCAGGAAAGGGGTCAGTGGTTTGGCTTGCAGAATTGACTGATTGAGCAGATCAATGGTGAACAGTCCGGCTATGGTGGTCAACAATAGACCTACCCACACCAATACATAGTAGTAGACCAGATGGCATCCTAAACGGATCCGCACCTGTACTGCCCCGTTCGCTCTTCTAAACTGCAGCAACCAGATACCGAGGCAACCTAAAGATACCAAGCCGACCTGCAGGTTATCCGTCCAACCCGTTACTACCATGACTGCGAATGCAAGGGTGCCACTGCTGATCAACACGAGGAAGACGGCGGCTGCGATAAACCACCTGCCTGTAACGATCATCAATGACCAGGTGAGCAAGGTCATGATTGCGCTGCCCGTAACCAACAGATCAAGCTGCCAGTTGACACCAATCGGGGTAAGTCCGGAAACCGGGCCGATAAGTGCAAGTACGGTCACGAGTGGAGGTACATAGCCATAGCTCCAATCACTATCGGCAGAAGACAAGGTCGAGGAACGCAATAGAGTGTAATCACGCCAATGCCCCAGGATCTGCGGCAACAGAAACGGCCAGGTGCGTATCAGTATCTTAACGACATCACTCAGTCCGCGCGGATCCGAGTCGGCGCTGCGATCGCGATGGGCGGGAAGATCAGCATCACCCCATGTCGGCAGTGCATTAATCAGGTTCTGTTCATTCACTTACAATCAATCCTCTCACCATAGAAACAACCGGATTCCGCGCCACGATAGAACCGTGGGCAAGAATGCTACCCATGTCTGTCACCAGAGTAATTGCGTTGGAAAACAGCTGGGCCCAGCAGGCGTGGTCATAGGACAGATCGGTATGGTGGTATGATCATCCCACTGCTGCTGATGAATTCGCCCAGATAGACATGGTCCATCTCTTTGCTAAATGTGAATACGGACATGGTAACTGGAAGAGGCGCGCGAGAGCCACCCCCAATGTGGTACCGATCGATCTTGTCCCAAGTGTTGAGATGTTACCGGCTTGGACAAGATTCACAGCTGCAGTATCATTAACCACACAAATCATAAGGACTATTTTATGCCGCCGCTTGAGTGGAGCAGGGCCAATTCATACCATGGCTGGGCAAATATCGTCGCACGCTCGCAATGGTCGCCGGTTGGCCCGGCGATCAGCATGCGGTTGCCGACGCTATACGATGGCGGCCTGTGAGTTAACCTGGTGAATCATCCATGCCAATCACAGCAACTAAGTACAATATGAAGCACACCTCGCTGTTAGGGCACTCCCTGCTTATTCTGACAACACTGCTATGCTTTGCGATTCCCGACCTTCTCGCAGCACAACATCCTGAAAGGCTTCCACTTTCGACCTACGCAGCACTTCCCAGAGTCAAAGGCATCGCGCTATCACCGGATGGTCAGCGTATAGCGTTGATCCAGAGCGAATCCGGAATAGAGCTTATCGTCACAATGGATCTGGTTTCCAAGCAACGGCAGGTGGTTTTCACAAACAGCAACAGCAAAGTTGGATACAACTGGGTGAAGTGGGCAAACAATCGCGAATTGCTGATCAGCAGTCGTTTCATGACCAACGTTCAGAACACCAAGATCTATGGCACAACAATGCTGGTTGCCAATGCAGATGGGACGAATGTCCGACGAATTATCAAACACAGACCCGGTGATTGGAGCCCGCAGTATCTTGATCGGATTGTGGATATCCTCGAAAACGATCCGGACCACATTCTGTTGAGTGTTGATCTGGCAAGTCCGGGGGAGCCCCAGGTCTGCAGAGTCAATCTACAGAGAAACACTTGCGGCAAGGTTGTGCAGAACTTTAAGCGTGACATCCGCAGATGGTTGACGGATCGTCAGCAAGAAATCCGCATTGGCTTCTACCGAAAAGGTGCCACCAACAGAGTACTGTATAAAGCGCCGGGAGAAAGAGAGTTCGAACCGCTCTGGGACTTTGAATCCTATTCACAGGATAAGATCAAAATCCTGGGATTCGACCCGGACCGTTACACGCTCTATATCGTCACCTTACATGATGGACGGGACTCAATCTTCAAGATAGATGTGCGTGAACCGGGTGACCAAAAACTGATCTACGCCCATCCCCTCTATGATGTCTCCGGCAGTTTGTTTTATTCAGCAAAGAGCGGTGCAGTCATTGGCATACGAAGTACCATGTTGGGTGGCATCTCGTTCTGGGACCCCAGCTACAAGGCTTTTGAGCGTGCGCTAAAGAATACATTCAAGGACAGACAAGTTCTCGTACTGGACATGGACAGAACCGAACAAACCTATATTGTGATGACCTCTGGAACGAAAGACCCGGGCACATTCTACCTTGGCCAGGGAACTACGGTCACCAGATTGGCCAGACTCTATCCTGGACTCGATGAATCAAACATTCACGGTAAGAAAATGGTCACCTATGAGGCATCTGATGGGACCGAAATTGAGGGATTTCTCGCTCGGCCTTCGTGGGCAGGCTCGTCAGAACCCTTACCGACAGTCATCTTCCCCCACGGGGCCCGATCGCTCGTGACAATACCAAATTTGACTACTGGACAGAGTTCTTTGCAAGCCGGGGATATCAGGTGTTGCAGATGAACTTCCGTGGCTCCTATGGATACGGTCATGATTTTATGAGTCAGGGGCTGCTCAACTGGGGTAAAACCATGCAGGATGATATCGTGGATGGACTTAAGTGGCTTAAGTTCCAAGGGCTGGACAAGGATGATCAAGCCTGTATCGTCGGTGCAAGTTACGGTGGCTATGCTGCTCTGATGGCTGCTGCCAGAGATGATGGACATTTCAAGTGTGCGGTGAGCTTTGCTGGTGTCACAGACCTGAATATACTCGTTAGCAACCAAATGAAATTCATTGGCGGTAGCGCAGTAAGAAAGCTATTAGGAACCAGCCGTAAGGAACGTGGTCTCTATTCACCAGTCAAACTCGCGAGTAGAATCAAGATCCCCGTGCTGATGGTGCACGGAACGGAAGACAGAACGGTAACAATTGATCACGGCCGCAAGATGAATCGGGCGCTCAAACGTCAGAAACCAAAGAACTACAGATATGTAGAACTTGAAGATGGTGACCACCACCTCAGCCTGCAAAAGAACCGAATTCTGTTGTTTGAAGAAATGGAAGAGTTTCTTGCGACTTATCTCGACTGAATTGACCTCGTACGGGCGAGAACTATCCTATTCTGGCGTGGCTCAAGTCGAAACCGTTGCCTGAAACGGCTGCAGCTATGCTCTCACCAGGGACCCATATCAGTTTTCGCGAGTCACTGGCATGACGCGAAAGGCAAACGATTCACAATGGAAACTCCCACCTCGCAACGCCAATTCGCAGATCGTTTCGGTGACCACCCGTCGTGACAGGTTGCTACCGCAATCGTGTTTTTGGGTGATCTTCCGCCACATCGGAATTGCTAACAAAACGTCTGTCCGATAGGGTTACCGAAATCACCCTGGATATCGAAGCTGCGGTTTCTTCCGGCAAGATCACAAGGGAGCAAGCCGAGATGTGGTATCAATCGATCAAGAAGAATGGGCGCACGTGGAGTGCTATAGACCCAGAACACCGCGGATAGATCGTGAGAGAGCCCACGAACCGAAACTGTGGGCTGGCTCGCAGGGTTCACGGCAATACCAGAGCCATCGTCGATCACTATTCAAGACCACAGGTACAGTTGATGAGGTGCCGTAGGCATGAGTGAACTAGGATTGATCCAGGGATACCAGCAAGGCAATGCCGAAGCCGAAACGCCGAAGTTGAGCTTTCGAAAAATGGCAGCACTGGCATGGAAGACCTGGCCGTACATGCGGCCGATGCTGAAGCATTTGATCTTTTTGGGCTCGTTGTTCTTTGTCGGTGGTCTCGGCGGGTTGGTCACTTTATTTGTCGGCACGGATCTGTTCACCAACAAGGTGCTGGTTGGTGAGAAGCTGCAGCCAATTCAGGCCATGGTGCTGTTTGTGGGCGAGGAGTATGTCACCGATGACCCGGAACGGCTGAATGGCAAGCAGTCGGCCTCAAAAACGGTGCAACTCGAAAATGTTGAACCGGAACTGACCTGGGATCAACGCAAAACAGTGCGTAACCGGTTGATCATCTGGGGCATCCTGGGTGCTGTGGGCGCAGGACTCGTATGGCTCCTGATTCCCTACTACACCATGTGGGTCTGGCAGAGCATCAACCAGAATCTGAGGGTGGCCATGGTGCAACGGGCGGAGTCCTTGTCACTCAAGTATCACGATAATGCCAGGGTGGGTGATGCGATCTTCAGGGTCTACCAGGATAGCGCGATGATCATGAGCCTGCTGCAGAGTGGCATAGTCTACCCGATCATGACGCTCGGCTGGATCGTGTTTGCGCTGCTTTTTGTCATGGCGTTCGACCCGATTTTTGCAGCCATGATTATTGTTGTCGGCGTGCCGGTAGTTTGGGTGATTGTCGTCTATACCCCGCGCATCCGGCGTCGTGCCATGAACAATCGGATGGCCAACAGCGATCTTACTTCGCGCCTGCAGGAGGTCTTTGCCGCGATCAAAATTGTCAAAGCCAATCGCGCGGAGGCCCGGGTGTTCGATCGTTTCAACCGGGATTCCGTGAATGCACTAAACACCGCGTACTTTCTTCGATTGGATATGGTGATCCTGACTGCAATGGTGGCTTTGCTAGGGGGAGTCACCCTGGTATCCGCCGAATACATCATGGTGACCTTTGTAGTTGAAGAACGTGAGACGTTTCTGGGCGCCTGGGCAGCGTCATTCCTTGGCTTTGTTCTGTGGAATCTGGGGGCCTTTGAGATTGCCAGGAAGCGAGTTAGTGATCTCACCCAGACCGGCGGCTTCTTCGTTGGCCTTTGGACCAGGATGCAGGATCTGTTCATCGCCTTGGACCGGGCGTTCTATCTTCTGGACCTTAAGCTTGACGTAGTGGATCCGGATGAACCGGTCAGCTTCCCGTCACCAATCATCGAGGCGACCTGGCGCGATGTGTATTTTGGTTACGATGACGCCCATCCAGTGCTGCGAGGAATCGATCTGCGCGGTGGGGTGGGCACGGTGACCGCCATTGTCGGTGCGACCGGGGCCGGCAAGTCAACCTTGATGTCCATGTTGCTGCGACTCTATGACCCGGACCGGGGGCAATTGCTGGTCAACGGCATCGATCTCAAAGATGTGGCGGTGGATGACATACGGGCCAACACATCGATCGCATTGCAGCAGAACACGCTGTTTGCAGGGACTGTGGCCAATAATATCGCCTATGCAGCAGCGAATGCCAAACGCTCTGATCTCGAAGCCGCCGCCAGGATAGCTTGTGCGGACGATTTCATTAAGGCGATGCCGAAAGGGTATGACACCGAACTTGGAGAACGCGGTGGGAAATTATCTGCCGGACAACGCCAGCGCCTATCAATTGCGCGGGCCATCGTGCGCGACACACAGATCCTGATTTTGGATGAGCCCACTGCTTCATTGGATGCCAGGACGGAGCAGCAGGTACTCGCCAACCTGTCGGAGTGGGGTCGGGGGAAAGTGATATTCCTCATTACACATCGCCTGTCCACCATCCGCAATGCCGATGAGATTGCCTTCCTGGAGGATGGTCGAATCGTGGAACAGGGTCGGCACGACGAACTGATGTCCAAGGAAGCAGGTAAGTACCGTGGCTTCGTTAACGCGGAGATCGCTGGCAGTGATGTCGGAGAAGGACCATGAGCGAAGTCGCTATAAAAGAACAGGATTCCATCCTTCAGAGGGTTCTTGGCAAGAACACATTCGATGACCGGGTCGATGTACAATCGGACATCAACACGATCGAGGCGCTCTCGATTATCGGACGTTGCATCCAGCTGATTACGCGTGCTAAGGGTCTTTTCCTGGCTAAATTCCTGCTGGCGTTGGGACTGATGTTTCCAGTACTGCTGCTGCCATGGATGGCGAAGATCGTCATCGACAATGTCATATTGCAGCGCCCTTTTGGTGATACTGCTGTCGCCTATCCACCCTTTATGAATCCGATCGTGAACTTCGTGGATGGCAAGGGTCCGCTCGAGATTATGCTCACTCTGACCATCATATACGCCGTTATGCTGGTGACGATAGGCATGCGGTCCAGCAAGATGGGTGCTCAATTGGAGGAGGGCAGGGACGCCGCGACCCAGGCTGAAAATGCCCTGAGTTCCGGTGGTAGTAGTGGTGGTGGCATCTGGGGAGTCGCGGAGTTTATGGTGAATGTGCGACTCACCCAGACCATGGCGAATCACCTGCGCACGCGCCTGTTCGACCGTCTGAGTCGTCTGCCCATGACCATACTGGATGACCAGCGTATAGGTGACTCGGTGTATAGGGTCCTCTACGATGCGCCGCACGCACCCGACCTCGCTTACAACCTGACATTGACGCCGTTCTTATATCTGGTGAGTGCACTCATCAATATATACATTCTGCAATATTCCTATGGTGACATATCGCCTGAATTGATATGGATCGCCTGGGCGACGTTTCCCGCCATGTTTGCGATCTGTTTTCCTTTTTCCGGCGTGTTGCGACGAACCAATCAGAACAAGCGAGCCGCCGGTGCCGCCACTACCAATGCCATGGAAGAATCCATGAGCAACATTGGGGCCGTGCAGAGCCTGGGCGGCACGGGGCGGGAAGAAGAACGGTTTGCGGATCGGAGTAGCCACACGTTTCTGCGCGAACGCTACGCCCTGGCGGTCGTTATTGTAGTGGCCACAATTGCCGGAGCAGCGACGGGCACCGCCGGTATCTACGTCACGATACTCATCAGCGATCAGATCATTGAAGGCACCATGTCACCCGGCGACTTTGCCGTGCTGTTTGGGGTTTACAAGGGCATTGTTGAGCCGGCCAGTTTCTTTGGCGCCATGTGGATCAAGCTGCAGGAGACCATCGCCGCGGTCCGCCGGGTATTCTTCTTCGTGGACTATGAATCGGAAGAAGATCGGCCTGGTACAGTGGATCTGGGCACCATCTCTGACGGGGTTAGCATCCAAGGGGTCGACTTTGAGTATCCTGACGGACATCGCGCACTCACCAACGTCGATCTTGAATTGCCGATGGGCGAACTGGTGGCGCTGGTCGGCCCCACCGGCGCAGGCAAGACCACGCTCGCCTACCTGATACCGTCGTTGGTGATGCCGACAGCCGGCCGCGTGCTCATTGACGGCAAGGACCTATCCGAGGTCGATCTCGACTCGCTGCGACAGCAGGTGACCTATGTGTTCCAGGAGCACCTGCTCCTGTCTGAGAGCATTCGCGACAATTTGCTGCTGGCCAATCCCGCTGCAAGCGAGGCGGAGATGATGGCTGCACTGGAGACGGCCGGATGTATGGAGTTCATCGACTCAAAGCCGGATGGCATCGACAGCGTCCTTGGCCGTTCCGGCGACACCCTGTCCGTTGGGCAGCAGCAAAGTCTGTCTATTGCTCGTGGGCTGGTCCGCGATGCGCGAATCCTGATCCTTGATGAACCGACCGCGGCCCTCGATCCGCGCACCGAGGGTCAACTGGTCGAATCCCTGCGGGCTGCAGCCCAGGACCGCCTGGTCATCGTCATTGCGCATCGCCTGTCGACGATTCGCAGGGCCGACAGGATTGTCTTTCTCGAAGAAGGTGAGATTCGTGATGTTGGCAATCATGAAGAGCTGATGGCGAATCCGGATAGTCCATACAGAACCTTTGTCGAGCTGCAGAGCGGCTGAAGCGATGCACCTTCAGCATTGGACAGATTGAAACAGGAAGTGGGCCAGGATAACTAAATAGCATGATCAATGGATTTTCCTACTACATGGACAACCCCAAAGGAAACTGAATGAAAGACGACATAACGAATGTACGACTCCTCGCGACGACTGATGGTGATCTTGAAGTGCTTGGTGGCAAGGGCAGATCACTTGCCAGGATGGTTAATGCGGGATTTTCTGTGCCCGATGGATTTCACCTAACGACTGCTGCCTACAAGGCATTCGTTGCTGACAACAATCTGCAGGCGAAGATAGTGGAACTTGCCAGGCCTGAAGTTACGGCTGTCAGAGCGTCCTTTGAAAGGGCCTCAACAGCCATTCAACAGTTGATCGGCGAATATAATCTGTCCGCAGAGACCATTGCAGAGCTAAGCGAAGCCTATGCGGCACTGGTCGATCCTTCCGGGGGCCGAGCACCAGCCGTAGCGGTGCGCTCATCAGCTAACGCTGAGGACTTGCCGGGGCTTTCCTTCGCAGGTCAGCAGGAGACCTACCTGAATGTCAGCGGCGCCGAAGCCCTGCTTGCGGCAGTGCGAAACTGTTGGGCTTCTCTTTGGACTGTGCAGGCAATCAGTTATCGTCATGAGCATGCTATAGATCAGGGCTCGGTCGCCATGGCTGTCGTGGTCCAGATCATGGTGCCGGCAGATGTGGCCGGCATCCTGTTTACCGCAAACCCGGCCACCGGTGAACGTTCGGAACTCATTATCAATGCGAGTTTTGGCCTCGGTGAAGCGGTGGTCGGAGGGCAGGTGACACCGGACACGTTCATCGTGGATCGGAATTCCATGGCCGTGAAGGAAACGATCATCGGTCCGAAGGAGCAGAAGGTTATTTCCGATGCTGGGCAGGGCACCCGTTTGGAAGATGTGTCTGAAAACGAGCGTGCTCAGTCGTCACTATCCGATGCTCTTCTCGGCGAGTTGGCCAGCCTGGCCATCAAAGTTGAAGAACACTTCGATGGCTTACCCCAGGATATTGAGTGGGCGATAGCAGACGGCAAGCTTTCACTGCTGCAATCCAGGCCGATCACCAATCTGCCACCTCAACCTATCGAGGTGCAGTGGGAAGCTCCGGAAGGCATCAAGGGCCTGGTCCGTCGCCAGCTTATCGAAAATGTTCCGGATCCCACTTTCCCACTGTTTGATGAGTTGTACATCCATAAGGGTCTGGCAGGCAGGAAACCGGGCGGTAGGTCCGGCTTTACGACGCTGCATGGCTTTGCATTTCAGATAGCGGGATTTGCCACACAGACAAACGATGAGCAGTTTCGCCGTGAAATCAAGGCCCAGAAAGAAGCAGCCACCAGCAGCCCTGAGGGAAGAGCGCAGGAACAGCATGATCTACAGATGTTCCTGGACCAGTTGACAGAACAGGAACGTGCCGACTTTCAGACGATGGCTGATGGTTTGGCGACGGATAATCTGGCCCACGCGGTGACCATGCCAGAGAGTGACAATCCAACGTACGTTGCGTTTAACAAGACTGCCGTAAACGACCGGCAGCATGCTGACTGGCGCGAAAGAGCCGTTCCGGAACTGGAGGCAGCCACCGAGAAGTGGCGGCGGGTAGACGTAGAGACTGCCCCGGATGAGCAGCTCCTGACGGGGATTCGGGAATTGGCCGCTGCCGAAGGTTGGTACTGGAGCAGCAACGGCGGCCACACCTTTGGTGTTGCGAAATCCACAGACGATCAGCTGCAGTGCTTTCTGAGGGAAACCCTGCCCGACCACCAATTCACCAGTGGGCAATTCCTCTCTGGATTCAAGTCGAGGATCATGCAGGCCAATGACGACTTATATGATATCTGCAAGATGATCCGGGCCAGCAAATCACTCTTTGAAACTGTCGTTGCGACCCCTGCAAAACGTCTGATGGGCGAGCTTCAGGCACATCCCGACAGCGGGCCGATACTCGAGGCGCTCGACAGCTATCTGCAGATCTATGGTCACCAGGGCTATAGTCTGGATTTCGGTGAACCGACGCAGATTGAAGATCCGTCGACGCTGTTCGTGACCTTGAAGGCGATGGTGCAGAACAGGGACTACCACCCGAAACAACACGAGGAGCAGGCAACCCGTAAACGTGAACAGGCCATGAAGGACATCGAGGAGTTGCTCGATGGTCTGCAATACTGGCAGTTCCGGTACCGCCTTTGGTTTACGCGAAAGTACTATCCCATCCGGGAAGAGTCCTGTTTCGTCCTGGGTACTGCCTGGCCTGTGCTGCGGCCGATTGCAACCGAGCTTGGGCAGCGTCTGGTTGATATCGGCACACTGGCAACCTCAGAAGATATATATTTTCTCAATACCTCCGAAATTGAACCTGCCATGGAAGCGCGCCAAGGGGGTAACGCTATACCGGAATACGCACAATTGGCCGCTGAGCGCCGTGAATTGAGAGAGGCGCGCAGGCGTCTGCATCCCCCTGGCACGATTCCGCCGGAGATTAGCGAAAATCCGGGCGTCAAGTTCAAGGAAACGCAGTTTATCAATGATGATTCCAGCGGTACGCTGAGGGGTATTCCAGTGAGCCCCGGGACCATCACGAGTCAAGCCAGCGTGATCCATAACGCTGATGAATTCGACCAGATGCGACCGGGTTCGATATTGGTGTGCCCCATGACCTCGCCTGCCTGGACGCAACTCTTTGCCCACGCCAGCGGCCTGGTCACCGATATCGGTGGCATTCTGGGCCACGGTTCCATTGTTGCGCGGGAGTATGGCATCCCTGCTGTGGTGGGTACGGGCAATATCACCCGGCGAGTGAAGAACGGGCAGATCCTGGAAGTCGACGGTGACGCAGGCACTGTGGTGATTCAGTCTGACTAGCGTTAATGGCAGACTCCCTGCTTGGTTGCTGGCTGAAAAGGAGTTTGCTAATGTCATCCCTTCCGTGCTCAGTCATATCTAGCGTGCTCAATCATATATAGAGATCATTGAAGCTTGCGCATACAGATGTCAACAGTACCAATGACGTATACCGATAGCCTGTGCCCGGCCGGCGCGCAGACTTAGAAGTGCCAGAGTCAAGTAAGATGCGAGACATTGAACAATTGTGCAAGGACGACGATTTTGACTCGTTCATCGAGGAAATCTCCACGGGTCTGAGGAAAGTATCCACCAGATTTGTGAAAGAATTCATACTGGGTGTTCTAGGATCTCAATCGCTGAAGTTGACAGATATCAGCCATGTCCTTCAGGAAGATATTTCTCTACATGCTACCCAGAAGCGTTTGAGTAGAAATTTGGGCGATCCGGAAATCTCGCTTTTTGTTGGTGGGAAAATACTTGAACTTGCCGGTCGCAGGATCAAGAAAGATTCCCTCATTTTGATTCATCCAATCAAACTGCAAAAGAAGTATGCAAAAAGCATGGAGTATATGAGCAGCATCGAATCAGACCAGAACGTAACGGTCGACACTGAATGCCATCTCTGGGACGTTGTTAACTGTGAGCTGGAAACGGAAATACTGACACCTGTATTGCTAACGCCCTGGTCAAGCAACAACCTGGAGATAACCGAGGAAGAGTCCGTCCAACTTCTAACGGAAAAGGTCCGCGCTGCGTCAAAAGGCAATGGGCTGCTTGTGACCGGACGTTCCGGTGACAAGCGCGACATTCTGGTTTCCTGGGTCGGGGATGAAACAAGCCGGTTCCTTATCAGGCAACGGGATAGCAGTGTGCTTATGTACAACAAAAGGCCTTACACTGTTTACGAACTTGTCCAGATGTGTGATACACCCTATGGTAAGACTATCTTCAAATACCTACCTGATTCCGATTTCTCGGAGTATGGTTTTCCTGGCACACATGAGTTGGATGTGTTTATCCATTTCGGTTTTTTGCCGGTTAGATTGCCGGAAAAAGCCGATCGCCCGCTTTCGTTGTTGGTCATCAAATCCGAATTTGGTGAGCCTGAAGCATATCTAACGACGGAGCCATTGCGTCGCAATCGAAATGTTTTGTCTGATATGCTGCAAGCGTGTTTCAAGATTAATCGCATAGGTCGCGCTAACCGCGAGTCCCTGCTGAACTATGATTTCGATGATGTTCGTGTTCTCAGCTTTGTGCGACTTAAGAATATGCTTACCCTGATTCAGGCAGCGTCCTATTTCTCCGCAACTCGACAGAAACTCACGCTGGATGAAAACACTGTCGAGTTTCATCGTCGAAGGACACCCTGATTCGCCCACGACATCGCAGTGTCACACAGGTCGATACTGATAGGGAAACCTGTATCACGTATCAGGATTATGGATGAAGTGCAGCTCCGGTCATTTTGACATTGGAAATATGAACCAGTAGTTTGATCACAATAAGTTTTTTCCTGGAGAAGACAGTGAAACAGAAACCCGAAACGCCGGACCCGCAATATAACTGGACCCCCGGTGCTGACGCACAAACCGAGTCAGAAATCGATACTTTTTTTCACTCTCCCGAGATCGAGAAACTGAAAGAACTGATGTGTGATTTGGGACAACGTCTCTGGCAGAGGGCATTCGTCGATGGTAACGGGGGCAATCTGAGTATCAGGGTCGGGGACAATCTTGTACTTGGTACACCGACCATGATCAGCAAGGGACATATGAAAACGACGGATATGTGCCTGGTCGATATGGAAGGTACGCAACTTGCCGGCACCAGAGCACGGTCCAGCGAGGTGATGACCCATATTGGCATTATGAAGCGACAACCTCAGGCAAAAGCATGTATCCATGCACATCCCCCGACGGCCACAGGGTTTGCGATCGCCGGGATAGCGCCGCCGCGTTTTCTCACCCCGGAAGGTGAAGTATTTGTAGGTGAGGTGGGATTAGCACCGTTTTGCAGACCGGGCAGTGCGGAGATGAGTGATGTTGTGGGACGCGTTGGCACAGATCATCCAACTGTGATGATGATACATCACGGTATCATCACACGGGCGTTCCACCTGGAGATGGCTTACTGGCGTATGGAAAATCTGGAGGCCTACTGCGTATCCTACCTGGCTGCTCGCCAGGCGTTGGCAAACCAGAAGGAAGAGATCCCACAGATATCGGGTGACGATGCTGAGTATCTTTCCAGCATTTATGACTGGATGACGGCAAGAAGATAGCCACCGGGTTCCAGTGAGTGTGGGGTCACGTGCTCATTCCTGCAATCGCCACCGAAGTCGTGTACGCGGATCTGCTAGCCGCTCTGCAATTCAACGAACTGTTTATATGCGCCATCCGGAAGGGACATGAGTGTCTCATGATTACCGACATCCTTCACCTGGCCATCTTCGAGAAAAATGATGCGATCCGCTTTGCGAATAGTTGACAGTCGGTGTGCAATTATGATCACCAGCTTCCCTTTGGCGGCTTCCAGCAGTGCGCTCACCAATGCATTTTCTGTTTCCGGGTCGAGGGCCGCTGTGGGTTCATCAAGGATCAGGATTCGGGTGTCCCGAATGAGTCCCCGCGCGATGCACAATCGTTGTTGTTGCCCCACTGAAAGTGTATCACCGGATCTTCCCAGAATCGTATCGAGTCCATCCGGCAAGGTATTGATGAATTCCATCGCCCCCGCAGTTCGGCATGCTGTGACGATTTCATCATCGGTGGCCTGCGGCTTGGCCAGTTGGAGATTAGCCCGAATGGACTCGGCGAGCAGTATGTGTTCCTGAAATACATAGGAAACCTGGTCACGCAACGAGGCCAGGTTTACGTTCGCTGCGTCCGTGTCGTCAAACAGCATTCTACCGGATGTGGGCCGTAGGAATCCCGGCAGCAAATATGCAAGACTGGTCTTGCCGGCGCCGGTAGGCCCCACAATTGCTATCAGTTCACCTAACGAGAGTTTAAGATTGATATCGTTGAGCACTTGCTGTCGATTGGGGTATGAGAAGTCAACGTGATCCAGCGTCACGCCGGTTTCAATTGGGGGTATTGTATGGCCCTTTGTGTCGGTATCTTCGGACTTGTAGTCGAGAAAGAAGAACACTCTGCGCACTGCTGCTACATTACTTTGCAGGGTTATCCAATACATACCAATTCGAAGTGCAGCAGCACCAAGAGAATAGAACAGTCCAATCAATACACCGAAGTCACCCGGCGACATGATCCCTTCGATGATACCGTTGCCGATCTGTATGGTCACATAGATTCCCATAACGCCAGTGCACATAAAGCCAAGTACAAAGAGTATCTGGTTGAACAGGAAGACCAATCGATATCGTTTGAATGACTCGGAGCTACGGGCCTCGAATTTCTCCGTTTCCTGTTCAGTGCCACCCAGACTCTGCACCGCAGCGATATTATCCATGCTCTCTTCAATGGCATTGGTGGTGGCCGTACCCGATGCACGACTTGCCTGATTAAGGCGCCTGGCAATACCCGATAACGGAAATGTAACGACGAGCGCGAACGGGATCAATCCACCTGCAATCCACACCAATTCGGGCGCTACTTCGCCATAGCTGTATTGCATGAGGTAGAGTGAGATTGCTGCAAATGCAATGGTGAGTACCGGTGTAATTGTCAGGGTGTAGCAGATGCCCGATACCTGTGGTGTGTCATACATGACGCGGTATACAGAATCGCCAATGCGATGATCGTCCAGTGTTGTCATGGGAAGATGCGTCAATCGTTCAAATAACCGCGTACGCAAGTTGTTGGCCATGCGCTGAGTCAATCGTATGTTGACCATCATCTCAGACAGTCCCCAGATTCCTCCGGCTGTGCTGCTGCCTTGACTGAGCGTGGCTTCCGATTGCGTTGCAGAGTCCTGGCCTTGTGGCAGATAAACGTAAGTGCCACCGCCAGGGCCTCGTGTGCCGAATAGAACAAGCAATAGCCCATACATGAGGACAATCGCTGCCATGATTCCCATGGGGCCCATGTCGCCAACCAGGTCAATAAAGGGGTCCATGAATGGCGGGAAACGAACATCTGTTGTGCCGAATGGTTTCTGCAACAGCACCTGATCGATGATGATCTTGGCTACCCACGGGATTACCAAAGCCGGGAACATGGATACAGCAGCAAACACAAATTTGCCAGCGAACAGAAGTTTGACATCTTTCAATAGATTCAAAGAACGGCCAAGCAGTTTGAGTGATGCAAGGGATGAGATATCAGTTGAGGTATCTACGCGATCATCGAAAGCCAATTTGTCAGTGGTGGATGTGGCAAGTGCTGCTTCGCTCATGACTCACTGCCTTCTGCAGTTACCACCCCTTCAACTTCAGCGTTAACAAACCTGCGATAGCGACCATCCCCGAGTTTCATGAGTTCGTCATGACTTCCCATTTCAACGATCCGGCCATCTTCGAGGAATGCTATCTGGTCGGCATTGCGAATCGTCGACAGTCTATGGGTAATAAGAAAGACCACCCGATGCTTGCCCCAGTCGGCCAGATTCTCCAGCACTTCGTGCTCGGTCCTGGCATCAAGTGATGCAGTGGGTTCATCCAATATCAAAACGGGCGTGTCGCGCAGAATGGCCCGGGCAATAGATAGGCGTTGCCGTTGCCCGGTGGACAATTTGCCGCCTCGCTCACCGAGTTCGGTGTCGTAGCCCTGTGGCATCTCCTCGACAAATGTGTTGGCGCAAGCGACCGCAGCTGCGGCTTCAATGTCCGCGCGTGATGCATTCTGTGTAGCGTAGGCGATATTCTCGGCGACCGTAGTTGCGAACAACACGTTCTGCTGCAACGCAATGGCAGCATTGGATCGTAAGTCGGCCAGGGCCAAGTCCCTGATGTTGGTATCATTGACGAGAATGCTCCCCGAGTCAGGATCGTATAGCCGCAGGAGCAAGGACATCAGGGTGGACTTACCTGCGCCAGTAGTACCGACGATCGCGGTGATCGATCCTGCTTTCGCCTGCAGATTTACGCCCTTCAATACCGGCTGCCCGGTTTTGTATGCAAAGCCGGTTTCCTGCCAGGAGACCTGCCGAATTGGCGTCGGGAAGCCCACCGTCTGTTCCGCTTCCACCACTTCGGGTTCCTGGTCCAAAAGGTAAAAGGCCCGCTCAAGGCCCACGGACAGATCCTGCGCTGCTGCCCAGACATTCACGAGGTCTCTGCTGTGCCTGGTCATTTCAGAAGCAGAGCTGGAAGCGGACTGATAGGCACCCAGGTTCCAGCTGGCAAACCCCACCAGTGCCACTACGCCTCCCAGATAGGTGGCTTTCTCTGCAATACCCCAGCCGGCCATCAGGTATTCAGCCAGCAGCAATATGGCCACCGTCAGTATGATAACGCCCGTGCTTAGCAGGATATTTTCAAGACGCAGATGAAATGCTGCGTCCAGTGCCAGCTGTGAGTCCAACTTGAATTGTTCGATTACCATTCCCTCGGAGCGATTTGCCTTGATTACCTTGATCGCTGCGAACACGCTTTGAATGCGTGATGTCAGATTGCTATTGGACGCACGTGCCTGTCTCGAGCGCCTTTGTATTCTCGGCGTAAAAAACAGAAACATGCAGCTGACTGGTATGACGGCGATTAGGATCAGAAGGCCAAGCCAGGGACTGAAGAAGGTAAGCACAACCACCAGGAACAGCATCGTGGCGATCATACGCATGGGTCTGGTGATCAGTTCCAGCAGGACGTTTGTGATGGTGGCGCTGTCCTGATATACCCGGTAGATCGCATCACCGGTTTGGGCCTGGTCATGGAACTTCAAAGACAGGTTTTCTGCGCGCTCCAGCATCGTCACCCTGAGATGCTGATTGATACGTTGCTGTATCCAAACCATGTAGTAGTAGACCCCTGAAAGAGAAGCCATCAGCATGACACCGATGACAGCACCCCAGACCAGCATTCTGTATAGAACGGTGCGTCTCTGATCGTCTGACAGAAACACGTCTGCCGATTCGGTACCGGAATTCTCCTGGGCCTGACCAGCGCCGGGCCCCGCGTCACCGGGCTCCCCGGTCTGAACATAACTCTCGTCCAGCCCCAGAATAACTGCCTGGAGGGGTTGCAGGGACTTACCTAAGAAGACTTTGTTATTGAGGAGATCATATCCAACAAAGGTTGCGCCACCCAGCAGCGCACCCATGAACATATTGAGGAGCAGGAAGGTAATCACATGTTTTAACTGGGGCCTGTAATACGGCCAGGTACGCAGGATGAGTTTGCCAGTTGTTTTCAGGGTTAGCCCAGGGGAACCCTCGTCTACTTCTTCGGTCACGGCTACTCCTGTAACACGGGGTGATATTCTCCTGCAGAACTGAGTTATAAGTAGTTTGCGGAAGTGAGTCAATTCGCCAGTAGCGTAGTTCACCCAATTTCCCCACGGTTCGTCATTCCAGGAGCGGAGTATTGGGTGAACTCCTGCGCCGACAGCTTATATCTGTGTCTCTTATCTTGTTATGATCCATGCTTGATAAAGGGAATCGAGGAGAGAGCTATGACGCTCGAATTGGCAGGGATTGCAGATGATTTGACCGGCGGGATGATGATCGCAAGTTTGCTGGAACGGGAGGGAGTAACCTGTCCTCTGATCACCTCACTGGATCAGTTGGAACGACTTGATCCGGGTGCAGATGCGGTGGTATTTGCCAGCAAATTCCGACTCATACCGGCAGCAGATGCGAAAAAGGTGGTTAAGGATGCAGCGGCAGCCTTGCGCGAGGCAGGCGCCAGGCGACTGTATTACAAATACTGTGCAACCTTTGACTCAACCGATGATGGCAATATCGGTCCCTGCGGCGAAATGCTGATGGAAGCCATGGGTGCTGACCGCATGGTCTTCTGTCCCGCCTTTCCGGAATACAGCGTCACAGTCTTCCACGGTCATATGTTTCTCGGGCCCTATCTTATGTCCGACACCTTCAAACAATACGATCCGGTCACACCCATGAAGGATGCTAACCTGGTAAAAGTTCTGCAGCGCCAAACCAGCAAGAAAGTTGGTCTTATCTCCCATACGGTCCTGCACGCTGGGCGTGAGGCTGCTGAGGCTGCTATAGAAGCGCAGATCGTCAAGGGGACTAATTTCTTTTTGGTGGATGCGGTGGATGATGACGATGTTGTGCGCTGTGCCGAACTGGTTGGTGACTGGGCGTGCACGTCAGGTGCCGATGCAATGCCGGTGTTCCTTGCCAGGGTATGGAAACAAGGGTCAGCAAAGAGTAAAAAACCGCTACGCAACGAATTGCCTGCCGCCAGCGGGCATGAAGTGATACTGGCGGGTAGTTGCGCCCAGGCGACACTCAGCCAACTGGACTACTTCGAGAAACGTCATCCGTTGTTTCGTGTTAATCTGCTCGAAGCCGCCGAAGATAGCGATATCGTCAGTCGCATCATCGACTGGGCAAAGCCGCATCTCGACCAAGGTCCCATTGCGATAGCAACGTCAGACACAGTAGCCAATCTGAAAAAGATCCAGGCTGCTCTCGGCGTAAAGGAAGCCGCCCAATTGGCAGATAGCATCACCGGGCGGGTTGCCAAAAAACTGTATGATCTCGGTGCACGAAAGTTTGTCGTGGCCGGTGGCGAGACATCCGGACAGGTCTTTGATGCCCTTGGTATCAAAGAGGTGGTGGTCTCGTCATTCGATGATCTGGGTGGGGGCTACTGCCATGCAGAAAAGCCCGAGCCCATCTCCCTGTTATTGAAAGCAGGGGCAATAGGGGAGCCCGATCTGTTCTCCCGTGGGCTTGCTCGCATGCGGGCATCATAGATATCCGCCCGCCGATCATGTTATTCCCGGTGGTGTTCTGACCGCATGCGGTCATCATAAATATCCGCCCGCCGATCCGGTCATTCCCAGTGGCGTTCTGACCGCATCCATCTCCTGATCGGTATCTGCTCGCCGGTAATGCCTTCCGATGCATCCGAAGCCAGGAACAAAGCCAGGTCGGCGACTTCTTCCGGCTCTGGCGGCAGGGATAATCTTGGTACCGGATTGCCGTCCTTGTCTGTGTCGGGGGGGATAACCTTGTATTGCCGGAGCAGAGGCGTCGCGATCAAGCCGGGAAGGATACAGTTAACCCGGATATTGTGTCCGGACCACATAAAAGCCAGGTTGTTGGTCAGACTGTTAACTCCGGCCTTGGCGGCCGAGTAGTGCAGCATACCGGGATTTCCCTTGGTGCCGGCAATGGAAGATATGTTGATTATATTGCCGCCTTTCTGTTTGATCATTTGTTTGCCGGCAGCCATGCAGCAGATGAACGTGCCGGTCAGGTTGAAGTCGATCAATCGCACCCACTCGTCGTAGGGGGTATCTTCTGCCTTCTGCATCCGTGATCCGCCACCGGCGTTATTGACCATGATGTCCAGACTGCCGTACTTGTCGACGGTCGCTGCGATCAGTTTGTCGACCTGTTCCGGTTTAGTGATGTCGACAACAACGGCCATTGCCTCACCCCCGGACTCGACGATCTCGGCCGCCACCTTATCAAGGTTCTCCTGATTCCGGCTGGCGACCACGACTTTTGCACCGGCGTTCGCGTATGCCTGTGAAATGCACGTACCTATGCCACCGGCACCACCGGTTACAACGGCTACCTTATCTTTGATTTCAAATCTGGACACGCTGGATCTCCTGGAAGGGGAAATATTGACACGAAGACGATCTGTTCGGCCATGGTATGAGTATGGGGAATCTCGCCCCTGCTGTATCTGTGAGCAATATAGCACCTGCATGGTTGAAACTACCAAATCAGTGTCAAGAACATCACCCAATTCCACATACACGAGCGGCGCCGTATCGAGTCGTTGGGTCAGCAGCCTGTAACATGACAGATTACCGGAATGTTGCATTGGGATAAGTCAACTGCCGCCGGGCCGGAAAACATAGTCGGATCCTGGTCAACCGGTTGTGAGCACTCGAGAATATGGCTCTTGGCCTGGTGCATCATGGCAGCGTAGCGCCAGCATGATGTCTCTCATGTTAATTGATGACCATTTCCCGACATCATATCCATTAGATCGTCGAAAAAATGGGGGAACTCCATCTATAGTTTTGTTCTGATGTGGAGACTGGACCAATTCTGGCAACCAAAGAGGTTGATTTTGTTGGGAAAAAGAGCGACATTTGTCGCGTGTCAGATTGACACTCATGCGATTCACGATAGAGAAACAAGGGGCAACCTTATGAAGAGACTGCTGCTGTTCGCACTGGGTCCAGTGCTGTGCTTTACGGTATTACCAGCTGTCTTGGCTGAAGAGGCCGAGGAAGGACAATACATCGAGGAGATCATCGTTCAGGGTGAACGGGGAGAAGTAAACGTCTTGGATAGAGCCATGACAGTAACCGGCTTCAACCAGCAGATGATCGAGCAACTTGGCATCCAGAATGAACAGGACCTCGAGGTCCTCGTACCGGGCTTGCAGATAGGCAACCGCAGCCAGGGCGGCGGTAAAATGGAAGATGACCACTACTATATGCGGGGTCTCGGCTCCGAGCGAAGCGTCAACTTCTTCAGCGACACATCAGTCGCCGTATATATCGATGGCGTTTGGACCGACCAGACCTATGGCAGTGACGGCATGTTCGATGTCGAGCGCGTCGAGGTCGCGCGAGGCCCACAGGGCACTACCGGTGGCCGGGCAGCCATTGGCGGGTCGATCAGCTTCCACACCCGGAAGCCGACTGATGTCTTCGATGTGAGGACCGAGGCGGAGTTTACGGATCAGACTACCCAACGCATGCGGGTAGCCTTTGGCGGCCCGATCAGTGACAGTGGCTTCAGCTACCGATTGGGTCTCGGCAGATGGACCGGAGACGGTACGATTGACAATATCGGCTTTGGACCTGATGTGGGCGAACCGGATCAGACCATCTTTGCACCACAGTTGCGCTGGAAAAACGATCGCTGGGACATCACCGCACGCTATTCCAGACAGACGGACCGGGGCACGCCACATTCCTCGCTTCCCCTCGGCAGCGTGAATACGGTAGACCAATACATATTGAATGACGCGACCGGGGAATGCCTGACGGTTACGGACCCCGTGACCGGAGAGTCGGTGTGTCAAAGGAACCCGTTCTTTGGGAACCCGGCAAACCCGGCCACGGAAAAATGTAGCAACATCAACTCCGATGGTACCCGGGATGAACTCAATATCATCTGTGATCCAGATGACATGCAATGGGAAGTCGCCTTTAAGGCACCGCTCGAACAGGACAATGAAGCTGAAAACGCCTCGCTTGATGTGCTTTTTGCCCTCAACGATACGCTGACTCTCAACTACAAGTTCGGTTGGCGCGACGTCGCGCAGCGTAACACCAACGATACCGACCAGGGCAACCGCACGGGCGGCGGTGTCTGCCCTGCGGAGCATCCCAAGGTAGCGGTGCCGGTGTACGCCGACTGGGTCGAGATTCCGGAGGGGAGTGGCAACTGGCTGGAACCAGGCACAGCCGTGGTTGGTGCGGTTGCTCAGCTCACAGAAGGTCAGACCAGCCGCTACTGTGCGCTGGATGGCGGTGGCAACGGCACTTTCAGTGACACCTACCTGTACTCCGTTTTTACATCCACGCAGACGAGCCACGAAATCACCCTGACCTCCGACTTCGATGGACCCTTTAACTTCACCCTCGGATACGTGACGATGGAGGGCGAGGAACCCAACTTCTATTCAGGCCCTGACCACGGTTCAGCGGCGCAAGATTATTTGTACGAGGACAACCTCGCTCAATGTGAAGCGGCGCTTGCAGGGCTCTGGGGAAGCGGCGGTACGTTGAGCGGTGGCACCAGCCAGTTGTTCAGAGACATCGATACGGATTCGGATGCCATGGCCCACGTGGGGACCGGGGCATACTCCTACGCTTGCGCAGGCGCACCGGGGATTTCCGCCTATGGCGACACCGGGGACAATAGTTTCAGTGCCAACCTGGACGGCTTTGGCTGGGCTTTTTTTGGCAGCGCAGACTATGAAATGTGGGGTGCTTACTTGAATACCGAATATGTGGTCAATGACCTATGGACGGTGTTTGGCGGCATTCGAAAAGACGAGGACGATAAGGATCGTACACAGTCCATGTATGCCTACGTCGAAGGCTACCAGGCCGATGGTACCCTGTGCAGCGATGCTGTCTCCGACGATTGCTTCGCTGTTGTGAGGGCGGGTCCGCACGATTCGAGCATCGACAATTACGCAGGCAGGGGAGATATGAACTGGGATGATATCACCTGGAATGTTGGGACCGAGTTCCGACCCAATGACGACATTATGGTATATGGTCGCATCTCCACGGGATACCGGGCCGGTGGCTCCTATGGCTATGGTACGAGCCAGGCACCATGGCAGTTTGAGGCCGAAGAGTTGACCAACTACGAAGTCGGTCTCAAGGGGATGTTTCTCGATAACGCCCTGCAGTTACAGGCCTCCTATTTCTTCCAGGATTTTGAAAGTCACTGGATGTACGCGAGCCGGTTGAAGACTGAAGCGGAGATCGCCATAGATCCCAACAGTGGCCCGTTGACCAGTGAAATCACGCCTATCTCCGGGACCGAGATTCACGGTATCGAGTTGGAGGGTGCCTGGCGCATTACCGACTCGCTGTCAGTACGTGGGTTCTACAACTACCTGGACACGAGTGTCGGCGACTACCCGTCGCTCTATCCATTCGCAGTTCCCGGTGAGGCCGGCGGCTGGATTGAACTCCCATGGGTCGATGGCAATGGCAATGCGCAGAGTTCATGGATTTTTGGGTCGGCCGATCCGGTCGAACTGGGTGGCAACCAGCTTGCCAATCAGCCAGAGCACAAGGGTTCGTTGACGTTGGCCTATGACGTGCCAATCCCGGCAGAAATGGGAACCCTGGAACTGCTGACGATTGTCAACCACCGCAGTAAGAAGTATGTGGAATTGGGGAATTTCGACGCATACGCCGTACCTTCCTATACCAGATGGGACCTTCGTGCAAACTGGCGGCTGGCGAACTCGGCATGGACGGTGACCGCTTTCGCTCAGAACCTGCTGGATGAGGCCGCCATATCGATGTGGTCGCCCCGTGAAGGCACCGGTAGCCCCTATGGAACCATGGTGGAACCAAGGCAAATTGGCTTGAGCGTCAGCTGGCAAAACCAGTAGTCCCAGTCTAGCCCTCCTAGCTATGGGCTTGACGAAACCATGAAGAAAGGCCTGCCATGCAGGCCTTTTTTCTACCCGTTCCCGGCGTCCGCCATTAAGGGGACAGTTTACTTAATTCGGGAATTCCGGGTTTCTTGTGAGCGGTGCCTAAGCTATTCACTGTCGGCGTCCGTTCCTCCGCCCCTCCTTAGTACCACGGTGCCGGCGCCCTTGAAGTCGCCAAATGTTTCCACGACGCCACTCGGCCAACGAACGGTAACGTTGCGAGCCGAGGACCCATTACCGAGACCAAAATGAACATGCGGATCGTTCGAGGCCAGATAACTCCCGGTGACCTGTACGTCTCGATGGATCCGTATCGAGCCGATGTCCGTCGAAACTGTGGCGGCGTAGGCATCCCGCCCGTCCCGGTTGAGGACACGGAAACGAACCCAGTTGCCGCGGTCGGGCACCTGGTTCATGAGCAGGTTCGTCGGCCCGTCGCGGTTCACGACTATAAGGTCCAGCCCGCCATCGTTGTCGACATCCCCCGTCGCCACACCTCGACCGGTGTAGATAAGCGCGCGCGCCGTACCGCCCTGTAATTCGACTTCCTCGAATGTCGCCCCCGGCAGCCCGCGAAGCAGAAGATCCGGCTGGGCGTAGACATCATCGGTGATGGACTCCCTGGAAAAGCCGATGGCTCCATTGGCCTCGTAGAGATCCAGTCGCGCATCGTTGTCAAAATCTGCCAGGGCCAATCCAAAGCGCGTGTAACGTTTTGTCCCAGTCGCCAGACCGACCGACACAGTGGCGTCCTCGAAATGGGTTCCTTCGTTACGAAAGAAGGAATCGGTCTGGGTGGCCAGGTTCACCACCAGGAGATCCGTATCGCCGTCGTTGTCCTGATCCACCGCAGCCACGCCCATACCTGACTTGACAACACCATGCTCGTCAACCGCACAGCCCAGTAACAGGGCATCATCCTCGAAGCGCAGACCGCCACGATTGAGCCACAACTGATTCATCATCATGTCGTTGGCTACGAAGACGTCAGTGAGTCCGTCGCTGTTGGCATCCAGGCCGACCACACCCAGCCCGTTACCAAAAGCCACGCCCAGACCGGCTGCATCGGAGATGTCTGTGAACGTGCCATCGCCGTTATTACGGAACAGACGATCACGCGCGGGGGCACCATAGGCAGTTGGCCAGCAATAGTCTGCCAGGTGCCAGCCGGTCGCTGTACTAAAGCAATCCTGTTCGATCGACAGACTCCAATTCACATAGTTGACCAGGAACAGGTCGAGGTCACCGTCCACATCCAGATCCAGAAATGCCGCAGCAGTACCCCAACCCGCATCGTCAACGCCGGCTACTGCGGAAACATCCTCAAACTCCCCATTGCCCCTGTTTCGCAGCAGCGCGTTGGGACCCAGGTTGGTGACATAGAGGTCAACATCACCATCGTTGTCGTAGTCGCCTGTCGCCACTCCCATACCGTACCCGGTATCTCCTGCGCCACCGGCATCTGCGACCGCCGTAAAGTGTCCATCACCACGATTGAGAAACAGTTGATTTCCAGGTCGATTCTCTGAAACCACTTTACCGCCCTGGACCAGATAGGCATCCAGGTCGCCGTCATTGTCAAGATCGGCGAGCGCGGCACCGCCGCCCATAATTTCAGGGAGGAGATATCGGTCTGAATGTCCCGAATCGTACCGGAAGTTGAGTCCGCGGAGGTCGGCCTGGTCCTCGAACCATGGCGGAGTGGACCCCCGTGTATCCTCGTTAGTTGACACGTCCTTGTCGGCGCACCCGATCTCGGCAAGGAGTGCACAAAGGATGATGGCGTTAGTACCTGTTCTCATTACTCTGACCTTTCTTCCAGTTCAGCCAGGTGTTTGAATGCTCCTTGAACATCGCTCTCGTGCGTTCCCAATGCATCCGCACGGTCAAGTGAGACGCGCGCCTCCTCAAGCCGGTTAGACTTGGCAAGGGCGAGGCCGAGATTCAGGTGCCCGAGGGTGAAGGACGGATCGATGCGAACCGATTCCTCAAATCGTTGGATTGCCCTGGGCAAGCGCTGCAGGATAGCTTCAACGTCACCTGCATAGAAGAAAACGTGAGGATCGGTCGCATCATTGCGCAGCGCCGACTCGAAAGCGGCCAGCGCGTCTTCATATCTTCTTTGCTTCTGCAGGAGTAGCCCCTTCCTGGTGTAAGGCAGAGCCGCCGCCGGCTTGAGCTCGATCGCCCGATCGAGATGCGCCAATGCAGTCGCCGGGTCACCCCGGTTCTCGTAGAAGGGCGCAATATTGAGGTGAATGGTGTAGTGGACAGGCGGTCTTTCGAGCGCTTTCTCTAGAGTCCAGAATGCCTTCTGCAGCTCACCATTTTTCACATAGGCACTGGCCAACGTGTTGATGACCACTTCGTTGTCAGGTCGCTCTTCAAGGAGCGATCTAAGTGATTGCTTCGCTTCGCCTGTCCGGTTCAGTTTTAGCAAGCGCTGTGCATGACGTACACGAGCCTGGAAGCCAACTTCATAGGTTCTCTTGCTGTCCTGCCAGTCATCTTGCCAAGTTAGCCGTTGCGCCGACTTGCCCCGCGCCAAGGCAACTCGTGCATCATCGAGTCGACCAGTCTCGCGATAGGCTCTGCCGAGTAGCTGAAACACACTCGGGTATTGAGCTTCCCGTGACAATGGTTCGAGCAGCGCAACTGCTTCGTCGGGTCGATGCTGATGCAGGCGTACGCGGGCTTGGCTTGCTTTGGCGACTGCGGCAAGCCCCAGGGCTTCTGCCTTCTTGAAGGCCTCATCGGCCTGGTCAACCAATCCCACGTCAAGCGACCAGGTACCGCGCCACATCCAGGCCGATGCATGGGTTGCATCGATGTCAATTGCCCGATCCAAGGCTTGCAGCGCCTTTTGTTGTTGACCCAGGCCGGCCAACATGAGCGCCTGATAATACGGCCACCGGGCTTCATCAGGATCGAGTAATTCGGCTTGCCCATAGCTGGCAAACGCGGCGTCAGGAAATCCGTTGACTTCATAGGCCATGCCCAGTTCACCCCGTGGAAGACCACTCTTTGATTCAGCACGTGCCTTAGCAAGAAGTCCTTTCACGAGTTCAGTCACCTCGGGTACGGATTCATCCAGAGGGACCTCAATGGGCGCTGCAGACGGAACAGTTGTCTCTTCCCCTGGATCTGTCTGTGTGTCCAATGAGCACGACAGGGTTACAGTTAACGGCAACGACAGCAGCAGGATTCTGGCAAGGTTCCCCATAGGGTGCTCTAGGGTATAGTAGCTGAGGTGGATCATAGCATATCGAAACACCCGCCAACGAAGCCACTGGAGTTGAACTGTTAGTGGATGCGTGATCCCTATGGAAGGAGGTGTCTACGATGGGCACCACGACGGTGTCGTATTCACTGGAGAGAACAAGATGGTCAGTAGCTGGCCAACGATGTGACCCGTGCGTATCCAATTGGTGGAGCTGTAATGTCCGGCTGGTGGTCGGCTAAATCCTGGTGACTATCATGTCGGTAAACCGACAGTCGACAGAATCATCCATTAATTCGGTTTCATCATGTAAGAGACTCGGCTCATCGGACTTTAGTGTTGTCTTGTCTGCCGGGGATAGTTTCTGCATGGCTTGCATTATTGCACCGTTGAGGTCAGGCGCACCGTATTTGTCCTCGAGGAGTGATTCAATCCTCCCGCGAGTGAGGTCTCTGACGACTTCCCTCACATAGGTGGTCGACAGCGCATCGTCGTTGAGGATTTCCTGCTGTAGTGTTTGCTGTGCTGCCGCCCAATTCTCATAATTCGGATACAGCAACATCTGGGGATCCCTTTTGTTGCCTTTTCCCAGGCCCTTGCCTGCCGCACCTTTCGCGCCAGCTTCTTTAGCTGCTTTGGCGCCTGCCAGGGCCTTTTCGATGTCAGCGTCCGTCATGCCTTTTGTCTTCATGGCAGCACGCATGTCGGTTTCAGTCCAGCCTTGCTTGGCAGCATTCATTTTCGATTTCTTGCCAGCCGCCTGGCTGATGAGTTTCTCGATACTGTCCAGGTCGAGTATCGAAATCGGACTGATATCGATCTCGAACTCCAGCCTGACCTTGAATTTTGTTGCTTGACTCATTTCCGGTTCCTTAATGTTTGAGTGTCAGTCGAGGATTTCGACGAGCCCTGCATCGCCGTCCACTGAAATTCTCTGGCCGCTCTTCAAGCGTTGTGTCACGTTGCCGAGGCCCAGCACCGCAGGGATGCCGAATTCCCGCGCCACAATCGACCCGTGGGCAAGAATGCTGCCGATATCCGTCACCAGAGCAATCGCGTGGGAAAAGAGCTGTGTCCAGGCAGGCGTGGTCATGGGACAGACCAGTATGCTGTTGGGTTTCATCTTGTCGAACTCAGCCGGCGTCAGGATGACGCTGACTTCGCCTGTAATCTTGCCGGGGCTGACTGCGAAGCCGCTCATCACGTTACTGTCCGGCGCGTTTAGTTTCTGCGTGGCGGCTGGGTTGGCGTGCCGCTCTATTGGTATGGCGCCGGGCGGATGAATTCTCTTGCGTGCTTCGCGCAGCTCTCTTTGTTCAGCGGCGAGTTGCATCAGTTCAGGCAGAGATCTATTGTTGGCTCGGGCCGCAATAGCCTTCTCGATATTTTCTGTACGCAGAAAATACAGATCGTCGGGCTCGTTGAACGTACCCACATCCACCATGCGTTGACCTAGCGCTCGCGCCATCTTGCGCAGTAACGGCCAGCCGCCGCCCAACCAGAAGACCACTTCTTCGCGATGGGGATAGAAGTTTCGGGCCTTCCACAGGTGCCAGCGAAATTGCGCCATCGCGTTGTCGTCGAGGACGTTACGAATCTCGCGAACTGCCTGCTTTCGCTTCTCGGATACTTCCGCATGATGTTTGGCGGGATCATAGTTCGTGTCCTGTACCTGGGCTTTCAATGCAACCATGATGGGAATCGGATCTTCCGCAGCGGTGGGTTCCGCGAAGTCGAGGGAATAAATCTGGTGGCCGTAGGTCTCGTTGTATTTGTCGATCAACTCAATCACGGCTCCGCCCGCCGGGTGCTTCCGTAGTGCCGTTAGCAGTTTCGGTGCGGCCGTGCGGTTCACCATATCCGTTAGTGACTCGTCAGACCGGATCACTTTGGACATTTCCCAGATGTCCAGTTGTGCCTGCATGGTTCTGGAAGGAAATCCCGAGAGGAACATGCCGCTGGTAAAATTGTGATCCGGTGCCGCGGCTTTAAGGAAGCCCTGCAACTGCTCGTCGGTGACTTTGGCCGTGGCGAATACTTTCGAGGATTCCTCCCAGTAAGCTGCGTCTTCGTTTGAGATTACTCTGATGCCATCCAGGAGCTGCGTGTCAGACGCGTTGGCAAGATCAAGTTTAGACCATTCATCTATCAGGGCCTTGTAGCCAGGCAGCCAGTCATCACGCCAGAAGTCGACCAGCTTGGTCCACCATTCCCTCGGACCTCTCTCATTGAATGCTGCCATGGCCTTGGGATCGAAGCCTTGCGGGGCCTTGAAGTCTCTGCGCTGATAGGCATAGCCGTTGACGGTCAGGTGAACATTGCCATTGGTCATATCCTCGATCCGGTGTGGCGCTTCCATTCGCGCCAGGCTGCGATTCATCCCGTTCTGCAAGCCGATTTCAAGATACAGTTCGTCAAATAGGGGCGATAGGGGATCCGGCATGTTCTCAACGATCTGGCGGCGCAGCAGCAGGACGCCGGGTGCCGGTGGTTCCCACTTGAGATCCTTGAGTGGCTGTGGTGGCAGGTTGGTAATGGGTCGCGACTGTAACAGGTATAGAGTGTCATCCTTGACCGCCCACTCGATATCCTGGGGGACGCCGCCGAAGTGCTGTTCTGATTTGATGGCCAGATCAGCAAGTTCGGCGAGGTGCTTTGCAGAGAGTGAAGAAAGGCCCCTTTTCGATGCTGACACCTCCTGCAAGATGGTGCCACCATCACCGTCAGAGACAATCATCTGCTCCTTGGCGCCAATCACGGTTTCCTTCACTCTGTTCTCGTTACGATCGAATACATAGGTGTCCGGAGTCACCTGGCCGCTGACGACTGCTTCGCCCAGACCAAAACTGGCGTTGGCGATCATCTCGGATCTTTCTCCCGTTGCCGGGTTCGCGGTAAACAGTATTCCGGATACTTCTGAAGCCACCATGATCTGCACGACTACTGCCATGGCCACCTCATCGTGTTCGATACCCATCTGCTGGCGATAGGTGATTGCCCGCGGTGTCCACAGCGATGCCCAGCAATCACGAACAGCAGCAAGCAAGGCATCGTTACCGATAACATTCAGGTAGGTCTCCTGTTGTCCGGCAAAGGACAGTTCCGGCAAGTCTTCCGCGTTAGCAGAGGAGCGTACGGCAACGGCAGGATTGTCACCGAGCTTCCCGTAGGCACCTGTGATTTCTGCAGCGACAGCAGGTGACATATCGAGGCCTGAGAAAAGTCTGGCGATGTTTTGTGATGCGACCTGCTCTTGTCCGGATGCCTTGCCGGCTTCTTCCAGGATACGTGCCTGCAGATTATTGTCTGCGACGAACTCCCGGTAGGTTGCCGTGCTGATATGGAAACCACCAGGCACCGGCAGCCCCGCCATAGTCATCTCTGAGAGAGATCGGCCTTTGCCCCCCACCACTTCAAGTAACGTGTTCTTGCCATCCAACGCTAGAATATAGTCGCCCATTTAGAGTCCTTTTGGGATGTAAGCAGCGGATATGCTGCCGGATCGGGATGTGCGTATTATAGTGAATTCACGTTGGCCGGACGAGCCAGGTGAAAAGGGAGATCCCCCATATACGGGTCGGGTAGAATGTCACAGGTTCTTGAGAACCGAGTCAGGTCTTCCTAACGGTGTGGAAGCCCCAAGTTGGCCAGTATTGAGGCACTGGTTGCTGTCTGCAGCATCTGATATGGCACAGCTTCCACGGCCGGGCCCAGTGGAAAACGTCTTTGCCCAGGATAAATGACTGTGATCCGTTCGAGACCCAGATCATTGAGCGCCGATGTCATGGACCGGGTCATGCTTGGCGCATCCGTGCGTTTGCACTCTATCCCCGACCACCTGCCGTTCTTTTGCAGGACGAGATCGATCTCGGCACCCTGATGGGTCGCCCAGAAGTAGGCCTCATCCGGTTGCACGAGCGTCAGCAACTGTTCAATGACAAATCCTTCCCAAGAAGCGCCCAGTTTCGGATGATTGTGCAGTTCGACTTGACTCTGGATCCCAAGCAGCAAATGCAGCAGACCGCTATCTCGGATGTAGACTTTCGGCGCTTTGACTTGGCGCTTACGGATATTCGCATGATAGGGTTGTAGTTGGCGGATCATGAACGCATCTGATAGCAGATCCAGATATCGCCGTGTCGTCGATGGCGCTACATCCAATGCGCGGGCTGGTTCCGCCGCATTCCACGTCTGACCGTGGTAGTGCGCCAGCATCGTCCAGAATCGCCTTAGCACAATCGCTGGCACGCGCACGCCCCACTGAGGTAAGTCCCTTTCCAGCAGCGACTGGATGAAGTTGCTGCGCCATATCGCACTGTCTGAATCTGTGGCGGCAAGATATGACAATGGGAATCCACCACGCAGCCAGAGCGCTGATGCGGATTCTTCCGGCAACTCGTTGAGGTGAAAGCCGCTCAATGACAGGTGTTCGGTGCGACCTGCGAGGCTCTCTGAAGACTGCCTTAACAGGTCTCCTGATGCGCTGCCGAGAATCAGGAATTGCGCAGGCGAATCCTGACGGTCCGAAAGAACCCGTAGGATCGGAAACAGCTCTGGTCTCCGTTGAATTTCATCGATGACAATAAGACCCCGAAGAGGCGACAGGGACGTCATGGGCTCGTCCAGCCGTGCAAGACTGGCAGGATCCTCGAGGTCGAAATAGTTGATCGATTCCACCGGCACCAGTTCGCGTGCCAGTGTTGTCTTGCCACACTGGCGAGGGCCGATGAGGATCACTACCGTGCTTCTGGCAAGTGCGGAACGGATCCGATCGATGTGCGATGGTCTAGGAATCATGACGCCCATTCAACATGAAAATACGCTTCATAGCAACCGATTTTCATGGTTAGAACGGCAGTGTTGTGATGTGGGCATCAGAAGAGGATATTACAGATCCCTGAATTCAGGACCAATGGCCAGTTCGGGGAATTGCTGCTTTACGATTCGAAGAGCAGCTTCTGATTCCGGGAATTGGCCCTTGTCGCCGGTGTCTTCTATCCAGGCATCCAGCAGTTTGTGCATCTCTGTCAGGATCGCCCGGTGATCAGCATCATCGACCAGGTTGACCAGTTCGTGCGGATCGTTGTGCAGATCATACAGCTCTTCGGCCGGACGCTCGCCATAGGGCAGGGCTTGTGCATCCGTTAGTTCTCCCCTGTCATGCATTTCCTGTATTCTGACAAAGGCAGGCCATTTGGATCGATAGCTGGATTGCGCCAGAGGCCTGTCGGTCATAAAGTTGCGCATATAATGGTAGCGCTTACCGATCACCGAGCGGGTTCGATCGATGGCCCATTCGCAGCGATCCCGTGATGCAAACACGTGCTCACGCTCGAAGTCCTCGGCAAAGAGGTCTTTCGTATCCATGTATTCAGGAATCTCGATACAGGCCAATGCCAGCGAGGTCCCTGCAACATCAAGCAGGGCGGTCTGCTCTGAGCGTTCGCTACCTGGTGGTATCGTTGCCTGCATACCAGGCGCCGCGATGATCAGCGGTATATGTAGACCTTCCTCATAGCAGAATTGTTTGGCTCGTGGCAGCAGTGAGCCATGATCGCTGATTAGAAAAATGACGGTGTTTTCCCACAAGCCGTCATCTTTTAGTTTGTTGATGATTTCACCCACTTCGTAATCACTGATCATCATGGTGCTCAGTTGACCGGCGATTAACTCGCGCATCTCCGGAATGTCCGGATACTGGGGAGGCACCGTAACGTCGGCCGGGTCAACCGCTTTTGCATTTACCGTTGTCATGTATGCGCTGAGGTCACCATGGGAATAGGCGTGTTTGCCGCCCCAGGTTTGGATTTGTGCAAAGAACGGCATACCTTCAGGACACTCACTCCAGTTACCTTTTCCGGCCTGGACGCCTTTTAATTTACCTGGATCAACTCCTGTGTTACCGGTCGAATACAGTTTCGTTCGATCGTAAACAAAATTGTAGTCGTCCTTACCCCGATTAAATGTGAAATAACCGGCTTTGCGGAATACTTCCGGTACGGTCTCAACGCCGTCTGGAAGATAGATCTCTTCGCCGGAAAACCGGCTGGATCGCTGGTGCTGCGCGCCGACCCGAATGGCATCGCTGCCGGTAATAATGGCTGACCGGCTTGGGCTGCATACCGGCGCGGGCGAGTAAGCTCGTTGGAATAAAACACCTTCCGTTGCCAGCGCATCGATATTGGGCGTGTTGACCAGCTTCTCGCCATAGCAGCCGTATCGGGGATCCTGATCTTCGATGTAGATCCAGAGTATATTTGGAGGATTGCCGGTCGATAGCGGCATGCGACGAACCCTCTCAATCCAACAGGAACATTAAGGGGTATACCAGATGGGTGAAGAATAAGCCCGTCCCTGTGTGACCAGGGGTATTTGTTCAGACAGATCCGTCAAACCGTAGTACGCTGCGTCGTAAGCCGTCCAACGCGGTGTCGGTATCTGGATTGCGCGCACGTAATAGAATGCCGCTTCTGTAGCATCAAAATCCGGATCGGTCCAGGTGACTGACAATTCCGCCGCACCGATGGAGTTATGGTAAGTTGCGCTTGCCACGTCCACGCTTGTACCGACCGGCTGCAGTTTGCCATCCTTGCCAACGCTTCGCTCGTCTGACCAGGCTACGTCGTAGACGTTCTCGAAGAGTTTGCCCTTGGAATCCCGCCAGCCCTTGATGATCTGAACGCGATCCAGATTAGCACCTTGCGGATCCTTTACGGCACGAATCAGGAAACCGGGTGCCTTTCCGTTGGCCGCAAGTGTGAGATCCCCTCCCATGGGTACGCCTTTCCGGTAACCAACGGCAGCCACGTTCGGACTGGATGCATCAGATTCCGTGTAGTCCCAACCACCAAAGAACCGCAGCATGATACGAGGTCCGGTTGTGGCATAAACCTCCCGGCGTTTGAAGGCCGCGAACAGCGAAGCACGCGTATTCTCATGAGCCCAGACACCCGCATATCCGGAAGCCCCGTAGATGGATTGAAATACGGCGCGATAGCGACTGGGTTCATTCAGCCCCATCTTGCCCCAGAAATTGTCTTCGTCGGCTGTTGCCAGTCCGGTATGGGAATCGGTGCTGCCGATCATGCCGAACTTGAATGGATTGGTGCTGAGTTCAGCCTGTTGGTCCAGACCGAGTTTCAAAGCAGAACGCGCATATGATTGCCTGGCTAAATCATAGGGATCCTGCGGTGGCTTCTTTGCGGCTGCCTGGGGCAGTTTGCCGGTTTGCTTTTTCCCGGATTCGGAAGTTTGAGATTTCGGCTGCACTTTCTTCTTGGGGTCTGTCGAATATTTGCCTTTCGTCTTCGCTTTCGCCTTCATGCCTGCTGAGACCGGCTTCTTGGCTCCCGTTTTGGCGTTTTGCGGAGACTTTCCCCACCTTTCAAAATCGGCGAATTCATCCGACGGTGAGACCCAGGGGGCAGTCTCACTGTCACCTTTGATCTGAGTGACCTCGACGATTGGTTCAAATCGAGCACGGGTCTGTGCATAGGCTTTTGTGAGGGGTTCGCCAGCATAGTTATCAGGCTTGAACATCTGTCCCCCGCTCAAGTTGCTGTTGTGAGGGATGGAAATCACGTGGCCGCCGGTATGGTCCTCATACGTGTTGAGATGCTCCCACAACATCTCTACGTTATCGCTGTCAAATCGCGAAAACGGCAAAGTCTGCCCGGTCTGCTCGGGGCCGTCCGGGAAGAGGACGTTCCTGTGAATCATGGCAGGCGCTCGTCCACTCCATTCGTAACCGGCGAACGTTGTGAACGTGCCGGGATTGTTGTGCTTTTCTGCGATTGCCACCACTTCATGCCACACTGTGCGTCGGAAGTTTTCATCGATGCCATAGTCAGGTTGCCATGCCCCCTTGGCCTGACCCAGAGTCTGGTTGCCGAGGTTGAATGTTTCGGCTGAGTCGGCATTGAGGATTTCCGGCAACGGCATCAAGCCGGCAATGAGCTGTTGCCAGTAACGACTGACTTTCGTGTCGGGGACCAAGGCATCACCCGCTACAAGTCGCGGCAAGACACCGAGATTTTCAGCATGATCGGCTACCATCAGGAAGTCCAGCGAACGGCGCAATCGTACTTCCTCGCCACCCGTTGCACGAATCGTTTCGCCTTTGGCAAAACGATAGGCATCGTCAGGTGTCCGCAGTGTACCAAGGGTATAAGCGTCTCCCGATAGATAGGTATGGACGTGGGTGTCTCCCCAATAGACGTTTCCGGGATACGTTTGATAAACGTTGGGTGAGTAGGATTCCTGCGCGGTTGCCGGTGATGCCTGCATGGACAGGGCAACGACGATAAAGAACAGCAGGACTGTATTGCTTTTTCCATTGGCTGTATGAGTTTTCATTTCGTTCCTTGATCCAAAAGCGATAGGGCTGGACGCGACGCCGCTGAATACCATCCTGGGTTGGCGGGATCAACAGGCAAAAGGCTGCCGGACCCAGGGTTAATCTACTGCCACCATCTTAGCGTATGATCATCCAATTCTGACGGACTCCTACAGTCGCGTTTCAAATGACGCTGATATCTACTCTATAACTCTTCAAAGGCAATGGCCCTGATCCAACACCCGTCCAGCCGTTCGACGCTGAGTGGAAATCCGAAGTAAAAGACTCTGTCTCTTTTGAGCGAAGTGATATTGGATAGCGGATAGGTAATCGGAATGTTATTACCCAGCATGTTCCGATGCGTAGGAGAATTGTTGGGCTGAGGTTTCTGGGCATCTACTTCCCAGATTAGACCCGGTACCTGAACCGCAAGCATCTTGATCTTCTGCTCAGCCAGCCATGCTGATGTTTCAGCCGGCATATAGGGTTGCTCTGCACCCTCATAAGGACTGCACATCAGGACGATATCACCTTCCTGCACATTGCTCAGGTGTTCCGGCTTTACTGCCTGACCCCGCTGCACGGTTTCACCCTGATCATTTTTCGTCTCAACAGGTTTAAGTGCTGACAGATTGCA
The DNA here is from genome assembly GCA_030749725.1 of Pseudomonadales bacterium. Lineage (GTDB taxonomy): Bacteria > Pseudomonadota > Gammaproteobacteria > Pseudomonadales > Azotimanducaceae > JASMJM01. The sequence continues at coordinate 10,375 of JASMJM010000173.1, read as the reverse complement.
TACGGCTGCCGGCCCAAAAAACTGCTCGAGGGGATACTCCCACAGACCCTTGACATCATCAGGAAGACCCTCCCAGTGGTCCAGGTGGCCTTTACCACCCTCCGTGTGGGAACCAAAATGACCGCTCAATCTCCACTTCCAGACCTTATCGTCCGGCCATCCGCCGATCCAGGTGTACTTGGTGTTATCGTAGTCGGCGACGCCCTCTTCAAGCACCCAGGGCAAGCCGTATTGGTCCGTGTTGCCTTCCTCAATGTCACCGTTAAGTCGCTTAATCCTGGCCACCATTCTTGGACTGAGATCCACCAGACGATACTTGTCTACATCAAACATAATTCCTCCGATAATTGCCGCTGGCTGTGCCTCGGCAGCCAGATTCTTACGATATGGGTATACCGTCTTCTTGTCAAAACGGAGGGAATGGAGTTCACCCAACAATGGGCAGATGGGTAACCGTCGCCCGTATCCTACAGATAACCCTCTTTGGCGAACCGGGTCCATGGCTCGTTCCGACCGATGCCATAGCCGGTGACCAGTCCCTGTTTAACCCAGTCGCGAAACTCGGGAAACTCATCCAGTGTGGCCATCTCATCCATGGCCTTGAGCCAGGGAGTGGCATCATACGCTACATGACAGTGACGGAATTCACCGTCCTCGAAGAGGCCGTAGCAGGCGACCATCTTGCCGCAGCGGGGCTGGCCTATGCTGCCCGGATTGATGAACTGCTGGCCATTGATGGTACGTTCAAACTGGATGTGTGAGTGACCGAAAAGCACAATGGGACAATCACTGCCATCTGCAAGAACCGATAGTCGATCGTCTGAGGTGTCCGGCAGGGCTTGTGCCGACCGGTCCGGAAGCACCCCGTGTTTGAGATGCATCCGCATTCCACCCACTTCGTATTCACCTTCCGGTTTCAACTTCTTGAGGAAGTCGTATGCTGTTGGCTCCAGTCGACCGATGACACCACGGTTGAAGGCGAGCCAGTTTGCCGGCCAGTTCGCAAATCGCTCTGGTTCAAGGACCTCGATATCGTGGTTGCCGATGATAAAGGTCCCGGAAATGCCCTCGAGCAGTTTAATGGTCTCGTTGGGCTGAGGACCCGGTAATACTGAATCACCCAGAAACACAGTAGTATCGGCGTCGTTTTCCTTTTCCAGGACGGCCGCCAGTGCGTCCGCGTTGCCGTGAATATCGGCGATGATCAGAATCTTCATTCAAACTCTCTCCTGCAAGAGTAGACACCCGTTGCCGGATAATAATTGCATCGCCGGCTGGTTGTTTCAGCTTCAGTTTACCTGGGCAGGATGGCTACCGTACCAGACATATCTGAGCCTGCCTTCCAGGTGCGTACAGAGAGTGGCACTGGAAATTTCAGAGTGTATCTGCAGAACTTAAAGCAATGATCACTAGTTGGCAAATCTCGCCCTGTGGAGTTCACCCAAACATCCTGTTAGTCGTTTCACGAGGTTTGTTCAGGAACCATAGTTGACGAAGGAGTGAAACGAATTCGGATTGTGGCAGAGATTCTGACGTCCTGTTCGAAAAATGGGTGGACTCCAATTTGACTAAGTCCTGCCTATGGCTGACACTCATGGTGAATCTGAAAACACGGGAGCGGGCAGCAATGAATGAACTACTGGAACAGATGAACAAGGAAGTAATTGGTACTGGAAAGTGGGAATTCGCCAGTGCGGAATGGTGTCAGCACTGTGGTGAATTGGGTGCCAGTCTGTTGCGGGAGTCGGATCTTGATCTCAATAAATACAGCTGGGGATTCAGTGAAGAATATACGCTGACGCCGGAAAGGCTCATGGCGGGTCGTAAGGCAGCCGGCTACTATTTTATGATATCCGACGGTGAAGTAAGTGGTGGCGCCGGGTTGCCGGAAGAGTGCCTGGCTTTACCCGGATTTCATATAAGGGCAAATTGGGCCTCGATCGCATCCCAATCTTCTTACTTTTATGACAGCGAGGGGAACCGGGGACGCGGTGCTGACGAGGCAAAGATGTGGGCGGCGATTGCAGAATTGAGAGGTGATAATGCTGAGCCACTGAAAGCGTTCAAAGGCAAAGGCAAGGTCGAGGACAAGAATGCACCAAGGTGTCATGTCTGTGGTTCTACGGATCATGTCAGGGAAAAGTGTCCGGTATGGCCACCCGGAATAGGTGAGGCATTGAGTGTTGATACGGCTGAAGGCAAGGGCCTACATAATCTGACAGCGCGAGCACTCAAACACTCTCCAGAATTGCTGGCGCTGCCTCAGTCGAGTTGGGGTGTACCGGACGTGGCCAAAATGAACGATGCTCAGAAGTCAGACTTTATGAAACTGTTGGGCGTCGAATAACAGCGATTGTGTTTGTTTCCCATCATCCAATCCCCAGATTGCCACGGTTGACGAGAAATCACAAAGTTGGTCAGGACCCGGATCTGCGGTCGTAACAGATCAGCGTTGCGATCCTATTCTCATGATCCCTCTTCGGATCCTATGCTTCCAGCATCTTAGACTTCAGCCGATCGATCTGCTTTGCGGTCAAGCCAATCCAGCGAAGATAGCTCTTCACGCTGCCGTATTTTTCTTTTAGATAACCCAGTGTCAGCAACATGGCTTCCGGGGGACAGACCATCTTGTATGCATAGAGCGGATCCAGAACGAAGTCTGTTTCCGGACTGCCCAGCGTTGGCCGTTTTGTCTTCGTTGGGTACATGGATGTCAGCGCATAATCCTCCGCGATGGTGTCATCCGGGACTCCGGCAATACCCAACAGCAATGCAGAAATAACACCGGTGCGGTCCTTTCCCCCGGCACAGTGATACATGGATGCGTTATTCTCAGCGTCCGCCAGTGTAGCCATGATCTTCCCGACATTGTCCCGGCATTTGGAAAGAAATTGCTGATACATGTAAGCGAATCTCTGGGCCGGGTTCGACAGTTCAGAATCCTTTCGTAGACTATCTTTTTTCAAGTCTGCCATCAGATCGAGATGATGAAAGACGACTTTGTTCGAGTTGGTGAATACGTTGGGTGATTTTTCAACTTCCATCGACATTCTCAGGTCGATGACGGTGCCCACGCCGTAGGCCAGCAGGGTGTCCTGGTCTGCTTCGGTTAGAAGATGCATGCCGTCCGACCTGAGAAAGCGTCGCCAGCGGGTGCGATCGCCATCCATGGTTGTATATCCACCCAGATCACGCACGTTTTGTGCACCTTCCAGCTCCAGGTGCCGTTTTGGATCCCTTGTCTCATCCACCGACTCAATCCTCTGTCAGTCCAGGAATTTTGACAGCAGACGGTCAATCTGTGCGTCGGACAATCCAATCTTGCGAACGTATCCGTCCACACCACCGTAGTTTTCATCCAGAAACTCAAGCGCCAATAGCATCGTTCCTGGCAGGCAACTGAACATGTAGAGTGGCAATGGCGCACGATCGGGATCCCGGATTGCATCTTCCTGTCCCGGTATGAACATGGGATCGGGATTCTCATGATCCCTCTTCGGATCCGGCAGATAAAGGTCAGTTAGGCCATAGTCGGCCGCAATGGTCTGGTGGGGAACACGGGCGATACCCAACAGCAATGCAGCGATCATTCCCGTGCGGTCCTTCCCGGCGCCACAATGAAACAGCGAAGCATGGTCCCCAGCATCGGCCAAGGTGCCCATGATTTCCCCGATGATACCCTCGCAGCGCACAAAACCTAATCTATACAGGTCAGCCATCTTTTCTGCTTGTGTCAGCGAGGACTTTGCGGACTTGAAGTCAGCTACCCGGTCTCCCCACAGATCGTGATGGTGGTAGGCAATGTCTTCCAAATTGGCAAATGAGTTGGGCCACTTCTCTATATCCAGCTGTGACCTTAGATCGACCACGGCTCCGATACCGTAGTTCAGCATTTCTTGTTGGTCTGCGTCCGTCAAGTTCCATAGACCGGCACATCTGACAAATCGCCGCCATCGAGTGGTACGACCGTCAGTGGTTGAATAGCCGCCAAGATCACGCAGATTCTGGACGCTCACCAGGGGGATGTGACGATTTGGATCCAAAGTTTCGCTGGTCATATCTTGCTCTCTATGTACCCGCAGTCTTGGTGGTAGTGATATCGATCAGAGCCTTGGGTCGCAATCTTATTGTGTCCGGCTCGCGTTCCTCACTTAGCCGCTCTGTTGGGTAGGATGATTGGATGCTTCAGGCGAGGGAATTCAGTTTTGAAGAAGCACCCCAGTAGAAGTAGGAAATTGCTCGCCTTGAACGGCTCGAGCGATTCTCTCCCGACCAGTGAACTGTCAGAGCACTGTGAATGATTGCGTCTCCGGCTGCAACCACTCCCGCCACGGCCTGATCCGTATGAGTGTCATAGTCAAGATACAGGGCGCTGTCATCATGTTTTGTTTGGTGTGAACCTTTTGCGTAATACAGACAGCCATTCTGCTGATCGGCCTCGTCCAGCGCGATCCATATGGTGCAACCGTTACGCGGTCTTCTCGGATTACCTATGGCATCGAAATGTGGTTTCAGCATGGATGAACTGCCCGGAGGTTTGTTAAACCAGGCGGCAGTGGCCGGCACCAATCCATCTTCGATAAGTGTTTCAATCAGCGCCACATGCTTTCCATTAACGAGTTGCTCCTGGAACCATGCATCCTGCTTGTTAAGGTTCTTGAGGATTGCCGTGTCGCCTTTCCCATCCATATATCGGTCAGTGCGTTCACGCATTTCTGACAGCTCGGCAGGGGTGAGATATTCCCGAAGTATGATGAATCCATCCCGATCGAAATCGTGTTTGATATCTTCATCTCTGACATCATGGGCTGACTGAGATTTATCGTTAGCCATGGTTTATCCCGGCGTTGCCGAAGTCCTTGTAGACTGCTAACAGTCCAGCTCTGCTGCCACGGGAGAAGTGCAGGCTAATCAACCGGATTGCTCCTCTTGCTCTGTAAATCTGGTTGGTTCATATACATCGGAGCGGGGCAAGCCGGGCGGGATTCGACCCATCTCCTGCAGGCGTCTGGTCACTTCATCACAGACCAGGATATTGTTGAACGATCTGCCTACACGGGTCAGGCCGGGACGATCATCCATCAGCAGGTTGACATCAAAGGTGTCGGCATAGTGAAACAGGATGTCTGCCATCTCCTCGGTTACCTCAACCAGCCAGTCGGCGGTGGGCGGTCGGAAACCATGAAAACCGAGCTTCCTCCTTGGGGGTAGGAAGAAGTAGGGTGTTGGAAACACACCGCGTGAAACCAGATCTTCGAATCCCTTTACGAATGTACTCATGGGCTCTACGCCCAGCACCACGGCAGCCATGGCACCGCGTCCCCTGCCGAATATTTCCGCCGAGGCTTCAGATGCTTCAATCCAGTGTTCGTGGGTCGTTGCTTCAGCCTTGCCCGGACAAATGGCTCGCCAGAATGCAGGATCCATGACCTCCAGGTCGAATGACGTTGCATTGATGCCAAGCTGCTTCCATTTGTCCAGCTCTGAAAGGTCGTTCGGGGGGTAGACGTTTGGCGTGATCTGCAGTTGCGACAGCACGTCGTCGTCGAGGGACTCGTGCAGCTGCTCCATCACTGCTTCGAGGCGATCTATCAGTCTGTCGCGGCGCCATGGTGGCAGGACGCCACCGGTCATCATCAGACACCCTCGCCAACCTTGACTGACCGCCTGGATAGCGGTCGCAGTCGACTTGGCGATGGCATCCGAAAGGGCCTGACCGGATGGAACCTGCTTGTTCCCAATAGTTTTCTCACAATACATGCACCCCTTCCCGGAGTCATGATTGTGGCATCGGAAGTGGACTGAGATGGCAAGGAGATCCGATCCGGCGGCAGAGGATGCCTTCTTGTACTCCCGCTCGTCATGAGACCAGCGAGTCGGTGCTGAACCGGTGCCGAGGACCTTGCCTTGGTCTGAAATGGTCACGTGACCCTTGTCGAAGACGACCTCGAGGCTTGAGTATTTGTTGTGGGGAGTCGTCACCGGTAACTCACAGCCATCGAGGATGACAGCACCCGGTCCCTTGTTCATCGCTTGTCTGAATTGCAGGCGAGCGCCCTCTGACAGAAGGCGTGCCTTGAGCCAGATGTCATCCTTAGTGATTTTACGTTTCTCGGTCACGGTGAGTGCCCTGTCTCTTGCCGGTACGGTTAATTATATTCTTCTAAGAATACTAATAGGATTCTCTGGCTTTGCAAGTTCACGCCGCCGGTACTTCCCCCATAATGGCAGTTTCTCTGATTATGGAATCCCTCTGTCAGTTTGGTTGCCTCGCCGGAATTGTTGGCGGTGCCTGAGACGAGGTGGGGTGTTGCCAAGATGAATGATGCTCCAACGGCCAGACGTTCTGAAACTGTTGGGGATTCTATAACAGCTACAGTCCATCTTCGCCATGGGTTCTCCTGGCATTACTCGTTGCTGTTTAATTTGTGTCGGATCAGCGCTGGTTTGCCCCAAGTCCGTCAACGGTCCATACTGATCGACTCAAATCCAGCATAAGGAAAAAGAGCATGATTAACGGAATTCACCACACAGCTTTGTCAGTCAAGGACATGGACAGATCTCTGGCGTTCTACCGCGACCTTCTGGGACTTGAACTGAGCATGGATAGAAGCTGGGACAATGCTGGTGCAGTTGGCGACAAGATCCTCAGAGTCAAGGGTACGGCGGCCAGGCAAACCATGCTGAGGATCGGCAACTCCAACAACTATATTGAGCTGTTCCAATTCAACAAGCCTGAACCAACACCCATGGCAGAAGACCGACCGGTCATCGATCGTGGAATTACGCATATCTGTCTGGATGTGACGGACGTTGATTCGGAATATGAAAGGCTTTCGGTAGCAGGAGTAATCTTCCACTGTGAGCCCCAGGACCTGGGTCTGGGATGTCGCACAACCTACGGAAGGGACCCGGACGGGAACGTCGTGGAGTTTCAGGAACTGTTCAATCCGCCTCGCAAGTCGCTATAGAGTACTTTATCTGGCACCTGTGTACAGCTGGGTTGTTGGGTACTAAAACCCGGACATAGTCTCGAACGGCTGCTCTGACACTAAACCGTGAGACGGGTCCCAACGTAAAGATGATGGGAGAATTCGATGCCCCAATACCACCCACACCATATCCACCTGATGAGCCACGATGCCATGGCGGCGGGTGCGTACTACGAAAAAATGTTCGGCGCAGATCTCGTCGCCTCGCAGGGCGCCAACGGCCTGCCCCGGGCCAACATGACCCTGGGTGATCAGATCATTCTGATTTCCACCGTGGACGAAAGCGTGGACCAGATGGCATCAGGTCCGCACAGCTGCCTCGGTCTGGATCACATCGGCATCGGCGTGGATGATTTGCAGGCGGCGATTGCCGATCTGGAGGTCAAGGGTGCCGAGTTCCTGATGAAACCACGGGGCGGGGAGAGCAGGATCGCGTTCGTGAAGGGGCCGGATTTCGTCAGTATCGAATTGGTGCAGACCAGACCCACTGAATAAATAGCCACTCATTTCGCTTTCATTCCACAGGCTTACACAGCGTGAGCCAGAAAATGTGCGTGTCTCATTTCGCGTTTTTCCGTTTGTGGACAACTCGCCTGCGTTGTATACACTATGCGCACATTTTGCTGCGAGGAATTGGCGCTATGCATAGCCTGGAACGCCTGATCATCCGAACAGAAGTGATTCAACGACGAGAGGAGGGTTGCGATGTCGCGGACATCCAGCCGCGCGTCGAAGTTGCGCTCGCCGATGAAGCCAGTGATGACGCAATATTTGAAGCGTTGTACGACGAGTTGGATGCACTGGAACCCGATCCGGTATTCCCCTACACCGAGCCATCCGAACTGGAAGCGGTTCGAGCGCTGCGACCGGACGGACCACGTCGTATAGAAGTCAACCTAACCGACGACGAAATGCGCAATCGCATTCATGGTGCCTGGCTCGGACGCGCTGCCGGCTGTTCACTTGGCAAACCGGTGGAAGGCTGGCCAAAAAAACGTATCGACCGATATCTGGCGTCTGTCGGCGCATTGCCCCTGGACAACTACATCCCGTATTCCGAAGATGTCATCGCTACGCACCTGAGGAGCAGTACCAGGGATAACATCGAATACATGGCGCGGGACGATGACATGGATTACCCGATTCTTGGCCTGCTTGCGTTGGAGAGTAAGGGAGCCGAATTCACTCCGCGCAACGTGGCAAATGTCTGGTTGAGTCGCATGCCGTTCCACCTGCTTTACACCGCCGAGAACTCTGCCTATCGGAATTTCGTCAACCGTCGCTGGCCGCCCGAGTCGGCCACCTGGCGGAATCCCTACCGCGAATGGATCGGCGCCCAGATTCGCGCTGACATTTTCGGCTACGTGACGCCGGGCTGGCCGGAGAAAGCGGCGGAATTCGCGTTCCGTGACGCCAGTATTTCTCACGTAAAGAACGGGATCTACGGGGAGATGTTCGTTGGCGCCATGCTGGCGGCTGCCTTCGTCAGCAGTGACATTTCGGCGATCATCGAGATGGGCCTCTCTGAAATTCCTGCGAATTGCCGACTTGCCGAGGCAGTGCGTGACGTCCTGGCGTGGAGCCGTATGTCCACCGACTGGGAAGACGTCTGGGATAGGATTCAGGAAAGTTACGGTCACTACCATGGCGTTCACACGATCAACAATGCGGCGCTCGTCGTGATGGGCCTCGTGTTTGGCGCGGACGACTACGAGAACGGTATTGTGACCACCGTGCGAGGCGGCTGCGATACGGACTGTAACGGCGCTACTGTTGGTTCCATCCTGGGGGCAAGATTCGGTGCACGGGATCTGCCTGACAAATGGATTGGGGTGCTGAGCGACCGTCTTATGTCGTCGGTTCGCGACTGTAACGACAATCGGATTTCCGAGCTGGCCGAACGCACGCATCACATCGCCATGCAGATCATAGCCCCAGCTGATGAAGAGCAAGAAGTAGCAGCAGAGCTTGTGCCAGAAGTAATGACTGGTGCATTACCCGGAACCTGGGGATTCGACGTTCCCTGGGGAAAACATATCCTACGGATCAACGAGGACCTGTCCGGTGAAATCGAGTCCGTCGCCCATGGCGAGATCTCCAGGATCCACGACGTACTGGTCGATGGCAACGAGGTCCATTTCACATTCGGTGTGGAGAAGGGAAGTTCGGAAGTCGAGGTTGTGTTCGACGGCAGGATATCCAGCGATCGAATTGCCGGGGAATGTACCAGCGGCGGCGCCGAATTCCCGGCGAGCGGTGCCAGGGAGTGAACGAGGTCAACGAGGCCATCGTGTCTGAAAGTCTGTCCACGTCCGCTCGAGCCGTGAACTCACCCATCACAAGCGGTTTCTCAATTCAGCTGCACATGCAACATCCGATGATTACGTAAGATCCTTACGCACCATGGCGATTGCCGTTGGAATGTAGATCAAAAGCATCAATGGGAATCCAAAAACAGCGAATAAGATGGTGTCTGAGACGAATCCGGATGGCTCAAACAAATGGCGCTGTAGCTGCAACTCGGCGAAACCTATCGGAAGCGTGGCGCAAAACACAAACGAGAGCCGCCACTTTAGTCGCGCAAAGCTTGCTTTCAATGCATACTCCCTGTCAGTTTGGCTCAGTCCAGATAGCTCGGGAATATTCCGCAATCTAAAGTAGATCATGTGTGCCTCCACGTTCCTGTCACCAATTTGACGCATCGTCAATTGTAAGCCCTGCCCCGTCGTATCCGAACCTGCCAGTACGATTCCTTCAAACATTCTGTTTCACCACCAATAACGTCGTAAGAAGGATGGATTGGATTACGAATCTCTCATACCAATTCCGGTGAGCATTATCTGATTCCGTTCATGCTGTGTTGGCCTGATAACCGGCGGGTAGATCTGCGATAGGCTTACCACAGCTTAGCTCTCCATCTCGATCGGGCCTAGCCCCGGTTCTCAGCCTTTACCAGTTGCCTGCATTCAATGGATAGCTTGCAGAATCTCGTCGTTACTGGGATGGATACTTGAGATTCTCTGCTTGCTTGGGGTACGTACTCAAGGGTGAATTGGTTTTTGATTTGTTGAGCGCTGCTAGAACCCATTCTAGCGATATGACCTAACAAACCGGGGAATTGGATTTGGACAAGGGCATTCGCCTAATATACTCCACCTCTCTCAGACGCTTGTCCTTTGGCAAAAGGAGGAAGTATGTCGGCTACTAGTAGAGCCATCACACGAATCTCAGACGAGATCAAGGTGTCAATGGACAACAATTTTGACCCCCTTTCGGACAATAAGATTGACCCCCCTCCCTGTTTTATGACCCCTTCGATGTTGTCCTCCTGTTGCTTGTGGTGACATGCACGTAGTGCGGCATTAGCAGCGGCTCAATGCCGC
>JASMJM010000172.1 GCA_030749725.1 Pseudomonadales bacterium | reverse complement strand
TTGGCTGGCTGGGCGATGGGGTCTTAACCTTCTTAACAACTTTATGAGCAGACTCTAGTTAAGCATAGTGCAAACGAGAGAACGCTCGAGCGGGTAGACCCAATCAGCCTAGAATCGCCGGCCAGCCAAATCACACCGTTGCGTTCAGCTTTACGGCTTAAGCACGACACTAGTTCGTTGACGCGTGGTTTTCCACAAGACGTTCTGCAACCCTACGGGTGCGAACCTGAGCAGCAGTTGCAGAAGCATCGCCAGCAGGACCACGGCAAGTGTCGATTGACCGTTCTGGTACAAAAACCAGCGCAGCCAGCACTCATTTCTGAAATTCACCCAGCCTCTCCGTCGAGTCAAAGTGGCACGGTTGAATCGGAATAGAAGTAACGGTTCTGTCAAGTTGTGAAATCGTGTGCCTCTGCAGAGGAGTTTGGACCACAGATAGTAATCCTCCAGATAGCGCAGATCCGGATAACCCCCTACCTCCCTGACCAACTCTGTTCGATAGCAACAGGCTGGATTGTTGATTGGATTGCGCCAGGGAAACTGCTTCATTATGGCCTCATGATCGGCAACGACCGTCTTGATTCGATCCGGGTTGCCAGGGTCCTGACTAAATTCATACATGGCACTGCTGAGTACCCCTATATCGGGGTGGATCTCCATAAATTGCAGTTGCTTTTCAAACCGGTCGGGCAGGGATAGATCGTCGCTGTCCATTATAAAAGTGTATTCACTATTGCAGTGCTGCAGACCGGAATTGAGTGCATAAACCCGACCATTGTTTTGGGTAAGTCGGACGATCTCAAACAGATCCGGATGAGCACTGGCATAGCGGTCGATCACCTCATCCATACTCTCTGTAAGAGGACCATCTTTGACTAATACTATTTTTTGCGGGAGACGGGTCTGATTGACTATGCTATCCAGGCTGTCATCCAGACGTTCAGCTCTCTCCTGCCCGTAGACGGTCATCAGCACGACGGCTGTCTCAGCCGTTGTACACTGGCCAGTCAATGAATCAGCCACGCGTATGAAAATCAACCAGCGGTGGCACTGGATATTGCTTCAATCTTCGCGAAATTAACACGATGGCTGGCGCTATCGATGTCCAGTTGCAGATACCGCGCCGATTGAGGGCACAATATCGATTCACCTTGTCCATACGAGATGCCACAGTCCACTCCTTTCGGTTACCCCCCACACATCCAGCGACTTGACACATGGGCCATTAACATTGCATAACGATAAGCAACTTGCAAATCAGCGTCGACGATGTTTTGCTGCATTCGCTTTCTTCAAAGCGAAAAGCCGATGACTAAAAACGTGATGACAACCCGGATAAAGATGAGTTTATGCGCGGCAATGGCAGTCTCTTTGCTCGGCTGTAGTGGATCTGAGTATAAGGAAAAGACCGGTATGCAGGTTATCAAAGCCCCAGTTGCGGCAAAAAGGCCAAAGCAACTTTCAGCCCACAACCACACCAGAATCGATAACTACTACTGGATTCGAGACGATGAACGCAAGGACCCGGAGATGCTTGCGTTACTGGCAGAGGAGAATAGCTACACGCGCAAGGTGATGGCTCACACAGAGAGCCTGCAGAAAGCCCTGTTTTCGGAGATTACCGCCCGTTTGAAGGATGATGACCGGTCGGTCCCCGTCAGGAGAGGAGACTATTGGTACTGGCGGGAGTTCACAGAAGGTGGCGAGTATCCACTCTATATGCGTCGATCCATCTCTCCTTCACCTGCTACAGAGGTGATGCTGGATGCAAACAAGCTATCCGAGGGGCACGAGTATTATGCAGTGGGCGGCTGGGCAGTGAGCAGCGGCCAGGATATCTTGGCGTATGCTGACGATACTGTGAGCCGGAGACTCTACACGATCCGTTTTAAGAATCTAACCACGGGAACCATGTACGCCGACGAGATCCCCAATACATCCGCTTCGCTGGCATGGGCCAACGACAACAAGACCCTGTTCTACGTCGTTAAACACCCCACGACGCTATTGCCCCATCAGGTATACCGCCATCGACTGGGAGACGATTCTGCAGACGACGTATTGGTATATGAAGAAGCGGACGACACTTTTTATACCAGAATCTACAAGACCAGATCGAAGGACTATATCGTCATCTATATGGGCAGTACCCTGTCAACGGAAGCACTCCTGATAGATGCTGACAAACCCGGGACAGCACCGGCGAAGTTTCTGGCCAGAGAAGCTGTGCACGAATATGAAATCCGACACCTCGCTGATACGTTCTATATACGTACCAACTGGCAGGCGAAGAACTTCCGTTTGATGAAAGTCAACGTGGATCGCTTCACTGACAAAGCCAACTGGGAGGAGGTGATACCCAATCGAGATGACGTACTGCTTGCAGATGTTGAGGTGTTCAAAGATCATCTGGTGCTAAACGAGAGGAGTGGGGGGTTGCCGCACATTCGCGTGATTCACCTGCAAAGTGGTCACGAACGTGAGCTTGATTTTCCTGAACCGGCATACAGTGCCTCACTGCATATAAATGCGGAAATCGACACGACAGTGCTTAGGTACAGTTACTCAAGCCTGACCACGCCGAATTCGGTGTATGAGATAGACATGGAAGGTGGCGATCCCAAGCTCATTAAACAGGATGAGGTAGTGGGTCGTTTCGATCCTGCCGACTACAGAACCGAACGCGTTTATGCCACGGTCAGGGATGGCACTGAAGTTCCCATATCCCTCGTATATCGTAAGGGATTCCGCAAGCACACCGACAACCCCCTTTATGTGTATGGATATGGCTCATATGGCTCGTCCATCAACCCGACATTCCGTTCCAGCAGACTGACTTTGCTGGACCGCGGCTTCGTATACGCAATTCTACACGTCAGGGGCGGCGAGGAGATGGGTCGCAATTGGTACGAAAACGGTAAAATGCTGTTCAAGCGGAATACGTTTCTGGACTTCATCGATGCTACCAAGTACTTGCTTGAAAATGGCTACGGCGGCAGAGACAAAGTGTTCGCAGCCGGGGGCAGCGCCGGCGGTCTTCTGATGGGAGTCATCGCCAACGAGGCACCTGAGCTCTATAAGGGGATCATCGCCCACGTTCCTTTTGTCGATGTGGTGACCACCATGCTGGATGAGAGTATTCCCCTGACCACCGGTGAATTTGATGAGTGGGGTGATCCGAAAATCAAGAAGTACTACGATTATATGCTCTCTTACTCGCCCTACGATCAGGTGAAGGCCCAGGACTATCCGAACATGTTCGTTACCACCGGCCTGTACGATTCTCAGGTTCAGTACTTTGAACCGGTCAAATGGGTAGCCAAGCTGCGCGATATGAAAACAGACGATAACCTGCTGCTGATGGACATCAATATGGATACCGGTCACGGGGGTGCATCGGGACGTTACGAACATTATCGCGTCGATGCGCTGGAAGATGCGTTTATGCTTGATCTGCTCGGCATCAGCCAGTGAACGTCATCGAGATCGGGAAGCAACCCTGATGGAGCTGTTTGAAGAGCTTGAAATTGCCCTTGCCAGGGAGGAAGTTTGGGCGATGTTGGTTGATGCCGAGATCCTAAGCCAGTGTATCACCGGATGTGAAACCGTTGAGCGCATTTCCGAAACAGAATATACGTTACTCCTGGGAACCAGCATCGGTCCGGTACGGGCCAGATTTACCGGAACCATCGAATTGACCGATCTGAACCCGCCGGAGTCCTATACCATGTTGGGTAGTGGCAAGGGAGGCGTGGTGGGATTTGCCAAGGGGTCGGCTAAGATCAGGCTACAAGATCGAACGGTCGCCGGAAAAACCGGAACCCTGCTGAGTTGTACCCTTGCGGTATCGGTTGGTGGTAAACTTGCTCAGATCGGTTCTCGTCTGGTGGACGTCGCAGCCAGGAAACTGACCACAGACTTTCTGTCCAGATTTGTAGCACTGGCGGAGAAATAACAACTCTAAACAGCCACGTGGCTCGAGAGGTCCGGATATGTCCATAGACATCACCCTTACTGTCAACGGCAGGGAAATCAACACCGAGGTCAGCCCCGAAACGACTCTGGTGCAATTGCTTCGGGAACATCTGCTGCTCACCGGTACGCACGTCGGATGTGATACCAGCCAGTGTGGCGCCTGCACCGTCCACCTGGATGGCAGAGCCGTCAAATCCTGCACGGTGCTGGCCGTGCAGGCAGATGGCAGCGAGGTCACTACCATTGAAGGGATCGCCGTGGCCGGTGGACTCCACCCGATGCAGGCGGCGTTCCATCAGTGTCACGGTCTGCAGTGTGGTTTTTGCACTGCGGGTATGATCATGTCCGCCATCGATCTGGTGACGAGGGAGGATGACCTCGACGAGGCGACGATCAGAAAAGGGTTGGCGGGCAATATCTGCCGATGTACCGGCTATCACAATATCGTTAAAGCCGTTCAAATGGCTGCCGGCCAAATGGAGGGCAGAGGACATGAGTGAAACGGAAATCAGTACAATCGGCAGATCTGTTTTAAGAAAGGAAGATCACCGCTTCATCACCGGCAACGGTCGTTTCACCGATGATATCAATCTGCCCGGTCAGACCTATGCCGTGTTCGTGCGCTCCCCGCTGCCGCACGCTGAAGTCAGAGCGGTAGATACCAGCGAGGCCGAAGCTGCCGCCGGTGTGGTGGCTGTTCTGACTGGTGCAGACCTGGCCCAAGACGAACTCGGTGGCCTGCCGTGCGGTTGGATGATCACGAGCAAGGATGGCAGCGAGATGAAACAACCGCTGCATCCGGTGATGGCGGTGGATAAGGTTAACTATCTGGGAGAACCGGTGGCTATCGTCATTGCCGAGACTCTGCTCGAAGCCAGAAATGCGGCTGAGACGGTGCAGGTGGACTATCGCGAGTTGGATGCTGTAGTCGGTGCTGACAAAGCCCAATCCGCCCTGCAGATTCACGCAGAAGCACCGGCCAACACATGCTATGAGTGGGAATTGGGAGAACGGGAGGCCACCGAAGCAGCGTTTGAGCAAGCGTCACACATCACGAGCTTGGACCTGCATAACAATCGCCTGATACCGAACGCCATAGAGCCACGGGCAGCGATCGCCGACTACCAACCGGGAACTGAGGAGTTGACTCTTTACACGACCAGTCAGAACCCCCATCTGGCCCGATTGATTTTAGCTGCGTTCGTACAGATTGCGCCGGAACACAAACTGCGGGTGGTCTCTCCCGATGTGGGTGGCGGCTTCGGTTCCAAGATTATGGTCTACTCTGAGGAAACAGCTACCGCATGGGCTTGCATGAGAATCGGTCGTCCGGTGAAATGGTGTGCAGACCGCTCGGAGGCTTTTCTGGCAGATGCTCATGGGCGCGATCATTTCAGCCATGTTGAACTGGCGCTGGATGACGAGGGCACGTTCCTTGGATTGCGGGTAAAGACCATCGCCAATATGGGCGCTTATCTATCCTCCTTTGCCTCCTCTGTCCCGACCTATCTGTACGGCACTTTGCTCGCGGGCCAATACAAGACACCTGCCATCTATGTTGAAGTGGATGCGGTCTTTACCAACACTGCACCAGTGGATGCCTACCGTGGCGCAGGCAGACCGGAAGCCAGTTTTCTGATTGAACGAATCACGACCATGGCAGCGCGAGAGATGGACATCGATCCTGCCGAGTTGCGGCGTCGAAACTTCATCCAGCCGGAGGACTTTCCCTACCAGACACCGGTTGCCCTGGAATATGACACGGGCAACTATGGCGTCAGTCTCGACAAGGCGCTGGAGATGTCAGGCTATGCTGAGTTTTCTGCCAGACAACAGCAGTCCGTAAGCAGCGGGAAATTGCGAGGAATTGGCATATCCTGCTATATCGAAGCCTGCGGTATCGCTCCCAGTCAGGTCGCCGGTTCTCTGGGCGCCGGCGTCGGTTTGTGGGAGTCCGGCGAGATTCGAGTCAATCCCACCGGCAATGTGACCGTGCTGACCGGATCTCACAGCCACGGACAGGGCCACGAGACCACCTTCGCGCAACTGGTGGCGGCCCGCTTTGGCATTCCCATTGACGATGTACAGGTGGTGCATGGGGATACCGCGCGGCTTGATTTCGGCATGGGCACCTATGGTTCCCGTTCCATCGCTGTAGGTGGATCTGCCCTCAGCGTTGCTGCCGACAAGATCATCACCAAGGGCTGCAAGATTGCCGCCCACCTGATGGAGACGGAAGCGGAAAACATTGATTTTGACCAGGGCGAGTTCAAGGTGAGCAGCAGCAATCTCTCCAAGACGTTCCAGGAGGTGGCCTTTGCAGCCTATGTACCGCATGACTACCCGCTCGATGAGTTGGAGCCGGGCTTAACGGAAAAGGCATTTTACGACCCGGCCAACTTCACCTATCCGGCCGGCTGCCACATCTGCGAAGTGGAGATAGATCCGGACACGGGCTGCGTGGAGATCGTTAATTTTACCGCGGTGGATGATTTTGGTCGCATCATCAATCCGATGATCGTGGAGGGGCAGGTGCACGGCGGCCTGGCCCAGGGAATTGGCCAGGCACTGCTTGAGAACTGTGTTTATGACGATACCGGCCAATTGTTGACTGGCTCCTATATGGACTACTGCATGCCCCGGGCGGATGATCTGCCCAGCTTTAACGTCGATTTGACGGAAACGCCCTGCACCCATAATCCCCTCGGGGTCAAGGGATGTGGTGAGGCGGGAGCGATCGGATCGCCGCCCGCGGTGATCAATGCGATCACCCACGCTATCGGCATTCCTCACATGGATATGCCGGCCACTGCCGAGAAGGTGTGGCGAGCCATCCAAGAGAAAAGGGGGGCATAATATGTACAGTTTCAACTACAGCAAACCGGACACGATCGAAGCGGCCAGGGAGATGATGCGATCTGCCGAGGATGGAATCTATCTGGCTGGCGGTCAGACCCTGATTCCGGCGATGAAGCAGAGACTGTCGGCTCCTACAGACGTAATCGATCTGAGTAGCATCGGTGAACTCACCGACATTGACGTGAGCGATGGTCGGGTACGGCTCGGGGCACTGGTGAAGCATGCAGATGTAGCGGGTTCCGATGCGGTGAGAAGCGCCATTCCGGCCCTGGCTGATCTGGCTGCCGGCATCGGTGATGCCCAGGTGAGAAATCGGGGTACCATCGGCGGGTCCGTTGCCAACAACGATCCAGCTGCTGATTATCCAGCTGCGCTGCTGGGATTGGGGGCTTCCGTGCATACCGATCAGCGGCAGATTCCTGCGGATGATTTCTTCGTGGGACTGTTTGAGACCGCGCTCGAGGAGGGGGAGATTATTACCCAGGTGGCCTTCCCTGTGCCGGATCGGGCCGCCTATGCAAAATTTCCCAATCCTGCCTCGAGATATGCGACGGTAGGTGTATTTATAGGCGTCAGAGACGGAGTCACTCGGGTGGCCGTGACGGGTGCGGCCCCTTGTGCATTTCGATCTGCAGAGATCGAAGCGGCCCTAAACGCGGAGATCAGCGCCAGGTCCCTGGACGGAATTACCATCGGGGCAGATGACCTGAACAACGACATCCACGCCAGCGCTGAATATAGAGCCCATCTGGTGACCGTGATGGCCAAGAGGGCGGTGACGGCGCTGCCAAAGTGAGCTGGAATTGATCCGGCTGCGCGCTACGGCTTTGGTTCTGGGCTCATACCTGTGCATCCCACTGGTAAGCACGTTTAGCATTCTCGACCAAAAAAAGTGGCAGCACATTTTCCCGTAGTTGCAGTGCGTCTACCTCATCACGTCCGCGGTCCCAGGGGATGGTCGGGAATTCGGTTCCGAACATCATCTTCTCCCGACCGCGGGTGTTGATAAACTGCACGAAGTTTTCCGGCCAGTAGCGGGGCGCTACCGAAGTACACGACATATATACGTTTTCCCAATGAGCGATGGTCGAGATCGCGGCTTCAGTCCAGGGCTGGCCGCAGTGGGTCATGATCAGCCGCAGTTCCTGGAAGTGATAGGCGACTTCATCGAAGTGGATCGGGTTCTGCACCCAGCCCGGACGGCGTGGGCCAGGCATGCCGGAATTCATGCTCACCGCGATATTCAGTTCGATGGCTTTCACATAGAAAGGCCAGTACACACGATCGGTCGGGGGTAACGTGTATCGAAACGGCGGCATCCGCAGACAGCGAACACCATACTTGTCGTGGTATTCCACCACACGACGGATCTCATCCATACCACTCCGGGGATCGACGATCATGGCGGGGAGAATCTTGCCGGGATAACGGGCATGGGCCTGCCCGACCCACTCCGCATGAGCCGGTTCCATTATTGAGAGAACACAGGCGCCAATGTCAGCTTCCGCAAGCTGCCCCAGGAGATCCTCAGGCTCTTCGATAGGTGGTCTCTCGGCAATGTCCTTGAAGAGGTAATTGAGTCCCCCATCTCCCCCCTTCGAAAGGAAGCTGGAATTGACCAGCGAATCGATGGCAACCATTCTCTCGCTCAACGGAATCTCCTCCTATCAGTGCTTCTACCCTTGTCACGGAACACGGTCGCATGCAGTCTAGTTCAGTAGTGTCCGGAAAGGTATCTGCTTATGGATAAGCCGGCTACTATTTGCTTGTTGAACCGTTATCCAGGGCATAGAATTCCATTTCACACTACGACGCGCTTTTGTGTAGCTAGTTCTTGTCCGGATGCGGCCCACCGGAAACAGCTGTTTTCGCGGTCGAGGTCACATAATCGAACCGACTGATGCCCACTTAAGACTACTATAGTAGGACAAGAACACCCACGACCTATCCCGGGGGAACGGAAACTTCAGTTTCCGGACAGGAACTAGCTAGATGAACTAGAAAAAAGGGGTAGGTAGCGTTCCTGTCCCGGGGCTAGAACTCTACTATGCGACAATCTCTTGCCATCGGACTGGTCATCCTACTCTTTCTCATGCTGGGTATGTGGGGTCAGTATGAGATCTCGCCAGAGAATCTGACCGAGCGGTTTTGGCACTCGTTGTATGAAATCTTTGTACTGTTCGGCTTGGAAGGCGAGTGGACGCTGACAACAGCAGATCTGCCCATCCAGATACAGTTAACCCGATTCTTCGCCCCCCTTGTCACGCTGTTCACGTTGCTGTTGATAGTTTTCAGGGAAGCCAGGATTGCCATGAGTAACCGCCTGGTGCAGTACCGCAAGGGTAACCTGGTGGTGGGTGGGCTGGGATGGCGAGCCTTTCAGTTTATTCAGACCTGCGAGAGATCTCACAAGGTGGTGGCGGTCGAGCGCGATGAGGACAGCCAATTTGTTGAGCGCGCCAGGGAGCAAGGTGTAACGGTCATCATCGGCGACGTGCTGGATCCGAAGATATTCAAGCAGACCAATCTTCGTTATGCAACAGATCTGGTAGCGTTCACCGGCAATGACGGAATCAATGTAGAACTGACATTGAAGGCAAGGGAATACGTCAGAAAGTCTCATCCCCCTAACACTCATCTGAGAATCCACCTGCATGCTAACGATTCCAATCTGGCCGATCGTCTGGAGAGTTACCCGAAGTTTTTTGCTGAATATGAACTGGCTGAAATCAGTTTCTTCAGTGTCTACGATCTGAGTGCGCGCATCGTGTTTCGGAACTACCCACCGGACCTTTATGCCGATGTATTCGGTCAGGAGCAGGTTCATATTGCGCTGTACACATTCGATAGAATGGCAACTCACATTCTCCTTGAGGCGGCACGCATGTGTCACTTCAGAAACTCTTCACGTACACGCTTTACCATTTTCGACATCGATGCTGTAGAGAAAGAGAAACAGCTCAACGACGAACATCCTCATATCGGTGAAATCTGCGATTTCAGATTCTTGTCCCTGCGGGTGAACGGCTCGCATGATATAGATGACTTGCCCACGCATTTGCTGCGCTCGGTCACCTACCATGTAATCTGCAATGACTCGGATGAGGACAGCCTTAAGGTTGCCCTGATTCTCCGCGACGGTCTGTTGAAAAGAGAAGGATGTAACTCCCCCATTATGGTTAGGATGCAACAGTCCAGTGGCCTGGCTCAGCTGTTGGAATCCAATACCGGCGACCCCGAGATTCCAGACGGACTCTATCCGTTCGGCATGCTGGATCAGGTTCTCGATCTGGACAATATCATCAATGATCGTCTGGACCGGCTGGCGAAGATTATCAACGGAATCTACATGACTGATCCGTCAGATATCGGTGATAACATTCCCCTTGATAACGTGCAGCGGGACTGGAACGATCTGAAGGAATTTAAGCGTAAGCAGAACCGTATGCAGGCTGACCATATCGAAGTTAAACTGAGAGCAATCCGCTGCAGTACTGATGCAAAGTCGCCATCGGGTTTTGCCTTCGCTGATGATGAGGTGGAATTGCTATCCTCGATGGAACAGGAGCGATGGGTCTCGACTCAGCGATATGCCGGATGGACCTATGGCCCCAAGAAGGTGGAAGATGCCAAGGTCAATCCCAAGCTGGTGCCCTGGGAAAAGAAACCGATGCAAGAGAGAGAAAGTGAATCTCGTCTGATCAAGATACAACCTGCTGTCTTCGCCCAGCATGAGGGTGTGTACTTTTGCAGACAGCTTATAATCGGCGTAACAGGTCATAGGCTGCATAAGCTGGATATCGACAATCCATCGTTGATAGGCGGCATCGAGAATGTGTTAGCAGAACTGAAAAGAAAATACGAGGGCCGAAAGATAATCGTCATGTCACCGTTGGCAGAAGGGGCGGACAGGTTGGTGGCGAAGATTGCAGTTGAGCAGATTGGCGCTGTGCTGTGGGTGCCCTTGCCTTTGCCATTCGATATCTACGCGACCGACTTCACCAGTGTCGACTCGGAAGAGGAGTTCAAGAGGCTGGTGGGCAAGGCTGAACACTATTTTGAGCTTCCCATGAAATTCGGCACTCAGGAACAATTGTCACTGCCCGACGATGTCTCATCCAACGAAATGCGCAATCAGCAATACGCCTTGGCGGGCGCCTATATCGTTGAGAGAAGTCACGAACTCATTGCCGTCTGGGATGGTCAGCCGGAGGATGGCACCGGAGGCACGGCACAGGTGGTCCGCTGGAGAAAGGCGGGTAAAGTAGATCCGCAGTATGCAAACAACGCGGAGTTCTTTCAGCGTCCGGAAATGACCGAGCCGTTGATCATCTCACCGTAGCCCTCATCAACTCGACTCGGCCTGCAATTTCTGCAGGTGTTTGACAAACCGTTCCAGAATCTCGTAGGGCTGGCATCCCATTACAAACAGATCCTGGCCAAAAAAGGTAGGCACCCCTTCGATACCATGGTACGCGCTGCGACGCCAGTCTTCATCCACAGCCTTTTTGAAGGATCTCTCGACAAGCACTTGACGCGCCGCTGTTGCAGTGAGACCTGCTGATTCGGCGATGGCAACCAGTGTCTCCTCATCGGCGATATTCAGATTGTCGACGAAATAAGCCCGGTAAAGTGCATCGTGAATTGCCTCACCCCCCGGTTGGGTGTCCGCCCACTTGCCCAGTTCCTGTGCCAGACGGCTGTTGTAGGTCATGGAGCGATCACCATAGGGGAGATTGGCTTTCGCCATTCGGTCCTGCATCTGCTTCCTGAATCCGTTGACGTCGAAGTTTCTCCCCTTAAATAGTTCGCGAAGGGAAACACCTTCCATGGGCGTTTCCGGATGCAGCGGAAAGTGGACCCAACGGGTCTCCACTGCATATTCCTGTTTGAGTCTGTCAATACTGACCGTATTGAGGTAACACCAGGGTCAGACGTAATCAGTAAAGATCTCCAGGAGGATCGGTTCAGTCATCGTGATTTCCTGTGCTGAGTTGGGTCGGATTTTAGCGGATGCCTGCGTAATTCAGTAGAGGAGATGTCCAGACGGAATCTGTCTTGCGGCACTTCCTGGCAGATTTCAAGTAAGCTGGTCGGCAGGCTGATATCCCGCAGCGATTCAAAAACAGCTCCCTCCTTGCGACCGAACACAAGAAAACGACAACCGAGATCTCGAATCGAGCTGATGGCTTGGTCACGATTGGCCGCGTCGTTGCCGTAATAGCTCGGTGCTGCGATCCGTTTGATGGTATCGGTGCCGACGACAAAGGTAACGCCGGGAAACAGGCTGGCTTTGGCCGAGAAGGTAGCGGCGCGGGTGAAGCAGAGGTCGAATTTGCCACTGGCCCGCTGCGCCCTGGTTTCCATTTCAGCGTAATCCAGAGGCGGCTTATCAACATTTATGATCGAGATTTCCAGCACGGTAGCCGATCCTGTGAGATCCGCCGCTATGTTGGCCATCCGTTCATGGCCCTCGTGTAGTGGATTAAACGCACCCGGAAACAGGGTGAGGGGAGGTGGCCCATCGGATCGACGGATGCAGACGGAGTCAATCTCTCCCAGGAGCAGTTCAGGCCACATGGATCGGGCAGTGGCAATCTGCCTGTCGGTCTGCTCGCCTTTGAGTAGTTCAACGGGCAAGCTGTGTTCGACGCCACAGAGCGCAGCGATTTCGTTCAGCAGCAGTCTTTTGGTGATTTCCTCCTCTTCTGCACGCTGGCGCTGTCCCTTGTTGAACCGCAACGAAGTGGCCGTGCTTTGCTGACAGGTTTGCACAGCGATGTGCAGGCGATGCTCGCCTTTTTTCTTCCGCTCCGTTGCCAGTGAGGCGGTACAGGACACCCCAGCCAATTCAGCCGGGTCCCTTTCGGGGACAAGCTGCAGCGCCCGCTGAAATGCAACCATGGCCATGCTTCTGGCAGTGGCAAGACTGCAGGAACTGGCCGGAGGAGTTTGCAGATATTGGGCCAGTGCACCGGGGTGATAGGGGACAATGGCTTCCAGCAGTGTCCTGGATGCGCCCGGGACTTGCAGCAGTTGTGCAATGGCATCGCTGCCGCCTCCCGTGACCGCCATAACCAGGCTAACCGGTGAAGCGTGGATCTCTTCAACCAATCCCGATGACAATGCAAATCCCCGTTCGTGTTCCACGGGAAGAATATCAGATTTCGTGATCTATTCGGCTGATTTATCGGACAGTGTCCATGATCCTTGGGCAGAAAGACGCTAAACTGCCAACCTTACACCAGCGATATTCAGCACTTCGATCAGCAGATATGATTTCGATTGCCGCAGTCAAGAGGCCCATGTACAGAGCGATTCAACTGATCGTTTTGCAGCTATTGGTCTGCGGTCCCGTATGGAGTGAAGAGCGGCAAGAGGAAACCTTCCTGACGCCGGAACAACTGGAGCACTATCAGTTCGAACGGGGCGAGCAGGAGGAGATCGAAGTCAGTGGCCTGTCGGTGGGACAACAGTTCATCATGGCGAGCCAACGACGGAGCGTGATGGACTTGCTGAATCGTCAGCTCGGTATCGCCAAGCTGCAGGGCGGCCTGGACGATCTCAAGATCCTGCAGCGCATCGTTGATGAGCAGTTGATCAAGCAGGATGATCAC
>JASMJM010000171.1 GCA_030749725.1 Pseudomonadales bacterium | reverse complement strand
GGACCAAAGGGGTAGAGTTCAAGGGCATCCTTGGGTACGAAGGGCATTGTATCTCGAATCAGGATGACGATTTTCGCACGACCGAATGCCACCTGGCCAATGAGAGAACCACCCGTGCAATGCGAACCATTGAGAGGGCCGGCATCCCCGTCGAGATCGTGACGGGCGGAGGAACGGGGACCTATGACATCACCGGAACCCATGACGGTTTCACGGAAGTTGAGGCCGGATCTTATGTGTTCATGGATCACGTGTACACGAAGATCAGACCCGAATTCGGAATCGCCTTGAGCCTGCTCTGCTCGGTCGTGAGCCGAGCCGCGAGTAATCGCGGGGTGCTGGACGGTGGACTGAAAACATTCGGCCAGGGATTTGAGCTGCCGAAGCAAAAGAATTGTCCCGGTCTGAAACTCCGTGGCCTGAGTGAGGAGCACGGCCCGGCTCTGTTATCAGGCAAAGCGCGTGATTTGAAGGTCGGTGATCGAGTGGAGGTGTATTCCGGCCATTGCTGCGAAACCGTTAACCTGCACGAGCGAATCTATGGCGTCCGGAAAGGAAAGGTGGAGGTGGAGTGGCCGATAGAGGCGCGCGGAAAATTGGCCTGATTGCCGTGTGGGAATGCTGCCAGACCGGGTCAATTTAGCTCATCATCCTGAACACTCACGACCGTCCTGAATCCAAGGACATTGCTCCGGTAGTCTGGGGGATGTGAATCGCGGTTAGCAGAACGGGCATCGTAAACCGAGCTGGCAAAGTGGCCGCCTCTCACAACTTTGTTTGTACCTTTCACCGGGCCCTGCGGGTCAGTTACCTCCCCTTCAGGGTATTCGCCATACCAGTCAGAGCACCATTCAGCGACGTTGCCTGACATGTGAAAAAGATTGAATTCGTTCGCGACGAATCCTTTGCCCAGCGCAGTGTAGATGTGCTTGTCGTCCGAATGGTCGTAGGGCCAGTCGTGGAATTGGGTGTGGGCAGTTTTGTCGCTGACATTTGCATTAGTGCCCGCATACTTCTCGAGCCTGCCCCAGTAGAATCTCCGAGTGGACCGGGCGCGGCAGGCGTATTCCCATTCGGCTTCGGTTGGCAGGCGGAAACGTTTGCGGCCATCGTCCATCCACTTCAGGAATCGCTGGACATCATTCCAGGAGACCAGAGTCACCGGGTGCTGGGTCGCCTGCTGGTAGTACGGGTTACTCCATCTTGCGTGCGTCTTTTGCTCGAAATCATTGGGGCCCCTGATCAGGCCACCGCCCTTCAGCTCGGCTTCCGTCTTGTATTTGGTTGCCTTCACAAACACGCTGAATGCATGCTTGGTTGTTTCATACTTGCCAAGGTAAAAGGGTTTCATCAGATTCACCTTGTGCTGAACTTCGTCCGGTTGCCGCTTGTCGTCCCTGTCCCCAGCGCCCATCTTGAAAGCGCCCCCGGGAATGAGAACAAAGTGGGATCCGGTGGGCTTGTGGACAATCTCCCAGGGCAGGCCCGTGTAGTTGTCTGTGCCCTGTTGAGCCCTGTTCCCCAGGAAGTCTTTCTGACCTTTTACGAGCCCGAACGAATCGGCGAGCGATTGCGGAACGAGTTTGGCCCTGAGATCTTTCGCAACCTGATCTTCTGACTGGTGCAGAAGCGCCTCGTCCAGATGTTCGTGTGCTTCTTGGTGGGCGTTGTTTTTGAAATCCTGCTGAGCCAGTCCGACGAGCCGTTGATATTCAGAACTGTGATATCTCGCTTTGCCGATCACAACGCCAATGATGGTAAGTATGACCAGCAGGACGCTCCCGCCGATCAAGCCCACTTTGAGGCGATTCTTCCTCACATGGGCGTCGGCGACTGCGTAGAGGGTGCGTGCCTCCTGGTGCATTGGGCTGAGTGCTAGAGCAAGCTTGAGGGACTTGTGCATGGCGCTCCAGTTGTTGTCCATCTCGTGCCGTCGCGCCTCCTGAAACTTGGTGTCCGCCACGCTGTCCTGTTCACGCTGACCGACCGCCTCAATCTGGAAGAAGAGCTCCATTGCAGCATTGCGGCTCTCCGGGGTGAAATCAACGGTCGCGTAGCACTTGCCGACGGTCGGGTTGTTCCTGGCTTTGGTGACGTACCCCTGCACGGCCGCTTTGAGTTGATAGCGGGAGTTATCGAAGTGGAGGGTTATCGTGGCATCCTCGGGTATGCTGTCGGCTGAGCTCAGCTTAAGCCGATCGTGCCGGATTTCTTTGAGCTTGGCGCTGAGTTTTACGTCGCCAACGCCCTCGATTAAGCACTCGATATGCTGCTGTGGTCGGATTCGGTTCTGATCGGCCATAGTGAAGTGGCGTGGTCAAAGTGGCCAACGTATTCAGAGCCAGGGAAGTTCGTGACTCGTCTCAGTCAGAGCGTTTATCGCTCAACGGATTTTCTGCAATCAAAAGATCATCCACAATTTCGCCCCTGATGAGATGCTTTTGGATGATACTACAATCCACCAGCATCTGCGCTGTGGTACCAGGTTCCCTCGGGGTAAACCAGGCAGGCAGGGCCCTCGTGGCAGATCCGCAGACAGCCTACTTTTGAGCGGTAAACACAGTTTTCACCTTTGTCCAG
Organism: Pseudomonadales bacterium; assembly: GCA_030749725.1. Taxonomy (GTDB): domain Bacteria; phylum Pseudomonadota; class Gammaproteobacteria; order Pseudomonadales; family Azotimanducaceae; genus JASMJM01. The sequence goes on along the minus strand of JASMJM010000171.1, from coordinate 89 downwards.
TTTGAGTTCCTTAAGCCGACCCTTAAGAAAACCCCAGGCGTCCGCCCCTTGCTCCGGAGTGCAACAATCCGGGCCCGTGCACAGGAGAA
>JASMJM010000170.1 GCA_030749725.1 Pseudomonadales bacterium | reverse complement strand
TTGAATTCGCTGACGATTTGGATATGGAGCAGTTGGGCGGCAAGGGGGGTACCCTTGCTGCCCTCTTCCAGCAGAAGTTTCCGGTTCCCGATGGATTCATTATTCCGCCAGCCGCGTTTATCGGCGACGAACTAACGACTGACAGTTGGGTGGATGTTAAGGCCGGATATCGGGCTTTGTTGGAACGCTCAGGGCACTCCCTGGTGGCCGTTCGATCCTCTGCCCTGCATGAGGATTCAGCGAACGCATCCTTCGCCGGTGAATTCGACTCCGTATTGAATGTCGCAGACGAAGACGAGCTTGCCGATGCAATCAACCGGGTTTACAGATCACGCTCAAGCGATAGAGTTAAAGTTTACAGCCGGAACACATCGTCAGACCAGATGCAGGAGATGGCAGTGGTGGTGCAGGTAATGATAGAGTCCGATGTATCCGGCATCCTGTTCACCGTTGATCCGGTCACCGGGCAGACAGCCGACATGGTTGGCCACTCCGTGATCGGTCCGGGTGAGCCACTGGCTGCAGGTCAGTTGACCGGCGAGCGATTCTCAATCGACAGGAATAGTGGTGTCCTGACCGGTCCCGAAATTCTTGGGCCTCACGGAAAATCGCTATTCGCATTAGCCATGAGAGTTGAAGCCGCCATCGGTAATCCACAAGACATCGAATGGACCATCAAAGACAACAGGCTGTATCTTCCCCAGTCGAGACCCATAACGGGATCGTCGCCGACCCGGGAGATATGGAATGACTCTCTTCTGGGAGAGTTCCTCTGGTCTAACACCAATATAGGTGAGGCGATCACAGATGTAATGACTCCTTTCACCTGGTCGATATTGCAGGGCCTGTTTGACCACGCGGCGGGAAGACTGGATGGTCGGTCCGCAATCGGTAATATCGGTGGCCGGCCCTACAGCAATATCAGCCTGATGTTCTCGATCTATTCCGGTCTCGGGTTGCGTTCGGAAAAAATCCGCAGTACCGTCGAGCAGTTCATCGGTATGCTCCCGGAGCAATCCAAAATACCGCAGTACAGACTGAAACCGATGGCAATCTTCAGATTTGTACTGCACTACCTGACAGGTTTCCTACGGGCGCAAACCGGCAGAACACGGTTACTCAAGTGGCTGCGTTACGAGTGTGCAGACTGGTGCGATGATCATGCCCATCGATTGGAACGATCCGGCACGGCATCGGATCTGATGACGATCTACCATTCAATCAACGAAACCAACAAACGAGTCTTCTCTTTATTGATTCATGTAGCTAACCGATTCAATCTGTCGCATTCCAGGCTGATCGAGCGACTATCGGATAAGGTGAATGCCGAGGACCTTGCTACCCTTCGTTCCGGTCTTGGCGGTGACGGTCAGTTGCAGAGCCTTGGAACCATGCTAGCGATCGCAGCACTCGCCAGAGGTGAAATATCACGTGATGAATTTGTCAGAGCCTGTGGTCACCGGGGTCCTGACGAAGCAGAATTTGCGACTCCCAGAAGTGCTGAAACCGAGAACTGGATCGATCGTGCCATGGCTGAGTGGAATGACATCGATGTCGAGCAACTCCTCGATCAACAGTTTCAGGCAAGGGAAGCAGCCTGGTCCCGTCTACGCAGTTCCTCACCCAGACACTCCAAATACCTCTATCGATTGTTTACGAGAACCGGGCAGCTTGCTAGGGAACGCGAGATCATTCGTAATGAAATGGTCAGAGTTGCCTGGGTACTGCGCAGGTGGGTGCTGCGCGTTGCCCAATTGACCGATACCGGTAACGAACTCTTCTATCTGACGGCCGAGGAGTTGCTGAGATTGCTGCGGGGAGAGCGATCAGTTCTCGGAGTTATCGACACGAGACGGGCAACCTACGAAGGCTACGCGGCGCTGCCTCGATTGCCAAACCTGATAACCGGCCGATTCGATCCGTTTCAATGGGCCGCTGATCCCAATCGTCGCACAGACCACCATGATGGATCTGTCGGTGAATCTGCTCCCGAAGAGAACTTGATCATTGGATTCCCCGGTGCCGTCGGTGTAGTGGAGGGGCCGGTGCGAGTGCTTGCTGACTTCAACCAGATGGATGAATTCCTGCCCGGGGAAATCCTCGTCACAGTCGTGACAAACGTGGGCTGGACGCCGTTGTTCCCACGAGCGCGTGCCATCGTCACTGACGTGGGTGCTCCCCTTTCCCATGCAGCTATTGTGGCTCGGGAACTCGGTATACCGGCAGTTGTTGGAACCGGCAATGCGACCATGCGGCTGAAGACAGGCGACAGGGTCAGGGTGGATGGCAGTACCGGCAGCATTGTCATCTTGTGAAACCAACTCTGGACTGACAGAGCTTTGCTGCGGCCGGTCGACAGTTCGCCTCCAGCCTGCGATAGTATGCCTCATTCAATGACAGAGACGAGCTATGAAACTGAAAGGAAAGGTTGCAGTAATTACCGGCGGGGCCAGCGGCATCGGCCGTGCCACGGCGGAACGATTCATTGCAGAGGGCGCCCAGCAGGTGGTGATTGCCGATATCAATGTCGCTCAACTTGAGCAGGTCGCTGATGAGATCGGCGCACTTGGCGTACCGGCCGACGTGGGTAAGGAGGAAGACATTACCAGCCTCGTCAGTACTGCCGAAGAGCGCTTTGGAAGAGTCGACGTCATGTTTTCCAACGCCGGGATCGGCGCAGCGGGGGGTGTTGATGTAGCTAACGAGTCCTGGCAGCACGTCTGGGAAGTCAACGTCATGGGACACATCTATGCTGCACGTGCCGTGCTGCCCGGAATGATAGCGCGGGGTGACGGCTACCTGCTCAGCACGTCATCGGCCGCGGGCGTGCTGACCCAGTTAGGCTCAGCACCCTACTCGGTGACCAAACACGCTGCCGTGTCGTTAGCCGAGTGGCTGTCGATCACCCACGCACACCACGGCATCAAGGTTTCTGTTCTGTGCCCGCTTGCGGTCAGGACAGCGATGAATCCCGGCACCGGTGGTGGCACTCCCGGTCAGGGTGAAATGATGGAACCGGAAGAACTCTGCGAAATCCTCATAGATGCCATGGACAGGGAGACCTTTATGATTCTCCCGCATCCGGAAGTACTCACGTACATGCAGAGGAAGACCGGGGATTACGACCGGTGGCTGAACGGAATGCGACGGTTGCACGCAAGATCTCTCGGTCTGGAACCGAAATGATGCGGGGGCGGGGGCGCGAAGACCATGGGTACTGACAGCAATCGCGGACAGACCGGTGTCGAAACTGCGTGGATGCAGGCCCCGAACCTGCACGCGGACTCGATAGGCTCGATTCACGACGAAGATGAGGCAAAACGGATTGGTTTCAGAGCTGCGCCGATCGGTGCCAACACACTGCTGGCCTACTACACGCCGGTGATTGTTGGTCTGTTTGGCAAGGCGTGGCACGAACGCGGGTTCCTCATGCTCGACTTCCTGTCGACAATCGATGAACTCAGCACATTTCGCATCCTGGCATCGCAGGCGGAGGGGCTGCCTGAAGACGAACGCCTTATCACCCTCACCATGGAAAAGGACGATGGCAAGATTGCCAACCTGGGTCACGCCGGTTTGGCGTCCACAGAAGCGACTGCGATCCCGCCATGGCAGCGACCGGACGCGCCACCGTTGGCGGGCCCGGAGGCCGGTTCGGATGTGCTGCCTCGTCGTCCGCTCGGCTCCGAGTTCACACGGACAATCTGCGTCCTGCCACAACATACCGCGGCTGCAAGAGAGGCGGCCGCAGACGCGCTCGAGTGGTACAAGACAGCTTCTCCCTGGGGCGGCGCGATCGTACCGATGAACACCTACCACAACTTGGGTCTCCCTCACTTCGAGGTAGCTCCGAAGGCGAAGCCGAGAGGGGATTCCCGAAGGCCGGAGGAACCGTCCCGTGCAGGAATGAATGCGCGACTGCAGCTCCTGCTCACCGGTCCCATGATCTGCGGCGAACCGTACAGCTATCGACAGGTTCTGATTGAGAAGGGTTTCTCGAAACGGACTGCATTCTCGACTGTCGAGTATGTCATCAAGAGCACGTCGGGCGAGACGGTTGCGATCGGAAGACAGAAGGTGCGCTGGTTCGTGCCCAAGGAGCAGGCAGCGCAGCAGAACGGAAGTTGATCCGATTCTGTGGACACATACCTGCTGTTGTGGGATCAATGATTTGCCGCCGCCACGTCGGCGCTGGCGTGTGCCAGTGCGGAGCATTGGTCACTGGAAGGCGGCCTGCTCCTTAACCTTGCATTTCGGGACTAACGGTCCATAATTACAAGGATGTTATCTCGACGACTATCCACCCTCGTCAACAGGCGACTGCAGGAGTTTCCGGCAGTTGCATTGTTGGGTCCGCGACAAGTGGGTAAAACAACGCTGGCCCGGATGCTTCAGCAGAACGCATTTGAAACATCACCCGACTACCTTGATCTGGAAAACCCGGTGGATGCCAGCAAACTAGAGGATGTGTTGGGTTACCTGAGTTCCCGATCGGACAAACTGGTCATTATCGACGAAGTACAACGATCGCCGGATTTGTTCAACGTGCTTCGTGGGGTGATCGATGAACGAATCTTGTCTGGTAAACCAACAGGGCACTTTCTTCTCCTCGGATCTGCATCGATTGATCTGCTGCACCAGTCCAGCGAAAGCCTCGCGGGACGAATCGCTTATCTCGAACTCGCGCCACTGGACAGCCTGGAAGTCAACGCGGACCAGCAGACGGACCTATGGATCCGTGGCGGATTTCCCAGAAGTTTGCTGGCAGCTTCGGAAGATTCGAGCGCGGCCTGGCGGGAAAATTTCATCACAACCTACCTTGAACGTGACATACCCCAGTTGGGACCGCGGATTCCGGCAGAAACACTACGTCGATTCTGGACCATGCTGGCCCATCGCCAGGGCGCTTTGCTCAACGCCGCCGAACTGGCACGAAGTCTTGCAGTCGATGGCAAGACGATCACCAGATACCTTGACCTGCTGGTTGATCTGCTACTCGTCAGACGCCTGACTCCCTTTCACGCCAACGTCGGCAAGCGCTTGGTGAAATCCCCAAAGACTTATATTCGTGACAGTGGCCTTGTGCATACGTTGTTGCGCCTGGAAACACTCGATGATGTATTGGGACACCCGATCGCGGGCGCAAGCTGGGAGGGGTTCGTCATCGAGAGCCTGTGCCGTACAGCACCTCCTCGGACCCGGTTCAGCTTCTATCGGACCGCCGCTGGTGCAGAGATCGATCTGATTCTGGAATTGCCAGGCGACAGAACCTGGGCTGTCGAGGTAAAACGCGGCGCGGTACCCAGCGTCTCACGCGGTTTCCACACAGCGATTGGTGATATCAAACCCGATCGTGCCCTGATCATCTATGCCGGAAAGGAACGGGTAGCAAAACCGGGCGGTATCGACGCGCTTGGCCTCTCCGACCTGTCCGCGGAACTGGTTGCTTCAGCGTAGTTGATTGCTGACTGTTCATGCCGCATGGGCGTGTTTAATGCATTGGACCACAAGAGGATTGAAACGGACGGCGGCCGCTCATGCCCCCAACTTCCCCTGCGCCTCGAGTTCATCCGCGACATGGTCCAAACCCATGTCGGCCAACGTGTTTCGTGTCGGCAGTCCTGTCGACGTGTCCCAACCTTGCACCTTGTAGAATTCGGTCTTGAAGTCCTCGAACCGATCCTTGTCCAAGTGCGTCTCCTTCACACTGATGCGTTCCCATTTCCCATCTTTCATAGCGGGGTACTGACTGCCGCCGCCATCATAGCCATAGCCCGGTAACTCGTAGTGGACGCCGGTGAAGTGCACCATGTCGCGGTGGCGTCCCTGCAGGCTCCAAATGGCATTGTCGAGATTCCAGATCTTCTGGCCCAACTCGATGCCTTCCAGGTAGGTGAGATCCCTTCCCGTAACGGCTTTCAGGAACTTGGGCTCGGCCTCGCCGGTCAACCCGACCCAGCCTGGTGCGCGGGGATTCACGAAATCCGGCCAGCGGGTATCACAGAACAGCAGAGATTGTTTGTAGAACCGTGTGTAATACCGCTGCCATGAGACAAGCTTCGCCATATGTTCCGAGTACATCCCCTCAACGCTGAAATCGAACATCAAGGGGTCGTCCTCGAAAGGCTGCATCTTTCCCGTGATGATCTTCACCATCTCTTCGGGCTCACCCATGTGCATGGAATCGAAGCAATGCTCATTGATGTCCCGGTCGCCCAGAACGCTTCCGTAGCCCCAGCTGATGGACGTTCGGGGATCTCGATGGACGGGAAGTCCCCAGAACGGAAACAGTCTCTGCAGGAGCTTTTCCGGTTCCCCGGAATTCCCATCCAGCTTGCCCCACTTTTGGGCCGCCCGCACGATGCCATCCGCCATGTCCTCACCAAACTGGCTGGGGTTGCCCAGCCCGTCGTTCCGGTACGCGATCATCCTCATGAACTGCTCGGCAAACTCCAACGTGCCATAGGTATCGAAATCCAACGGGCAGTCGAGACCCGTGCCTGCCTCAAAGGCGCCCGACTTGTGTAGCGCTTCAAGGTAAATGACGCTGTGCTTCAACTCAAATGCATTCAGACCGAGGTCGTTGAGCATCTTGCAGGCCGCGCGTTTGATATCGGGGGTTTCCGCGGCGCCATAAAAGAGAGAGTTCTCGCAGATAATCTCGTTGGCAACGCCATCCTCGTAGCGGCCCCTGCAGGCCGAGTGACAGGCCACACAAGCCTGAGGTCTGTGACGCCGTGGCCTTGTGCCCTCGTCCCCGAAAAAAGTGAGCGGCCAGGGAGCGCCCCAGTACTTATTGTGGCCCCTGTAGGGGTTCTCGTTTTGGAAGGCGTAGTTTTGCTTCTGCGATATCCGATTCTTCAGCAGAGCCTTCGGGTCGTTGACCCAAATCGCACCCGTGCCGATGGCGCTGACTGCCTTCAGGTTCTTCGAGCCCAACACGGCACCGAAGCCGCCCTGGCCGGAGCCGTTGCCTGCGTCATGGATAAGGCAGCCTGTCCTGCTCAGGTTCTCGCCGGCAGGGCCAATGGAGACCACCGCAGGCCGTTGGGTGGTCTGGCCGCCGTCCCTGCCCATAGGGTCGATCCAGTCGCCATAGCTTTGATTTCCGGCCACGAAGTCCCAGATTCTCTCCTGGCACTGCTGCGTATCCTTGCCCCACAGAGACAGCTCCGCGCAGTTGCGAATCCACACGCCGCCACCCCGAATGTCTATCCAGACCGGCTCATCAGCCTTGCCCTCGATGACGACCCCGTCCCAGCCGGCATACTTGAGCTGGGACGAGAATCGGCCCCCGAAATTGCTACGTGTAAACCAGCCGATGGGCACCGACTGCACCCCTATTCCCTGCACCTCCGTCCTGCCGCCAGCGGAAGGGATCGGTGTTCCGCAAAAGGGCGACGTCATGAAGGTCACGACATTGGCGGGGTCGAACCCGTCAATAGTCTTGTCCTTCACGAGATCGAAGAAGATGGCCGAGCCCATGCCGTGACCGCCACCCCATTGCTCATAATCGCTTGTGAGGATCGTGAGGACCTTGCGGTGGGTCAAGTCGAGTCTGAGGATTTTTCCAGCATATCCGTTCATTGTTCCTACACTCCAATATTCTGCTGATGTCTTCGTGGTCTGAAGAGTCTAGTCGGTTGGAAATCCGAGCTTCTTCCAATTTGCATCGCGCAGGTTCGCGCTGTACCCCGCGTCGCCTTCCTGAATAGGCACCGCCGCCGTGAACTGAATCGCCTCGACTGGACACACTTCGACACAAGCCTGTTTGCCGTTGAGCCCGCCCCCGGCTTCGTCCCAGTGATAGGGAGTTTCACTACACAGATCGCACTTCTGTGCATGCTTTGCTGCAGCGTTCCATTCCATCCTGGACGGCGTAAACGGGCAAGCCTGGATACACCGCATGCAGCCGATACATTTTTTCTCATCGACAGTCTTGATATTTCCCTTTCCCGATTCGACATGTAACGCGCCGGTTGGACAGGCTTCCAGGCAAAGGGGCTCGGTGCATTGCCGGCACTGTGCTATCGATATGTCATCGGGAAACTTCTCAAACGAGTTCTGCACGATCTGTATCCTGGACAGGGACAAACTCACCGCGCCTTCGTGGGCCAGAGAGCACACCAGCATACAGGACACACAACCTTGGCATTTCTTGGTGTCCACCAGCAGGAACCCTTCAGATGCTGCGATGGGTACGCCATCCTCTGAACCGAAGAACTTTGCCGGCACCACTGCCGCAGCGTACAGGCCGGCACTTGTGCCACCGAAGACTCTCAAGAAATTCCTTCTGGAGTATTTTAACCCCGACTGATCAGGCATCTTCCTTCTCCTCTATGTCCTCGTACCACAGGATGTGATTTTCTCGCACATACTCCTCAGACATATATCCTGTGAGCATCGACCGCATCAGCGGCCAGGACCAGGGCACGATGGCCCCAAGAAGTACATGTAACGCCAGCATGGCCAACAGGCACAAGGCGCAAACACCATGCAGGTAGGTCATTGCCGCCATAAATTCCGAAGGAAACGACCATAGGTGGGCGGCCGCCTTAATGCCCCCTGTGACGGTGATTCCTGCCACAAGGACCACCCACAACGGAAAGCTCATTTTCTCACTGGCCAGGTACTTTCCTTGCTTGGGCGGCGGGCCCAACCCGAGCTTGGATCCGTAGTAGGAAAAAGAACTCTTAACATCATCGGCCCCGGGTAAGAGATCCTTCAAACCGCCGTCAATGACAACATCGCTGATGGCGTAGAAAAGCCCGAAGACAAAAATCACGCTCGCGACAAAATGAAGGTTTATGGCAAACGCGACATCCTCAGGCGTCTGCACAAACCTTGGCAGAAATAGAAACCCCAACACGATCCCTGATACGGCCAAGATGACTACGGATAGGGCATTAGACCAATGTGAAAAAAACATGTGTTCATCATGGCGGATGATCTTGCCCCCTTCACTTTTCGGCTCGGACACGGAGTTCGTGCTCAAAGCCCTAACGAAAACCCCTAACAATGCGGCTAAGGGTATGAGCCAGGCGTGCGGCTCAAATAGGAGATAATAGGCGTATGACTTTGCATATTCCGCTTCATATGGAACAAGCTGCGTGAGTGCCTTTGCCAATACAACTCCTCCGATCGCTGTGACCGACAATCCCACAGCAATGATCAACCTTTTTCCCATGCTACGCTCCTTGGCTATGGCCCGGTAACCGTCAAGGCATGTAGAGAATATATAGACTATTGCAGTTGAAAAAAACTCGAACTAGCCATGATACTCCAGGTGAGGTGTACTCAGCAGCCATGCATCAGCTTCGCTGGTAAGTTGACGGCATACAAGAAGCCGCCTTGAGGAGGATCGGCTGGGTCTGAAGATACGCAGAATACCTAAATCGAGATCGGCTCGCTGGAGTCCCGGCACGGGCTTCTCATTCGATATGCAGTTCCACCAGCGGCTTGAAGGGATCGAAGGACTCGTGCATCACCCACGCCATGGCCCGCAGCAGGATGATCCGGAAATGGGGATCGTTGAAAGTGAAATAGTTGTGCCCACCCACCGTCGCGAATACCCGGGCAAGCCTTTCGGCGGACCGTTCGGCGGGCCTTTCGGCGAACCCTTCGGGGAGACCCTCCTCCTTCGTCCACATGACCGGCCAAGCCTGCCCGTCCAGGTCTTCGGGTTGCGGCGGTGCAGGGGTGGCAAACTCGGGCCCGGCAGGTGACGTCACCAGCGTCGTGACAGTCTCTGGATCGCCAGTGAGATTCCAGTAGAGCTCATCGACCATTTCCAACTCCTGTGGAAACCGCTCGAGGATGGGGCTGTCCGCCGCGGCGGCTGTGAGGCGAACAGGTGTGGGTAAGACTCCGTACTTGGTTGGACCATTGGCGGCGCCCCGGGTCCCGAATGCCAGCCCGATGCGCTTTGCCAGCTCTTCGCCTGACGCCTGTAGCAGTGCCAGGTGAAGAAAAATCAACCCACCACCGCGTGCCTGGTAGGCGTCGATGAGATCGTAGTGACTTTTCTCCCAGACCATGTCCAGACCCGAATAGAACACCACCAAGTCTGCTGTTGCCCACTGTTCCGGAGTTGGGAAGTGCATCGTCTGCACTGCTGTCAGCCGCGGCACGTTCGGTAGCAGTTTGTTGACGAATAGATCCATCACCCAGTCGTACGCGTGGATGCCTTTGTCATGGTCCTTGTCGACACCCCAGACCCACAGGATGTGAAGGTCACGGGAAGGCTCTTGCTGTTCCAATGGGCCAATGATTCGCGCAATCTCCGCGTTGTCGCGGACAAGTGGTTTCTGCCAATTAAACATGATTTGCCTCGGAGTGTTTCAAGTTTATGCTAACACCTTAACTGCTTCGTCAGGAGGGCTGGACACAATCAGATACGATACCCGCTCCCCTCCCGGACGTCACATCTTTCACGTGCCTAAGGGATTCTTCGATCGAACCATACCAGAATGCAACGACCTTATCACAATGGATCCCACCTGATACTTACCGATTCCCCAGTGTGTCCTCAGTCGCTTCGTCCACGATTCATTGGAGTCACTAGACCAGATACAAAACCAGCACTCATCGAGAGCACCTAAGTAACGTCGTTGGGCTAGACTATCGATAAATCAGGACGGGAGTGCCTGCCATACTCTGAATTTCTCAATACCGACCAACTGTGTTAGGTTGCACCCTCTCTCTCAGAGAAGACGTAGACCATGACGCACTCAACTCTCCCCGAGGGTGACGCAAAAGCACTCGGGTTCGATCCTGATCGACTGGCACAGATCAGCCCTGCCATGCAGGCATTCGTCGATGAGAAGCAAGTCCCAAATCTGATAACGATGGTGGTCCGCAAGGGGCAGGTCGTACATCTTGAGGCCCGTGGTGTAATGGACTTCGAGAGTCAGGAACCTGTCAATCCTGGCACCTTGTTCAGGCTGTATTCCAATACCAAACCAATTGCCGGTGTTGCCACACTGATCCTATATGAGAGGGGCCTGCTGACTCCCGATGATCCCGTGTCCAAGTTCGTCCCGGAACTGGCCGATCTGCGCGTGCAGCTTCCAAGCGGTATGACGGAGCCGGCTCGCCGCAATATCACGATTCGTGACTGCCTGACCAACACCACCAGCATCAATACCCTGACGAACATGCCAATGAGTTACCGCCAACAATACCGCGAGGCTTTGGAAACGCTGGGCATGATTCGCAGTGATGATTTCAAACCCCTGCCGATCAACAGCCGCGAACGCATGGCTGCCATGGCACAGATTCCTCTTGCCGATCATCCCGGTAAGCTATTCGTTTACCACGCTGGATATTCGATTCTGGGTGCTGTGCTCGAGGCGGCGGCAGGACAAACCATGGAGCAGTTCTTTAAGGAGCAGATCTTTAAACCTCTGGGTATGGTGGATTCAGACTTCTACGTCCCGGAGGGGGCGTTGAATCGTCTTCCCACCTGTTATGCATTGAGTAATATAGACGGAAAAGCACAGTTAGTGGTCCAGGAAAAGGCCCAGAGTGTGTGAAAAGTCGATGCGGCCCATAATTACCCCTTGCATAGCAATGTGATGCCTTCAGGGCTTCTTTCTGGGATGTTCCTGGGAGTATCATCTTTGGACGGCTCGGAGATTCTTCCGCCCAGGGGCCTCAGGATTTGCCTCTGATAGACTGCAAGAGTGGAATGTCAGGAAAGAAACGACCTTTCTAGGCCTGGATTGCTTCAATCAAGGGTCTGATGCCAAAGATATTCATCATTCGCTTCAGGTTGTACGTCAACACATGCAGGCTCATCTCGGTACTTACCCGGTCCAGTGTTTTCGTTAGAAAGTGGGTCGAGCCCATCCAGGCTTTCAGCGTGCCGAACGGATGCTCCACTGTCGATCGCCTGATCGTCATCATGTCCGGGTTGCGTGCTAGTCGTGCCTCGACCCGTTCCATGACATCTTCATGTACCCAGCGGGTGATTTTGCGATTCTTCGCCGGTGTGCACTTAGATTTGAGCGCGCACTCACGGCAAGCTGCAGTGTAGTAATAATAGAGAGTCTTTCCTCGCTCCTCCACAGTGGATCGGCAAGTCATTCGTTCGCCGGCTGGGCATTGGTATTCGTTGTCATCGGACCTGTAGATGAAATCACTCTTATCGAAAAGGCCCTTAGATTTGTTGTTGGATGTATTTACCTTCGGCAGATAGGTGACAATGCCATCTTCTTCACATGCAAGCAGCTCATCACCATTGTAGTAACCGCGATCAGCAACTACCTCGAGCGTCTCAACGCCCATGGCTTCTTTGGCTTGCTTGGCTATGGTGCTGAGTTGACTTCTATCACTGCCCACGTTGTTGACATCGTGGGCGACAATCAGATGGTGCTTTGGATCGACTGCTGCTTGTACATTGTACCCAACTACGCCTGTACCCCGCGTCTTCATTGATCTGGCATCTGGATCTGTCAGTGACACTTGTTTATCCGGTGTTTCTAGCATCTTGGATTCCAGGGTCTTGAGTCGCGCCATCTCTGCCTTCAAGGCGTCAATCCTATCCACAAGGCGTTCTGTCTTATCAGCCGATTCCTGTTGGTCGACCTCAGCCAGTTCATCCATGTAACGATCAATGCTGGCGTCTACGTCAGCCAACCGCCGTTTCATCTTGGCACGGGTGAAGTTCCGATCCCGATTGTTGACCGCTTTAAACTTGCTGCCATCGATGGCAACGAATGCATCGGCGAACAGGTCGAACTTCTTGCACAGCATCACGAACTCGCGGCAGACCAGGCGAATGGCTTCACCATTGTCTTTGCGAAAATCGGCGATGGTCTTGAAGTCTGGTGCCAGGCGTCCGGTCAGCCACATGAGTTCAATGTTGCGTTGCGCTTCACGTTCTAAACGACGGCTTGATGGCACTCGGTTGAAATAGCCGTACACATATATCTTCAGCATGACCAAGGGATGATACGCAGGCCTACCTTTCCTATTGGGTTCTGTTTTGAAGCCAAGACCTGAAAGGGGCAGTTCGTCGATGAATAGATCAATCAATCGAACTGCACTGTCTTCTGTGACGAAATCATCGAGGTATTCTGGAAACAAGGCTGATTGAGTGCGTGCCTGACCTTGGATAAATCCGCTCATCCAAAACTCCAATCTTGGAAAGTCAGATTATACCGTCACTGCGACTTTTCACACACTCTGGGCCGGTAGCAGCGAAAAACACGTTGGACCCAGAGTTAACTTTGGCGTAGGTAGTGACGCAGGAGGGGTGCTGACTACCATCACCGATTACGCTCGCTTTGGTCAGATGCTGTTGAACGGCGGCGAACTCGACGGTAAACGTATTCTCGGCCGAAAAACAGTGGACCTGATGATCGCCAATCATACCGGCGACATGACTATCCCCATGCTGGGACGAGGTTTTCACTTCGGTCTCGGTGCCGCGGTTTATCACGGCGAAGATACCAAACCGCGTATTCGCTCCAAGGGAATCTACGGTTGGGGCGGCGCTGCTGCCACAACCTATTTCGCCGATCCCAGCGAAGAGCTGATGGGGCTTTGCTTCACGCAAGTGTTGGGCACTGGCGGAAAGCAAGTCTGGCCGGACAATGACTATCAGGAGACATTTCAACGGCTGGTATACCAGTCGCTGGTTTAGCGCCAGTAGACAATGCGGCCCAGCTCCAGTCACACGGGTCAACGTGGTGATGGAGCCACACTGCAGCATGCCAACCTGACCCGGCATATTGGTAGATATGATTGTAGTTCTCATCGGTTGTCCTAGGGCCTATTTTCAGAGCAGTTTCCTCGGAGTTGGGTTCTGGCAAGCCAGGCTAAGGGAACACATACGTCGCCTCGTTCAACGCGCTCCACTCGCCGTCGACGAGGACCCGGGCGGAGACGTGCACCGTCTCACTTAAAGACGATCCGCCCGTATAGACACTCGCGCCTGGATCGGCCGGCGATGTCCCAGTCAGTTCTGCGACCGCCAGTTCCACCGACGAAAGGAAGTCCGAGCTTCCGACAGAGACGTTCAGACCGTGGATCGCCAGGATGTTGTCGCGCACCAGGGCATCAACTTGATCGGAAATGTCGAATTCGTTCAACAGAATAGCTGCATTGTCGTCGTTGACGGCGGTGGCTGTGGAGTCCCATTGCGGTGTCTGCGGCGCGTTTGCGCGGGCCACTTCGGTCCCATTGAGGTAGGCTATGAATCCGTCGTCGTATCGCATCGTCAGTGTCAGCAGGTTAGCAGAGTCCAGTTCATCCGCGGACAGCGTGAAGGGAATGCGGATGTAGACGGAGCCGATCGTGTCATGCATACCGGCCTCGACGTCGATGTCAAAGAAGTCGTCATAGCAGGTCGCCGTTCCGGCACAGGATGCACCCGTTTCGTAGCCGACGCCCCCAGTGCCGCTGGATCCATGACGAATCGTCGAAGTCCAGGGAGGTCCAGGCGGTGCCCAGCACCTCAAGTCCGCCGTTGGCGGTGTCCCCCACAAGATCGAAGTCCGCCCCATTCCAGGAGCCGAAGCTCCCTTGCGCCGCGAACAACTCTAGCTCAGAGCCTCCGGCGCGATCGTAGGACAGCAGGTACACGGGATAGGCACCGGCCGCCGGGAAACTGAAGACGGCAAGCGTGTCGGCCGGAGCGCGCCCGCCCGACGACATCTCCCGGCCGCCAACAGACAGGTAGAAACCATCGTCGCTGTTGACGCCAAACGTCCATTCGCCCGCTTCCGGGATATAGATCGCGCCAGACACCTCGACGGCGAAATCGTCCACGTCGCTGCCGATCGTCGTTCCGGGAAACGGGCTGTCACTAGCGTAGTGAGCGCTCGGCCCCGTGTTGAGGAAGTTGACGACGGCTGCTGTTTGCCTGACCACGCTTGATTGATTGGCCGGCTTGCGTATCACTTGCCTAAAGGCGGTATCCACGCTCGAGATGGGTATAGTTGCCTTGTAGAACGTGACTGTGAACTGACCGCCCTGGTAGAGGCTGCCCTCAGTCGCCGGAACGAGGATTCGTTTCGCGGCGTTCTCCGCAACGACGGCCGTGTAACTCCACGCATAGGTCCCCGGCAGACGCGGATCGGAGCCATCGAGAGTGTAGTAGATGGTCCCGGATCCGCCCGGATTAACCATCGTCAACACGTCGCCCGCCGAGACGTCTCCACCATGCTGGTTTGCGCCGTTTATGCTGAAAACGGGAGCGTCGACCTCGGGATACCAGCGCTTGCTCTCAAGTTGTCCGAGGACGATATCAGTGCGATTGGGAATCCATATGTCAACGATATCGTTGATGGCCGGCAGCCAGTCATCGTGCTTGGTCCTTCCCGGGTCCACGGCGGTATCCCCCCAACGCGCAGATTCGGCGATGATGGCCAGGTCGATTTCGTTTGCGCGAGACATCAACCGCGCTTCCGATGCGGCCGGCGTGAGGGCGCCGTCATTAAAGAAGACACGATGGGCACGGTCCGCGAATCGCATCCGGTATTCGGGATGAACGGCAAGCTGCTGATGGAGCCATTGCGGGTTGGAGTAGTCACGGTTGGTACCGGCAGGGAACGGCCCAGTGCGGTCGGTGTAGAGTTCATCACCGTAACCGTGGAGGTCGCCAACGAGCATGGTGTGTTCTGCGTCGTGAATAAAGGACCTAAACCCGTCGGGATTCGCCCTGTTATAGATAGCATATACGTTGTTCGGCACGTTTTCCGATCCGAATCTGGTAATCGGCGAATCGATGTTGCCGCCGTAGAAGATGATCAGCATGTAGTCGGCAAGGTTATCCACGTCGAGCAGGACTTCATAAGAGGAGTTCGCTGTGCCGTCGGCATTGAGTCCCTGTGCGCGATAGTAAGATTCGTCCGAATCGAAACCGGCGTTGGCCGCTTCCCACAGTCGGTGCCATGCAGCGAGATTGCCGTCTGTTGCCACCATCGTATAGGGCCTGTATGACTGCACATCATTGACATCAAGCGTCAATCCCGAGTCCACTTTCACCACATCGTAGTCGTCCTTGTCCCCTCCGAAGTAGGTTTCAGCATAACGGGCCTCGGGACGTTCCTGAGTCTGGTAGAGACCCCAGTAGACGCCGTTGATGTAGAGATGGTAATAGCGGCTGCGTGTATATGGCTGGCCCATGTCCCTTTGCGCATCCCGGTTGAACACGTCGCGGACCATCGTGTTGAGTCGACTGGAGCCTATGCTCCAGGAGTAATTCATGGCCGTACGCAGGTCGACCTTGTCGAACTGATCGGCCCCCTCGTCCCCAAACAGCGGGAACCGAAGCTTGTCGTCGCCATATTCGCTCCTGAAGAAGAGACGGAACGCATGCTTGGGGTTGAAGTCTTGCCGGCTGAACCCGCCGCGAATACGCAGGCCCGCTTCTACCTGGAAACCGTCAGAACCGTCGGGGTTGATAAGTTCCACCGATGCGGGCCGCTCCCATTCCCGGCCATCCTCTATTGCGTTGACGTAGATCCCCGTTCCCGGGTCGAACAGATTCGAAACGTCGGTTACCAGCGAAACCGAGGGAACCGACAGCAGCGCATCATCCATCAGGTCCACATACCGCGAATCGTACACCACCCCCGCATCCATACCATAGTCCAAAACCTGGCCGTTGACGAGGCCGCCTGGCCAGTCGGGTCCGGGTGCTTCGCCACCGGGGGATTGAGTGATGACATCATCGACAAAGATGTAAGTCTGCGTGTCCACGTTGGTGGGTAACCAGGTGGATCTAAAGGCGGCGGCACGCAGGACCGCAGTGCCGCTGATGTCGATCGGTGCCGCATAGACCGATCCGTGACTGATCGTAGGCGCAGAGCCGTCGAGGGTGTAGCGTATGGTGGCACTCACGGTTTCTGTCGCAATCGTCACTTCAAAGGGATCGGTATAGAAGCCGCGATCCACGCTGAACGACGTGTCGGCTACCACTCCTTCATATACCGTGCCGCCATTGGTTCGACCCGGTGTCGGTGTGGTGAAATACCGGAACGCTTCTCCGCTTCCATATCTGCCGTAGGAGACATCGGCGATCTGCGTGGGGTATTCCGGATCGAAAAGACTCGAGGCAGTTCCATCCGGGTCCTGCAGCGCAAGATACTCCCCGTTTCGCTCCAACTGGAAACTGGTATGCAGGTTGCTCACACCACCCACAACAGTCACCGGACTAGGTTTGCGATCCTTGCCTGAGGCAAAGACCACGAGGTAGGCGCCGGCCCCGATGGTAATCTCGGGGAACGACCATTGGTTCGAGGGCCCGTCGGACAACACCCATCCACCGAGTTCGACCGCTTCCTCGCCAGGATTGTAAAGTTCGATCCAGTCAGACGTATCACCATCCTCGTCTTCGAGTCCTTGATCGTTGGACGCCAGGAACTCGTTGATAACGATGGCCGAGGGTCCGTCTGTTGGGGTCGGTGTGGGTGTTGGCGTCGGTGTTGGTGCGGGTGTTGGTGTCGGTTCCGATGAACCGCCTGAACCGCCCGAACCGGAGCATCCGATGACCAGGAAGTGCAAATTCAAGACGACGATGAGAAGAGCTGTTTTCTTCAATCTAAATTCTGTTTGGTGATTGCCGACAGACTGACGAGCGAGTCATGTTGCCCATCGATTTGCAAGTACATGCCCACCCCGCGATACCCACTGACAGACCATACCATGGCCGGGACTCGGGGACTACCTGCTCACCACCGGTGCCGTATCGACTAACGGTAAACGCCTCTTCGATGCCCCACTTTGAGAACGATGATTATTAACCTGTCGTCCTCGACACTGTACAGAACTCTGTAGTCCCCGATTCGAATTCGATAAATATCCTCATAACCACGTAACTTACGGCTACCCACGGGTCGCGGTTCGTCTGACAGGCCCGTCACCCGTGTCAGGATTCTAATCTGATCGGCCTGATTCAATCGTCGAAGCTGCTTCTCTGCTGTTGCAGATACTTCGATCTCATATTTTGCCATCGAGTTTCAAATCCTTAAGCACGTCAGCAAGCGGCCTGGACTTTTCAAATCGGATTTTCTTCAGGTCTTCGATATCATCAATTTCTTCAAGCTTGTCGATCAATGCCTCTTCGATGAAACGATTCATCTTTAAACCTTTGATTTGGCAGACTGTTTCCACAGCCTTTTTCACGGTTGCATCGATTCGGGTAGCAAGTTGAGTCTGGGTCATGTTCAATCCCCTTTGATTGCTACCATATGATAGCAATTGATAGCACAACTGAGCAAGGTTGGCGGCAACGAGCTTTCGCCTGTAGGCTCTTGGTATACAGGTCTCCTCAACGGTGGCCACCGCGATGCGAATTGTCTTTTTGATTCATCGATGCCGGCCTGCGTCGACCCGAAGCGCACCCGAATGTTTATACGTGGTAACTCGAAGATCCAAAGACTCAGTGTCCGCTTGGCCACGGGACCGGATGTGATGCCCGGGACATGATGCTGACAGCGCGGCAGAGGTGCTGACTGCCGAATCAGGCACACTTCTCTTGTTGAGGCATTTGCCGATGTAATGACACACCTTCTGCATTAAACTATCCGACAGCCGAAGGGAGTAAACGATGATTACGATTCGTACGCTGCATCGGATATTTGCCATTGGGCTCGTGGCTCTGATGGCAGCAAATCAGGCCAATAGCCAAACGGTTTCGCAGCTCATATTGCCATGGCAGGAGCCGCAGCAACGCGATTCGGCGGAGGTCGCGCGCATCATGGGCCCAATTGAGCAGGCCGAGCCTTCTCGGGACCTGAACGTTCTTTGGGTGTGGGGCATCGATCAATTTCACGACCAATGGCGAGACGCCCACGAGTACGCCTGGGTCATGGACCGTTACTGCTACGATCTTCTGCCCCACGTCCCGCGCCTGACGATCACCCCCGTCTACTATTTCCCGACTCAGGAGCAATGGGCCAAAGCCGATCTGGTCGTATTCTATTTGATGCCCCATCATGACGGGGCCACCGGATTTGACGACGGTACCGAACCGGAAGGGGATCCACGGTCCATCTGGGATTACGATATGATTGACGCCCATCAGAAACGGGGAGGCGGTCTGATATTCCTACACTTCGCCGTCTATGAAGGCACAGGCGTGGAATTGGCAAAGCGCATTGGACTGGCTTGGGGGTACGGGGACAGGACTCGAAATGTCCGGCCCACCGTTTCAGGCTCAGTTGTCTCCATGACTGTGACGCCCGAGGGAATCAACTCCCCCATCCTCAGACGTTTTCCAAAGAACTTCGATCTCCATGATGAACTCTATTGGCCTTTAACCGGCGACGCGACCAGTATCACGACGCTGGTGACTGCGGAAGCGGCCCCAAGAAATCGATACCCACAGGACGGTCCACCTAAACCCGAGGAAATGGACAGCAAGAAGTGGCCGGTCATGTGGACCAAGGAGGTAGGCAAGGGTAAGGTTTTCGCCACCATCGCCGGCCATAACTTCTTCGCATTCAACGATCCCTACTTTCGGATCATCCTACTACGGGCGATGGCCTGGACCATGAACGAGTCCTTTGATCCGTTCAAGCCATTGGTAAACCTCCATCTGGAACGATAGACGTCTACCGTCCGCGCCTCACGGCAGCGCCAGCGTCAGTAATCTAGCATCCTTGCGGCCACCAGCAGCAACGGCAATGTACTGTCTTCCGTTCACCATGTATGTCATGGGTGCACCGGTCGCCCGAATGGGTAGCTCAATCTCATGGACCAAAGCGCCGGTTGCCTTATCGCGCGCCCGTAACAGTGCCTTGCCATCGTCAAATTGTGCAACGAACAACAGTGACTTGGTCAGTAGAGGCGGTGTGTGCCCAAACGGCGCACCCACAGGTCCGGGATCGGGGATTCCCAGGTCGATGATGCGTTGGCGAATACCGTTGCCATTGGGGATGACCCACTCGTAATCACCGGTATTCAGATTGATGGCGCTGAGACGACTGTAAGGTGGTTTCAACAGCGGCAGACGCTTGGGTCCCCGCAGGAATCGATTGCCGCCGCGGATATAGCGGAATTCGGTTTCTTCCGGATCTGTCTCATACAGGGTAATCGTGATGGCACCGGTGATCGACGGAATATAAAACATGGATGTGTCGGGATCGAAAGCCGCGCCGCTCCACTCGGCGCCACCGGGATCCATGGGCACCGCAATCGAACCGCGTATCGACGGCGGCGTAAAGAAACCGTCATTCCGGTATTTGCTGAGAGACTCGATGGCTTCAGCTCGCATTTCCGGGGTGAAATCGATCAGATCATCGGTGCTCAATCCCTGCACGTCGAAGGCAGCGGGTTTGGTTGGGAAGGGTTGTGTGGCTGCTGCCCGTTCGCCCGGCATATCACTCTGAGGAACGGGGCGTTCTTCGATCGGCCAAACGGGTTCTCCGGTCACTCGATCGAGAACGTAGACAAACGCCTGCTTCGAGACCTGGGCAAGCGCCTTTATTTGCTTGCCATCGACGGTGATGTCGACAAGATTGGGAGCCGCTGGCAAGTCGTAATCCCACAGATCGTGATGCACTGTCTGGAAGTACCAGACCAATTCTCCATTCTTGGCGTTAAGACACACAATGCTGTTGCCGAACAGGTTGTCTCCCAACCGTTGCCCCCCATACCAGTCGTTACTCGATACACCGAATGGCACATAGACATAGCCCAGTTCATGATCGGCGCTCATCAGGGTCCAGGCATTGGTTGATCCGGTTACTTTCCAGGACTGGTTCTCCCAGGTGTCATGGCCGACCTCTCCTGGTTGCGGTATGGAGTGAAATATCCACTTCTGTTCGCCGCTATGGATATCAAATCCGCGAATGTGACCGGGCGGCATGTCGATTTGCTTTTTTGTCAGCCATCCGACCAATGGCATGTCAGAGATGACCGAGCCCAACACAACGATATCACCAACGATGGTGACCGCCGCAGTATTGGAGTACTTGGACCGATCGACTGGCCGTCCTAAACCAACCGTGAGATCAACCTTGCCATTTGCACCAAATGTCTTATCAGGCAGCCCGGTATCCGCATCCAACGACCACAGAAAGGCGTTGTTGGTTCCCATGAGAACGCGTCTCTTGTTTCCCCTCTCAAAATAACCGACGCCGCGATGATTAAAGCCCATATTGGCGGGACGACCGTGCTGGTAAGTTTTGGTATCGAATACCCATTTCTGTACACCGGTCACCGCATCGATTGCGGCGACAAATCCCATGGGCGTGCTTATGTAAAGCGTTCGTCCGATCTTTAAGGGCGTGCTCTTGAACGGCTGGGGTGCATACCCGGTCTTGTTGCCAAGAAATTCATTATCCGGTGACTTCCAGGTCCAGGTGACTTGCAGGTCCTTGATCGTGTTTTTGTTGATCTGATCGAGGGGTGCATATTTCGAGGAACCGGGATCGCTGGCATAGTAAGGCCAGTCGAAATTCTCGCCGGAACTGACTTCAGATCTGCTTGGCTGCGTCAGGGTCACAAGGGCGACGAATAGAATCAGTCCGGGTATGTTTCTCATTATTCTGCTTCTAATTGGGGAATTGGCCTTCGATTATTTGGGATTGAGTTCTTGAAAGCAACCTGGACGCGAGATCTCATATCCCATCACTGTGACAAGTTATGACTATCGTTTGACTAGAAATTGACTATCATCTATGGTTGGTGCTATTCTCAGATCATGGCGATTAGATACACTTCACACGCTGTGGAAAGAATGATGCAGAGGGGGATATCACCACGGGAAGTAGAGATTCTCTTGTCTGATCCCGATGGTTCGATTAAGCAATCGCGAGATAAGGTAATTGCTTTCAAGCAGGTGCGAGGGCGGAAGGACAATTCGTTGGCAGTGGTTGCTGTAGACAAAGGCAATGGCTTACTGGAAGTGGTAACTGTTATGACAAACTTCGAGGTGCTGAAATGAAGATTTATCATGATGCGGCGATAGATTTTCTATCCATTGACTTCACCGATGACGTTGAAGACAAGTCGGTCTATGAAGATGGCATAATTGTTCGCTACAACAGGTCAGGACATGTCATTGGCATTGATATAACTGACTCCCTGAAGCTGTTTGCAGGTTCCGAGCTTCTGACTTTACGGCAAGTCTGTGAGTTTCTGGGTGTCTCGGAATCCACTATCAGAAGAAGAATACGCAACAACAAAATCAAGTTTATCAAGGAAGGGAATCAGTATCGCTTTAAGAAATCGGACATCATCGGCCTCGTGGCCTGAACGGGTATCACACTGCAGCAGCCGCCCAACGGCTAAGCTCCACTGTCATCGGCCACGATCCTGAATTCGTTAGCGCGTGTTAGCCCCAATTTACCGGCACCCGGTGGGTCCAGGTCGGGGTCGTTGGCACGGATGAGTGAGCCATAGGTCGCATTGTACCGAACGCAGATTCCGGATCTGTCGGCACTGGAACCTTTTCAAGCCTCGCCATCTCGCTTCTCCAAGTCGGATCCGTCCAGCTAACCACCTGATGCGCATGCCGCCCAGTCGCGCATACCGACGCGGTTTGGTAGGCTTTGTCTGGTACCTATCATTGAATTGGGATAACAAATGAATAACTTGCCACCAGCACCAGAGCGAATCCGCATCCGCCAGATTGCGATATGTGCCCCTGACATCCGGCCCATCGAGAGAGAGGTCGAGTCCGCACTTGATATCACACCCGTACACCGCGACAGACCGGGCGCGCCGATCTGGATGTTCAACGGTGTCTTTGCCATCGGCAACACGTTTCTCGAAATACTGCAACCGGAACGGCCCGAGGCTCCCACGCAAAAGTTCCTGGATAAACAGGGCGGGGCCGCCGGTTACATGCTGATCCTGCAGGTAGACGATCTCGGCAAGGCACGTGCTCGAGCCGAAGCCGCCAATGTGCGTATCGTAATGGACATGCCCATTCGCGAACACAATGGCGTCAAAGGTGGCGGCATCCATCTGCATCCGGGTGATACGGGTGGTGTGCTCACTTCATTCGACTGGATGGAAGATTGGGATTCATGGGCCTGGGCAGGACAGGCGTGGCCATGGCATCGTCGTACCGATGTTGTATCAGGCATGGTTGCGGCGGAGATCTCTTCGACCGATCCCGACCGCGTGGCGACCCGGTTCTCCGAACTGCTTGGCCGCGAACTCGACGCCGACGGATCCATCGCGCTCGACGACACCAGCGTCCGATTTGTCGACGGCCCCGCCGGCAGCCGTGATCGCCTGACAGGCATCGATATGACGGCAACCGATCGTGCCCGTGCCGGTGAAACGTTCGAGTTCGCGCGCACCTTGGTAAAACTGGTGTGAGGAGTTCCGGCAGGTGCCGATTGACTAATGCTGCCGAATAAGTGAGGCCAAACATGAAGCTGTCACACGGTACCACTGGCCCGGCCCTGTTCTTATGCATAACGCTTTCGGCAGTTGCCGTGGCGGATCAACACGACCAGTCGCCGCAGAAACAGGCCTATTTCGGTGATCTTCACATCCATACCCGCTATTCGTACGACGCATTCTTTTTCGGCACCCTCGCCTCCCCCGACGATGCCTACCGGTTCGCCAAAGGGGAACCCATTCCCCATGCATCCGGACGCGAGGTGGTGATTTCCGAGCCCCTCGACTTCTACGCCGTCACCGACCACGCATTCTTTCTCGGTGTCTGGTGGAGGATGAAGACGGATAGAGATCATCCGATGGCGAAAGAACTCGATGTGCGCA
This sequence comes from Pseudomonadales bacterium, assembly GCA_030749725.1. Classification (GTDB taxonomy): domain Bacteria; phylum Pseudomonadota; class Gammaproteobacteria; order Pseudomonadales; family Azotimanducaceae; genus JASMJM01. The sequence goes on along the minus strand of JASMJM010000170.1, from coordinate 52,783 downwards.
GCATTGTCGACAACCGCAACTTCGGCGGCGCCTACACCTTCGACCGGTCGCGGCTTCCCGGGGACGTAGTGCTCAGCGCCTGGAAAGACACGCAGATGGCTGCAGAACGGCACAACGATCCCGGCACCTTCACTACCTTTATAGCGTTCGAATTCACACCGGATGAGTTCACCGACAAGCCGGGAATCAATAACCTGCACCGCAACATCATCTACAGGGGAAGCAGGGCTCCCGATACGCTGATCGGTCGTATCGAAACCCTGAATCCCGAAGTCCTGTGGGACTGGCTCGACCGATACCGTGACCAGGGCATGGAGGCCATCGCCATTCCCCACAACATGAACATCTCCGGCGGGCGTGGATTCGAGCTTGCCACCTTTGATGGGTCTCCTCTCACCGCCACCTGGTCCGAACAGCGCATGCGCAACGAACCTCTGGTGGAGATTACCCAGATCAAAGGCTCATCGGACACACACCCGTTCCTGTCGCCGAACGACGAATGGGCTGACTTCGAAATCGCTCCCTACAAACTGGGTGGCTTTGGCAAGATCACGCCCCAGGGCAGTTTCGTCAGGGACGCCTGGAAACGCGGTCTGATGCTGCAGGAGGAACAGGGGTTCAATCCATACCACTTCGGCGTCGTAGCAGCCAGCGATACCCATGGCTTTTCGGAGCAGTCCTTCGACTCGACATTCGTCGGTGAGGAAGAGCCGCCGATAAGTCCGGGACGCGGATCGATACCTGTGTCCACCGACGACGGCATGCGTGGTTACCTGGAGACCCCGTCCCGATACTACGGTGGATCGGGGGTCACCGGAGTGTGGGCGAAGGCCAACACGCGCGACGTGATCTTCGACGCCTTACGGAGCAAGGAGACCTTCGGGACTTCGGGCCCGCGTATTCGGGTGCGCTTCGTCGGCGGCTACGATCTGGGTACGGCGGCATCGGCTGCGCCGGGTGCGCCGCTTCCGAGCTCGGCCGTACCTCAGGGCGGGGACCTCAAGGCGCACAGCGCTTCGCCACAGTTCCTCGTCTGGGCGCTGGCCGATCCGAATCAGGGAAGGCTTCAGCGTATGCAAGTCATCAAGGGTTGGTACGAAGACGGTAATGCCCATGAGAAAGTCTTCGATGTCGCCTGCTCCGATGGCCTCGCCGTCGATCCCACTACGCGTCGGTGCCCCGACAACGGCGCCCGTGTCGACCTCGCGACCTGTTCGGCGACCGAAGACGTTGGTGCAGGAGAACTCAAGACGCTGTGGACCGATCCCGAGTTTAAGCCCACTCTGAGTGCGTTCTATTACGTACGGGTCCTGGAAAATCCCAGTTGCCGCTGGTCGACGCGAGATGCTATACGAACGGGTGTCCCACCGAGACCAGACCTAGCAGCCACCACGCAGGAAAGGGCGTGGTCATCGCCCATCTGGGTCGTGCCCTGATCGCCTGCCGAGGACGTGCGTCGTTACAGGACATCACCTGCTAAATCGGTACCGCAGCTTCGCTACAAACATATCCACAACAGGATCCGTCAAGCTGTCGTGAAACAGGTTGTCGAATGAATCATCCACCTGGTTGGGTAGATTGCTGCCCCTGGTATAGACCAGGAACAGATCGGAGAGGGGGGCTATTTCCCAACGATATCTCAGTTGCGTGGTAATACGACTGATGGTGAAGTCATAGTCGTCGCTGCTGACTGTGCTGTCATAGCTGAGTTCATCTTGACCATCAAGGAGTTCGTACAACTCGACAGCGTGAGCTTTTATCCCCGCCCATTGCATGGTGAAACGCAACTGTTGTTTCGCCGTTAGAAACACATCCATAGCAACTCTGGGTTGCAGGTCCTTTGCTTCATAGGTGGCAAATGTGGAGCCGGCTAAATGCAGTAACCACTTGTCACGATTGCGGATACCGAAGTCGAGATCAAACGAGATACGATCCACGGGTTTCCAGGTTATGCCGGCGCGCATATTGGATGACTACGTACCCAGGTCTTCCTTTGTCATGGCAACGGCAACACTTGCACTAACAGGAAGGCTGCTGTCGGTACCATAGCTTAAATCGATCATGGCCTTTTCGCCAATTCGATAGGAACCGTTTCCGTCGCTGGTGCGGTCATCCCACACTCGTGGAAAATACGCAAAGCCCAAGCCGATCTCCGATTGATTGTGCATCGTCAGGTTGTTGCGAACGAAGATCCCGGTGCGGGTGACCTGGCCCTCGCCATTGAAGTCTCGACCGACATTCACAAAGCTGACAAGTCTTCTGAATGGGCCTACATTCGAGCCCATGTAGCTGATGCCGTAGCGGAAACCCTTAACGTCGTTGCGTCGGATAAATCCAAGATCGGTAACATCCAGGTCTTTATCAAGATAGTCGAGCGCCAGACTGTGGAACAGCCCACGCTTCTGAATGTATCGAATGTCCAGGAAGCCGCCATAGCCCTTGAGATCAGCTACGTCACTGTGCATCAACTGACCATCCACCCTCACATTGCCGCCCTGACTGACGTAGTGTGCATCGACGCCATGAGTCATGGCATCCTGAGTGGGGTGTGCGACCAGGGTTGACAGCATGCCGAACGATCGACGCCCTTTCTGGCTATCCTCGTAGAGCAGTCGCAGGACAGCAAAGTCCCGCCCGTCCTGCAGGACCCTGGTGGGTGTTCCGTCTTCAAACGTACCGTAGAAGTGCGTGTCGTTTTCAGCCGCGCCCATCACGCCGTATCGGAGTCCGCCGAACTGCCCGGTCGCCTTGGCCGCACCAAGGAGCTCGGTTGGTTTGCCAAGTTCCACGCCGGAAACTGTTACGCCGGTCGGAATCTCGGGAGTTGACGCCGGGCCACCGATGCGGCGCGTGTTAACCAGCGTCGTCGGCTCGGGAATATAGGTGCTTACCGATCGGCGCGCGCCGCCACTCGAACTCATGCGCATGATGTTGGAGCGCGGCGAGGTGACAAAAACATCACTACCCTCGAGAAAGAAAAGCCTCTTTTCCGGGAAGAACGTTTCGTACGCGGTCAGATTGACCACCACGTCATCTGACTCGACGGCACCGAAGTCCGGATTGAGGGTTGCGGTTAGCTGCATGTTGGTCGATGGCCGCCAGAAGACATCCATACCAACGCGATAATCCGATTCAGCCCGAATATTGTTGTAGGTCGACGCCGTGAAGGGATAGAACGCCAACTGCTTGCTCGGTTTCACATCCCTAAGTTGGATCGGCTGCAACACGGACATGAACCGACCGCGAGTGAACGGAATCGTTGGCCATGCCCAGCGTTCATCTAGGCTTGCTACCTTGCGCGAGACGTAGATACCCATCTCCCGCAGGTCGGTCACATCGGGCATTGCCATTATGGACCAGGGAATGAACATCTCCGTCGAATAACCGTATTCGGTTTCTACAGCGCTGCCGTACCAGGCGCCATCCCATTCCCTGCTGAATTGACTCTCCGGCAGTATGGTCCCGTCTTCCATGGAGCCGCCCAGGTTTATGGCAAAAAAGAATCCGTAGCTACCCTCGCCAGTAGGATCGATGCTCAGGGAGGTCCCATCACGGTTCAGCAACTTATCCCGCGAGCTCATCTGGACGATCAGCGTGTCCTTGTCCTGCTCTGCCATTACCCCTACGTAGAGACCTTCATCGGTATAGAAGATCTTGTTGATCGTTCTGTTCGCCGGGCGCTTCAAGGTATCTGGTTCGATGACACGCATATTGTCGTAGCCGGGGACCTCCGACCAGATCGGTTCATCCAGGCTGCCATCCACAACAATCTTGGCATCTGCATATTTTGGCAGGTCAATAGGGGTGTCTGTTGCCGGAACTTCATCGCTGTCGGCCGATTGAGTATTCGCAACTTGTGATAAGTCATCCACCCTGATGCGGGCAAGTTGTATCGGTTTCGCGGGGGATGGAGGTGCTGCTATCGGTGAGGGAACCACTGCCATGGCCTGCGGAGAAGACGCCGCAGCATACAGGACATTCTTGAGGACTTTGCGATTCCGTTTCTCGGGCGTTCTGCTAAACGTCGAAACCCTACTCGGGAGTTGCTCAGGCTGTACGTCCGGGTGATGATCTATCCATGCATCAGCAAAGCCCTGCCGCTTGAGTTCTGCCAGGATGTTTCTCGCGTTCGCGACATCAACGGTGTTTCGTGTCTGGACCCTGTAATAGACCCGTCCATTGACTGTTACCGGAGAAACTACCAGAGTTCGATTCAGAGTTTCCGCAAGGTCGGAACGTCGTTGCTCAGCACTCGCGGCTCTACTGTAACTACCGAGAACAATGGACGAGCTCGCCTGCGCGACGACCGGCAGACATAACAATGCACTGACCAAACCGCGCGCAACGCATCTGGTCAAGTGATTTGGAATGGTCAACGGGTCCTCCGGGACTGACGACTTATGCCTGTTAATGCGGAGATGCAGGGGTTTTGAATTGGTGATGTTGCAGTTTATCTATGCTAGAGAACCGGCTGATCGACGCATTGATATGCGTCAACTTACGCTAATGTAGCACAATACGGTGGTTTATCGGTATAGATCAGCCGACGACCAGAAGTTCTGCGACGGCGAATTGTCGCCGCATCTCCCATAAGAACGCACCTGGGCAGCCTTTCTGGCCCCAATTCTCAACAGTGACAGACGGCTCGGAGGGCCGTAGACAGTCCGTACAAATTCACCAGTTTCAAACCGCGTTGGAGGAGAACTGTATGGACGTCTGGTGGCGGTCGATCTTACGGAACCTGCCGACAGCCGGATCCGACATTACATAGTGGTTTCACTGGCGCGAGAGTACGCCGCCGGCTGCCACATCAACAGCTCCGGCCAGGCGCGAAACACGAAAAAGAGGGCAAGTATCCCCTCGACAGCAATGACGGAACACGCAAGCGAGGCGCCTAACCAATCGGCGAGCAAGCCCAGGTGCAGGAAGCCGATCAGTCCGGTGCCGATGCACATTGACAGCACACCCATCATTCGATGCCGGGTATCATCATCGGAATTCAGCAGCACAAGTGCGCTCTGCATGGCAGCAAAGGCAGCGATGGCGCCGCCCGTGGCGACAAGAAACGCGGTGGACAGCCACCAAATGGTCGAATTGGCAAACCCCAGGGCCATAAGCATGTATATCAGCACACCCAAAAAATAGAGATAGCGAAACCAACGAACCCGACCCAAAATTGCCAGGGCAATCGCACCCACGAACGCGCCCAATCCTTCTGCGCTTGCCAGCAGCCCAACCGCAAACGGATCGAGATTCAGCAGATCTTTGCCGATAACCGGGAGCATCGACATAAAAGGAAAACCCCAGATATTGAAAACCACCGTGACGGCAAATATCCCAACCAGCGTAGGATTGCGACTGAGTCCACGAAAGCCCTCGATAATCGTCGTGACAACACCGTCATGCGCCGCGCCGGTGCCTTCGTCCCGATGTTTGAGCCGCCACAGGACCACCACGCTGATCGCATAGGCGACTGCGGTTACAAGAAAAGCGCCGCCCAGGCCAAAACCGGCATAGATCCCACCACCCAAGAGTGGGCCGATCATGCGCGAACCTGAGCCGGACATGATATCCAGGCTCATCGCCGTGCCCGTTCTGCCGGGTCCCGCCAATTCACTCAGCAATGTTCGACGCACCGGAAAGTCCGACACCCAGATCAGCCCGGAGGCAAATGCACCCAGGCCGACGAGCCACACCTTGATAAGATCGTACGCCGCCAGCAGGCCCAGTACAGCAGCCAGCGTCGTCATGACGCTCATCACCGCGATCAATACCCGTCTGCGGTCAAACCGATCGGCAACAATCCCGCCAAACACACCAAACAACCCCATGGGCAACATCCGCAGCAGCAGCATCAGGGCAACAAGAAATGGTGAACTTGTCACGTCAAAGACAAATATCCCGATCACCAGCATCTCGAGCCATCGTGCAGTGGCGCCAATCGCTCCTACAAACCACAGGCTCAGAAATGCTGGGGTCCTGAAGAGCGAAAGTTGCGGACTCACACCGACCTCAGGCATCGGCTTTGGGATGTGTGCTTCAGCTGTGGTCGCACTATTCGGTTTACCGCTCTGCTTTAGGCTGCAGCCCACGCGATGGCATTCTTCACCAGCTGCTCGAAAGTGGGATTCGCCCATGGTCCTTTGTAGCCAGGACGGCCAGGTGTGTTGACCGTACAGTGCCCGAGGCCCATGTAACAAACCGCCCCATCTCCAACTTTTCGTTCATATGCCAACACCCGCTTGACCGGGCTCCCCAAAGCTGGGTGGGCAGCGTTTCTCTCGCCTGGGTCGCGGTCGACCAGCATTTCCGATTGCTTCGGTGACGCGTTCTTTGCGTACAGCTCCTGCAGCTCTTGGATGTTGCGCTTGGGATCCCAAGGGTAGCCCTTGGTGTAGGCATAATTCGAGCGGACCATATCCACTCCCATGATATCGTAGTCCGTGGTGAGGAGAATTTTGTAGTCAGAGAGCTCACCCTCCAATTCAAACAGGTATAACTCATCCTCAACTGCAAACTTAGAGGGAATGCCGGCGTTTAGTGGGTGTTCAGCATCTGCAACTTGCACTGGAAATGTGTGAATAGGAGCATGGGCCATGAAGAATGCACCAAGCGTGTCGTGGAAGGACTTTTTCACCCATTTCCTTGGGCCATTGCCGTTGGAATGGATTTCCCCTTCAAACAGGGCGTTGGAGAAGTCCTCCTCTTTCACTCTCCTCGCATACCCGCCAGAGGTGCCATGGATGCCGATCATTCTGCCACCTGCTTCGAGCCACTTCTGCAGCACCTCCGTGTTTTGGTCGTCCGCTATGGGCCCAGAGCAGTAGCTGACGAGGATATGTGCGTGTTTCAGCCATTTGTCGAGGTCGCTGTAGTCGCTGGACACCGTGCCGACCAGCTTGCATCCCTGATACTCATCCATCCACTCCAGAATCTTCCGATTCGCATACTGGACATCATGGTCGAAGACCATCCTATTCGTCACGACCATAATATCCCCGCAAACCACGTGGACACGGAGGGGCTGCCTACGTTCCGCAGTGGGTTGATTCGCGGGCGCCTTCTCTTTCATGTTGTGGGTTGAGGCTTGACTCGTGGGTGGCTTACTCAATTGTTGTACTCTCCTTGGGGGCGAGCTGCAATAATAGCAGAAAAGCTCCCCTACCTCCTGACCGGCTTCGACATCTTCAGCTTTTCATTTCACCAACGGCTATTCTAGGGTTCGGTAGGAAATGAACGATCTGTCTGAACCAAAGATGCCATCATACTAAGCAGAGTTGTTAGACGATCCGTCGTCAGGCAAGCATCAAATCTCCAGAGCATGTAGAACGGAGAACTTAGTCGTCAGAACCCACCGCGACGTCATCGCTCTCCTGGAAATACCAGGTCGAAGGGTGATAGGACAACGTCCACCGGTTGTCCCATCCCCAGATACCATTTGGGATCACGTTTTTTAGACGACTTGAAATCACTACGGGGTGAGGTGCCAGACCGACCGTCCCGAACGTCCATAAATTCTCTGCGGACGAGGCTAGTATCTTCTTGCCCGCTGCAAGTCTCACTGCCGGGTCTGTCGCCCATCGCAACTCGTCGGACCAACGCTGCAACTCCTGCATGGCGGGCGGCGGCTCCTCGCCAAGGCGGCCATCGGTGAGGAAATAGCGTACCCAGTCATTCCACAGGATGCTGTCCCAGCCTGTGTACATGGGGACCCACCACCTGGGCAAAATCGGGAATAGAATGTCAGTGCTGAAGTCCGCATGCCAGAGCGTCATCTGCATGGCGCCAGCCTGGGCACGGGCGGACTGCAATGCCCGGTCCACAAGCTTGAGGCGCATATCGACACCCACCGCTCGCCAGTAAGCTGACACCAATTCCATGGTGATCCCTTTTGGTGTTTCGAAATCAAGAAACTCCATGGTAATGATCAACTCCGAACCATCCGGGTACTCACGCAGCCCGTCACTATTGATATCCCTCACACCGATTTCATCCAGCAACGCCTTGGCACGATCCGGATCGTACCTAGTGTAGGCAGTGGCAAATCGAGGTTCATAAAAGACGCTGGAGGGATGGACGGTCACCTGTTGCGGGACACCGCGCCCAAAGTAAATAATCTCATTCATTTCCTGACGGTTGATAGCGTGCGACAAGGCATGTCGAAATCGCTTATCCCAATACAGCTCCCGCAAGCGCTTGTCGGCGTAGTTGTAGTTCGGCTGAATCACGACATCGCTGGTGTGCAGCCGTCGCCAGACATTGACCTTGACCTGCCCGTGTCGTTCTCCCAGCTTGAGCAGCGGGATATCCTGAGTTCTGAGCGCAAATGCTGCAAAATCGAGCTGTCCCGCCGATGCTTTTGCCGTCACCAGTTCTGAATTGTCGAGGATAATCTCCGCGTCGATGGCATCGATGTATGGCAGTTGCTGTCCTGCCGGATCGACTTTGTGGTAATACGGGTTGCGCTCAAAGCGCATCATTATCGGCGTGCGACTGACAACGCGATACGCTCTTAGCGTCGGGACGTCCACACTCTCTTCGATGCGTGCGTTGCGCTGGGCATCGACGAACGCCATCCACGAAATAAAGCCCATCTCCTTGATGCGTTCATTCAGCTCGTCTCGGTCCACGAAAGCCGGATGCCAGTTCCGATAGTAGTGTTTGGGATCGACCATGAAATTGCCGTACTGGGCGATCAGATTGACGAACAACGGATTCGGTTTCTCAAATACGTAGCGTATGCTCAGGTCGTCAACTTTGACGATCGTGCCCCCGACAACCAGCCGCGAAGTGACGGGGGAGAATTCCGGGTCCATCCAGATGTGGTCGAAAGTGAATACAAAGTCATCACTGGTGAGGGGCATGCCATCGGACCACTTGAGCCCCCGGCGCAGGTGAATGGTGATCGTTCTCCCGTCTGCACTCACCGTCCATGTTCGCGCCAGATTCGGAAGCAAGGTGCGCAGGTCGGGAGAGATCGTCAGAGCCGCTTCCCAATTGAAGAACGTCCACCCGTCGCCAAGGGTGATACGAGCCTTGCCACCGTACTTGCCAATCTCCCCAAAGGGCACGATCACCTGTGGGTCCTCCGGCAATCGCTGCCCGACTGGTGGCAGGTCTCGACCAGCCAGCAGCGGGCTTTCCGAAAAACGCTCGATACCGAGTTGACTCGCGGTCTGGGGTGCCTTGTACCACTCAGGCGGTAACAGTGTCAGGCCATCATCCGCCGGCACTGAGGGAGTCACGAGAAGAGCAATCAGTGCAAAGAGGGCCGACCACTTTTCTCTGGTCACACGTTGATTGGTTAGTACTGCCAATGTCGATCTCAAGAGTTAGCTACAAACTCAGTGTAGTCATTAGCACCATCCCTTGTCGATAAATAGCACTGGTTCTTCTGCTGGTATCCACATTTGACCCGACGGGCCCGCTGGGCCTCATTCGGATGCGAACTGGCTGAGTTACTCCAGTGTGCTGATGAGGTCGATAATGCGCGTTCTATTGGGTGCGTCCAGGCTTTTTACCTTGCTTAGCCGCGCTCGCAACGTCGCCCCATTGACTATATTTCGTTGCACCAACGCTGCACAGAATTCAGTGTCTCTGGGGCGTCCTGCAATGGCCTTAGATAGCCAGAGATCGTGTGGCTCCAGGCAAAGCGCGGTGACCCCATTGGTTGCCGGGGATACGTAAGGAACCAAACGTTTTCTCCAACCCGTGGGTAGTATGGCGCTCGCTGGCGTTACGCCCTATGCGTAATACCCAAAGTTGTCCTGGAACATCGACAGTTGACCGATTGAACCATCAATGAGATCCGCTTTCGAACCGTCCCTATCCTGGAGCACGGAGACATCCACTTCGATCGAACGCTCGGCCTCGGGAATTCTATCATCGGTCGAAGCGTGGATGGCCTGACTGCCAATAACGAGTACTTGGCTAACGCCGAGTATTGCGCCTGCGGCCCTGATCGTATGTTCGAATTGATCCTTTTTCACCTCTAGTGGTCCTTCCGGAATCGCCGCAGTAGCTGCGCCCGTTCCGGTGCACTCAACAATCCGGAGAAGGGGGAAACCTGCCGCATGTCTCTTGATATCAAGCCATGGTCCAGCATTCTGGCTATTAATTCTTCCGCCGGCATATCCATCCAGGCATGCCATCGTGCAAACAGTGATGCCGCGCCGGGGTGGAGTTTGCGCAGTCGATTCAGATTCTCCTTAGCCCGGCACAACGCCGGCACCGGGTCGTTTCGTATTATCTCCGCAATGGCGTGATGGAAGGCCAGGCTTCGATGATCTTCACGGGTCATGCGAGGCGTGAATGCGGCTATCAACTCCAGGCCGAGCGAAGCGGCAAACCGCTCTACCGTTCGCAGCGTCGGCGACTTCGTGCCGGATTCGTAGGCAGCGATAGTAGACTGAGATGTTGCTGCGTGTGCAGCCAGTTGCTGCTGTGTCATGCTAGCGCTGGTTCTCAATTGTCGTATCAGGTCCATAGCCGATAGTATATCCGATCGGATATAGTGAATGGAACTAGCTTGCTATTCAGATGACGTGATTTGGCGATTGGGGTCGGTGGAGCTGCAGTAAGAGCTTGTCGAGGACCAGGCGCGGGTCAGATACCACCATGGAAATCGGCTCTTGCTTCCTGCCGGCATAGGGATTCAGGAATCTTCTTGGCCAGGAAGTACCCGGTACTGTCTCGGTTAATTGCGGTTCCTTCTGTCTCTTACTGCCTTCCACAGGTTCGTTGCCACTTCAGCACCAACCCTTATTACTGTGAACAAGTTAGCCCGCGCATACCTACTCTCTATATAGTCGATTTCCTCACGAATCTCTCGCCGCATCTGTGCAATGTCGTCAGGTTCGAATCCCTCCAACTTGACAATTTCATCGAGAAGCTCTTGTTTCCTCACTAGACGCGCCACAACTGCCTTGTCTCGATGAAGCTGGTCGCCGCGCGTAAGGGGTGCAAATGCTACTTCGAAGGTCTCGTCATATGGTTTGCTGTCGAAATCGCGCCAGCGCTTCGAATCATCTTCAGCGCAGCGACGAACTTTTGAGGCACGCTGTGCCAGATCACAGGATTGGCTTTTTGTGTCCTGAGTATTTGCTGCTTCTTGAGCAATGTATGCTCTGACCATAGCCCATGCCGCTGTGGCAATAGGTTGCGCCGGCTGTTCCTCGTTCTGCGCTTCACTTCCGGCTTCGTCAACAGAAACGAGTTCCGGCTCTTCCTTGCTTGGTAGAGAAGGGGGCACGGGTGGGTGCTGCTCGATAGCCTGACTGATCTCGCCTGTCGGTTGATTCAAGCTTGGTTGCGAGGTTAAAGAGATATGAAGTGTTCTCTTCGCCACTGTGCTCTCTGGGCTGGGAGGCATTTTCCATACTGCGAGTACAACCAGATGCAGCAATACGCTCGCGACTAAGGCGATCTTGAGAACATGACCGGAAGTTGCCGGCACTGCATCTTGGATGATTTCGTCCGGCTGCTGCATGAGATTGATGTCGGGAGGCAGGTGGTATTTGACTGACAGCCCAAAAAAAGGTTCCTGTCCATACCCCTGGGCCACCGACCCGTTCTCGTCGCCTGAGAACGACCTGGCTCCTCCCTCTTTGCCGCGAGTAGATCTGGGTGCGCTACGTGTCCAGTCCATGCATCAGCAGCGAAGAAAAGCTGTGAGCTACGCAGTAAAATGTGAGGACAACGGAAATAGTGGAGCACAAACAATGGACTCAATAGAACAGCTAACGACGTTCTTCGGATGGTGTACCGTGATAAATTTCGGAATCCTGATCTTGGGTATTGTTCTTCAGCGTCTTTCACGAATGGACCGGCGAGATCAGCGGGAAGATGTTCGGCGTGCCCAAAGAGCAAGCAAAGGCAACGTTTTTCCATGTATTTCAGCAGTACCGATTAGTGTTGGTGACGCTGAATATTGTCCCCTTTCTCGCGTTGGCGGCCATGGCCTCGGCGTAGCGCACGCATAACATGCACTCCAAGCATTCTGGTTCCCTTGGGCCACCTTTGTGGCGAATCGGCCCCCTAATGCAGTGTTAGGCTAGTCGACAAGGGATCCAGCGAACCTGTCGTCACATGTGTTATGACAGATACACGATGAGATGTGGTGAATGTAAGAGCAGCTTTTCTGCGGCTGACTATCAGCCCGCTCCAGGAGGATCGTCGGCACCTGGTGTATTTCTTATTTGTTCCATTGCCTGTTTAGGTGCTTGCATTGCTGGTGTTTTATTTGGTTTTGGCAGACTGTTGTTTTGGTTTTCCCTCGGTGTAGCAGTTTTTGCGGCTATACAGATTCCTGTTGATTATTTTGACTGTCGAAGCGATGGCGGTTATGCGAATCATAATGGTATTACTTGCCCTTCGTGTGAGCATGTAAACACCCCTGGTCTCTATGAAACCCAACTCCGCCAATCATCCGTGAGTGCGGATGGTCACCTGTGACTATTATGGCAATCCTAAGACAATCTAAAGGATTTCCTCAGGTGTCATTAAGTCGTGGACGGCTAGGCTGTTCCCATCAACTATAGGAGCCCAGCCATGGCCGCATGCGAGCCAAGAAATGTAGTCAGTCTGTTGTCTATTCTGGTTCTTGGCGGACTCCTGGTAGCAGTGCCGACGTATGCTGAGGACCAGTTGTTCGAACATTACGAAATCGATACAGGCATTGCCAGGCGTCAGACCGTAATTCCTGGTTCTTATCTCGGCAGCGAGACGACGGAAATCGCCGTGATACACATTGATGCCAGTGATAATCGTCTGCTGCACATGTACGGATTCGACGGCACGGACTGGGCTGCGATGCTTGAGGCGACGCTGCGTCCAAGCGTCCTGTTCGTGGACGTGGCCAACATTGGTGGGCGAGATAGGCTGATTAGCTACGAGAATGGTCGCCTGAACCGGTTCGATCCGGAATCGGGTACGGAAAGCACGCTGCTGGCGGTAAATTCCAGTTTCCGCCCACCACGGAAAGACGAAATCCCCCACGTAGACATCACCCGTGACGTAAACGGCGACGGCCGCGATGATCTGGTCGTGCCGGACGTAGATGGGTTCTGGGTCATCGTCCAGTTGGGCGACGGCACCTTTGCCGATGCTGTGAAGATCGGCCCGCCCACGGACATGAGCGGCATTTACGGCGCAGACGGATATCGATATGACCCCTGGGGCCAGAGCCGCACTTACGAAATGGATTACAACCAGGATGGTCGCAGCGATCTGGTCTCCTGGAGCGGGAACCACTTCGAGGTGCATCAGCAGGATGCGAGCGGGCTGTTCTCACCGAAGGCCCTGGCGTTCACAATCGGCGTGGCATTCGATTCAGATAAGATCTACTCCCTCACCACCGGCGACATGACGGGGAAAGTGTTGTATTCGTTAGCTGACCTGAACAATGACGGCGTTGGCGACCTGGTCGTTTTCTCGCTTACGGGAAGGAAGATCTCCAAAAAGCAGTCGTCCTACGATGTCCACTTCGGCACGCCGACGCCGGATGGTGGTACGGCGTTCGCGCCAGAAATCGGGGCCACGTTTCAGTCGAAGAGGAGCATCCAGCTTGGGATGGGCCGGCATGACTTCGATGGCGACGGCCAGCTCGATCTGATGATCACAACGATCGACGTCGAACATCTTAAGGGCAGCCTCTGGAAGAACTTGAAGGGGTTCATGGGTGACGACATCAGGCTGAATCTTGAGTTCTACCGAATGAACGACGGTGCATACGCCGACACACCCAACACCACCCGCACGGTCGCGTTAGACGGTGCGCCCAGCCATCGTGAGCCGGGGTCGGTGTCCCTCGACATCCTACTTCGAGGAGGGACCCACGAAAAGCGAAAGACACAGATGATCTGGCCGAAAGCTTTCAACACCAATTTGCTCATCGGGGACGTGACCGGTGACGGTCGTTCAGACTTGCTCATCGAATATACCTTCAGGGGCCTGAATGTCTTTGCTGGCATCCCGGGGGCAGGCTTGTTTTCCCAACAGTCTCACGAGGTGGCGGTGGTCGTGCCGAACGACCGGGAATACACCTGGCTGGTGGACCTCAACAAGGACGGCAAACAGGACATCCTTATGCATCACCCGTTCACTCTTCGAGATGTGCACGGGGGTCCAATACGTCCACCGGGAACCGAGCCGCATTGGGTGACGACGCTGATCTCGCGATAGGTAAAGATCGGTTTCGTGCTGGTCATCGCAAGCTAAAGGAGAGAATCCGATGAGAGTAGCCATTGTATGTACAGTACTTATCGGCTGTATTGTGTGTTCCGGCTGTACGTCTACAACCGAGATTCGTATTGAGAACGTCTCGAAACGCGATTTCACGGAAGTGAGCATCGCCGGACAATCCTATGGCCACATTGCCGCAGGAACTGCGAGTGACTACAAACCCGTCCGTCTGCTGGGTACATACGCGGCTATGAAGATGAAGGTGGACGGAAAATACGTCACCGGCCAAACGCTGAACCTGGGCTCGAGCAAGTTCACATATAGAATCGGTGTGAAAGATTTCGATAAGGGCCATCTGGACATCAAAGTCGTGCGCGACCGCAACACGTCGACCCAACTGGGCTCATTTGAAATCTCAATGCCGTCAGGTTGGCGTCACTCTTCGTCTGATTCCGGCCAGGGCGAGACTACCCGTGTTTTTCGTTCAGGCGGAAAAGGAACCTTGAGACTCAGATCATTACCTGGACTTCCCATGGTAAGCAAAGAAATCTTACGGAATCTTACCAACGTTGACTCATCAATATTACTTGATTGGCAATCGTGGGGTGACTTGAGCGGTTACCATTATGAGCACATTGAAAGTGGAACGTTGTATCGGCAGTGGTGGCTGACGAATCAACAGATGCTCTTGTTCATTGTTTACAGCAGCGAGTCGCAAGATTACTCTGAAGTAGAAGTGACCAATCGGATGGTCAATTCTGTCAGAGCGATACACTAAGTCTCCCAGTGCCACCCATCGACTGTCTGACATGCATTCGCAACAGGTGAGGATGCACCGGGAACTTGATCTTAGCCATCTCTACCGAGGCGTGGTTCTGGTGACGTACTTGCAGGATCTCAGGAAAATGGCAGAATTGTCCTTTTTTGGGAGAGAAACCATGCCACTCATCGACGCGATAGTTGCCATTGAGGAAGAAATGACCATGTGGCGCAGGGACATCCACGCACATCCGGAATTGGGGTTTGAGGAAGCGCGTACGTCCGAGTTTGTAGCCGAGAAACTGCAGGAGTTTGGCATCTCCGTTTTCCGTGGGGTGGGCAAAACCGGGGTAGTGGGTGTTCTGAAAGTCGGCAATGAGACACAATCGGTGGGGCTACGTGCCGACATGGATGCCTTGCCCATAAAGGAAGCCAATTCCTTTGCGTATCGTTCCGGAACTAGTGGCTGCATGCATGCATGCGGACATGACGGCCACACAACCATGTTGTTGGGCGCTGCAAAGTATCTGGCCGAGACGCAGAATTTCCGCGGGCAGGTAAACTTCATTTTCCAGCCTGGGGAAGAGGGCATTGGTGGAGCCAAGGCGATGATCGAAGACGGTCTGTTTGAGCAGTTTCCGTGCGACACAGTGTTTGCCCTTCACAACGCTCCCGGTGTGCCAGTTGGCAAGTTTGGCGCGACGCCAGGTACGCGGAATGCTGCAGGGGCTTTCTTCGATATCGACATCGAGGGCAAGGGGGCACACGGGGCATTCCCCGACCAGTCCGTGGATCCGGTCGTTGTCGCAGGCGAATTGATCATGTCCCTACAATCCGTAGTGTCTCGGAAAATAGGGCCTGCACAAGTCGCAGTACTGTCCGTTACCCAGGTACACGCCGGCGATGCCTACAATGTAATCCCTGCAACCGCTCGCTTGAGTGGTACGGTCAGGACATTCTCCATCGAACTGATGGATCGGATCGAGCAACTTATCATTCAATCGGCACAGGGGGTTGCCGCGAGCCATGGTGCTGCCGCAGAAGTTGACTTCCGCACGGTGTTCCATCCTGTTGTCAACGATGCGGACGTCACCAATACCGCTGCGCAAGTGTGTGACCAATTGGTCGGTGCTGAGAACGTGGTGCGAGAGTCTGCCGCGGGCACCGGCTCTGAAGATTTTTCCTTCATGGCGGAGAAGGTGCCGGGCTGCTACTTGTTCGTCGGCAACGGCGAGGACAGTCATCCCCTGCACAACCCGAGCTTTGACTTCAACGATCAGGCGTTGGTATACGGAGCGAGTTTCTTCGCAAGAGTCGCAGAGGCCAGTTTGCCAGAGAGTGAGTAGCGTCCGGTCCGCGAGGGTGACACGATATCTCGAGCCACAATCATCTCAAAATTCATCACGCACGAATTGTGGGAGGGGGGTACGCTCAATTCGGTTGGAAGCGATTGGAACCATGTAAAGTCAATGCCCAATGAGCCGGTCGATTCCAAAGGCTACATCTCTTTCAAATGCTCGATCAGTGGTGTAAAGGTAACCCGGTCCACCACGACTTGCCCACGCATCAATATTGGACTGCTTGTTATCGATCAACAGTGCATCCTCGTTAGGGAACGAAGTCGTCATGCGTTGTAGTGCAATCTCACAGAGTGCCCCCTTGTCAACGTTCCTCTCCTCGCCCGACACGACTATGGTCTCGCAAATCTGGTCGAACGCAAGTTTCTGCGCCATCTCTCGAAATGCCGCAGGGTTCACGGTGACGACTGCTTGAGGCAGGTGGCGCGCGCGAAAGAAAGCATACGTAAATGGGAAGAACTCGAAGAGATCTGTTCTCGCCAAGTGTTCGTGAATCTCGATCTCAGTCAGCGACATTCGTTTTGCGAGCCCGGCCACGACTTCGGGTGTGTCGAGATCGCCCCGATTCCATGCAGCGCCAATTCCGTCAGCATCATCAAAGCTACGGTATATCGCCATCCAAGCGGGACTAACCTGCCAGAGAGACAATTCATTACAGAGTGTGTCTCCGAAGTCCCAGAGTAGGGATTGAATTGGCATAAGGGAGTTCCTGGGTCCAATGTGCGCCGGTGTTCCTGGTCGTCGAGCCAATACGGCCGCTATTTACTAAAAGCAGTCTATCAACGATTCTTGGGGCCGCTCAGGCCATTCTTCTTGGCCAACCATTCCTTCTCCTGCAGCCTGGCGCCTCGCAGCATGGTGCCCATGGCGTAGTTGCCCTCGTGACACGCGTACTCGTAGGCGTGCTGCTCGGTCTTCGGCCACAACAGCTCGCCGCTGTAAGGAGCCTTGTAGTCCGGGTCTTCAACCGTGAATTGATAGAGCAATCCCTTGGCGTCGATTGGGCTGAGGCGCTCGACGACACGAAGTCCCTGGCGGGGCACACCCGGTGAGGCAAGGAAGTTGGTGGTCTCGACAACCAGCACGTCGTCTTCCCACCAACCGATGGAGTCACCGGACAGCGAGCGCATCTCCGCCGGCAGGTGTGCAGAGTCGATGCGCACGATGCGAGCCCAGTGCATCCACTCGATGTGGATCACGACGTGATCATCGGTCTGCACGATGGTCTTGAGATTATTGTATGGCAGCGGCCGGATCGGCACGGAAGCAGTCGGTTGATAGATACAGCGAATACCGAGCACCATCGTCTCCGGTCCGTCGTAGGGCGTGTCGCCCGTTTCAAGCCACCATGCGTTGCCTTTGTTCTGCCATGCGAACCTTGGCAGCCCGACCCGTCGCGCCTTACCATGGTCGGTGAGCGCCGGCATGCGTCCGTTCGACGGGTCCGTGAGGATCGAAGTGCGGAACTTGCCGTCGATGGCGAAGCCGTCTTTGCCAAATTCATACCAGAAATAGTTGTAATCCCCTACATTGGCACCGAGTGGTGGTGCCTTTCGATTCGGATCGCTGTTGCTGGCCCTTTGCCTGCGGTAGTCCGCTGCACCTTTCGCGATGGTCTCTGCCTCTTCGCGGGTCAGAAACAGCTGCTCGCCGTACTTCCTGGGCCTCTGAAATGGGGTCAGGCTGGAGATGTCGTAGTTGCCGGAGAGATCCGGCTTGCCGCTGGCGGTTCTCGGGATCTCGCTGTCGGCTGCAATGACTGCGGATGCGGTCAGAACAAGCCCGATGAGGGTGATGGCTCTCTGATTCACGATGGCCTCCTTGGAGAAGGCTCTTTGTTGGATGGTGACTGCGATCTTAGCTCAAAGGCGCTTTTTCGACCACCTTGTGAGCGTTCACTGGCAATGGCCGCGCTCACTACGAGCCCTGACAACCGCCGCTGGGCGTGTCGATAAGGTGCTCCCAGTTAAGACACCCGTTTCTTGATCCAGGTTCGGTCTTCGTTAGAAAAGCTGTTGTATTATTCGGTGCACTCGTTCCTCGAACAATTCGAGGAACAATTAACCTATGCAATTGGAGGATATCGATCATGGCAATGGTTGACGGTGGACATATCGTTGGCAGGGCACTGGCAAACGAGGGAATTGAGAAGGCATTCGTGTTGTGCGGCGGACACGTCATGCCGATTTTCTACGGTATGCGGGACGCAGGCATCGAGATCATAGACGTAAGGCACGAATGCGCGGCAGTGTATTCCGCGATCGCCTACACACGGGCCTCGGGCAAGCCGGCTGTAGTGGTCACCACTGCGGGTCCCGGGGTTGGCAACACGCCCGCCGGGATGATGGAAGCACTGTCGTTGAATGTGCCGGTACTGCAAATTGGCGGCGCAGTGTCCATGGCCATGCGCGACGCGGGAGATCTCCAGGACATGGATACCCTGCTGCTGATGGAGTCCTGCTGCAAGTGGGCCAAGAAAGTCAGCGCGACCGAGCGCCTGCCATATTACGTATCCATGGCATTCCGTCATGCCTTGGACGGGGCGCCCGGACCGGTTTACCTGGAGGTGCCAACGGACCTCGTGCGCCGACAGGTCGACGACGAAAAGATCAATTTCCCGGAAAACTACAAGGCGAATGTGGTGTCCGGTGGCGACGATGCCCTCATCGAAGAAGCCGCGGACCTGCTGGCCAGTGCTGAACGACCTGCCGTGATCGTCGACGATGGCGCGCGCTGGTCACTCGGCGATGATGTGGGTGCGATCGCAGACCTGTCCGACTACCTCAAGATGCCGGTCGGTGTCAGCGGCAATCTGTGCCGCGGCATATTCGGCAACGAAGCGGAGAATCCGCTGCTGAGGACCAATGCCATGGGTGGAGCCGATGTCGTGCTGGCTCTCGGCTGTCGCTTCGACTTCAGGATGGGATCCGGAAGGGGCATTCCCAAGGACGCAAAGGTCATTCAGGTCCACACGGACATGCGACAGATCGGTTTCAACGTTCGAGCGGACATTGGCATCCTCGGTTCGTCCGGTGCGGTTACCAAGAACATCCTCGAAAAGGTCACCGGCAAACGCAACCCGAAAGCTGACGATCCGTGGACGGGTAAAGTCGTGCCCGGCGGGACCACTGGAAAGCTACCTGCTGAATACACCAGCACGAAAACACCGACACACCCTGCTCGGGCCGCAGGAGACGTAGGCCAGTTCCTCGAGGAGGACGCCTCGGATTGGACCATCGTCAGCGACGGTGGCGAGGTCTCTGTCTGGTTCGGTCGCACTACGACCGCGACCCGGCCAGGTCAAATGCACTCATCGGGCGCCAACGGGACTATCGGTACCGGTCCCTGTCTGGTCGTGGGCTCCTGGGTTGCCAACAGGAAACCGGTGCTGTGGTACACGGGTGATGGCAGCTTCGGCTTCTATGCAATGGAAATGGAAACCATGGCCCGATTGGGAATCCCCGTGGTGTGCGTCATTGCCAACAACTCGTCCTGGGGCATGATTCACATCGAGGAGAAAAACCTGCGCGCGGAAGAGGTGGAAGAGAAGGGTCCATGCAACGTGCAACTGGCCCATATGCGTGAATATGAGGCCATGGCTGGCATGTGGGGTGGCTACGGTGAAAAAGTCATCAATCACGAGGACATCCTGCCGGCCGTGCGACGGGCAGCGAAAGAAGCTCTGAAGAGAAATCTGCCTGCAATCGTAAACGTTGAAGTGGATGACGAGAGTCCTTCACCGTTTATTGCGCCTTACATCAACATGATTAAGGACTCTAAGGCAAAAGCAGCCTCCTGAGTCAGGTCATGAATACCGGGCCTCAGTCGCCGACCGAGGCCCGGCGTTTTTGAACGGCATGTTGGGTCGATACACTAAGATGCGATGTAGGAGATGGGACGTGGGCCCTAGTGCTTCTTGGGGCAGTATGTGACGGCTGCCTGATCCGCTCGTGACCCTTTAGGCGAGATAGTGGTAAAGACTCGGATCGACGATATTCGAGTTGCATGCAAGCTTGATCCGATCCGATGCACCGACGACTTCATCCTGCCTCGGTGGCAGCACGGTTCCGGGTGCCAGCTTCCAATTGAGCGTGCCGGCCCACGCTATGGATGACAGTATCTTCCTACCTGCCGACTTACCTGCTCTGAACACTCTGGGGACCTCCTCGACGACGCGGATTTGACTCCAAGTAATCATATAATACGTCCATATGTTGTCCATTTCAACGCCTGATCAACTGATCAGTCCAATCAATGGTTATTCAGTCTATATATTGGAAGACCAAGCTCTTCGGAGACATCCGAAAAGCATGCTCAATAGCCAAGGTCACTGTGTCGCACTCGATGAACGTGGAAACGACGCTTCTGAAATGACTGCAGATACGGTCCGGTTCCATGGTATATTTCATGGTAGATCAGACCCCTGTTTACCGGCCAAGCTTCAATCCAAGTACCCACAAATTCATCTACGAGAGGTACCCATGCAAGCTCAAGCAGCCGTGAGGCAAGTCGAAGGAAGTGCATTCCTGGACCTCGACCCCGATAGCAGAATTTACCGGCTCCGGGATATGTACTGGCAGAAAACACACCTTGAAGGAGTCGGTCAGAAGAACGTCGCCGGGTCCCGGGAAGACACATTGGTCGGCCACGCCAAGGACTTTGCTGCGCTCCTCGACGCGAGCGACCCCTTCATTCAGGCCGAGGAACTGATCGTCGGTTGCCGATTGACCCGGGTCGAAAACCGCAAGGCGTTGAACCTGGGATACTACGATCCACATTATCCTCCTGGCCATGCCCTTATCCTGCGCATGGGTCTGCCTGGCATCCGCGATCGAGCCCGTGAGAAACGGCAGAAAGAAACCAGTCCCGAAAAAAAGCAATTCCTTGAGGCCGTCGAGATTGCCTACCAGGCTGCCTGTGACTACGTCGTTAGATTCGCCGACTTCGCTGCCGGGATGGCGGCGCACCAAACCAGTAGTGATCGCCGGCGGGAATTGGAAACCACTGCCGGTATCTGCCGAGAACTTACCCTTGGTCCACCCACCTCGTTCCAGGCTGCACTGCAGCTCTTTCAATTCACCCGTGTTTTCGGGGGCGTTGGCTGCATCGGCCGATTCGACCAGTGGATGTACCCATTCTACAAACAAGACATAGCGAACGGCAGACTGACCCGGGAAGCGGGACAGGAACTCCTGGAATGTCTGTTTATCAAGCTGAACTACTTTGGCGACGAAAACTGGGGTGTGAATAATGACGTCCTGCGCAATATCTCGCTTGCCGGGCAGACTGCCGATGGCAAAGATGCCTGCAACGAACTCACGCACATGTGCATGGAGGCGTCCGCCAAACTCATGCTCCCCGAACCCAAGCTGAATGTCCGATGCTTCGACGGCTCGCCGGCGGAACTGGTCCGGGCATCCTGCCAAGTCATGGCCAGGGGCGCCAATATTCTGGCTGTCTTTAACGACGAAGTCGTCCTTCCCGCCCTGCTGCGCCTCGGCATACCCATTGAAGAAGCACGCGATTACTGTAATGACGGTTGCTCCGAACTGATTATGGGCGGTAAAGGCACCATTGCATTCCGGGTACACGATTCCTTACCTGTGCTCACCGAAACGGTGCTCGCTGCCGAAGACCATCCGTACAAAACCTTCGAAGACGTCATGGCCGATTTCAAAGAACGCCTGGCCCAGTTCATGCCGGAAGACCGGCAGCCGAACCCGCCCATCACGTCTCCCTTTTTTGCCGCCAGCATCGAAGACTGCCTGGAAGAGGCATCGCCTTCGGCCATGCGCTACAGCATTGCCGGGTCCATCCTGGCTCAGGTGGGGGACACCGCAGATGGCCTGGCCGCCATCAAGAAATTCATCTTCGAAGACGGCACGCTCACCTGGAGTGAATTTGTCAAAGCCATCAAGGCTGACTACAAGGGATATGAGCGCCTGCGGCAGATGCTGCGCAACCGGGCACCCAAGTTCGGCAACGGCGACGATTACGTGGACCGGATTGCCAAGGATATCGCCGAATATTTCTGCGATGGCGTCCACGAAAGGGCGCAGAACCCTCCCGGTCCCGGTAACAAGCGCGCCGCCGGACTGATGTGTTTCGGCATCCACGGCAAACGGAACATCGGTGCCTCCCCTGATGGGCGCCGTCAGGGCGACCTGACGGCCAACAGCTTTTCGCCCGCGGTGGGCATGGACAAGAGCGGCCCAACCGCCGTCCTGAATTCTACCTCCAAGGTGGACCTTACCAAGGCATCCCACGGCTCCGTTCTGGACATGGCCCTGCATTCCTCAACCGTCGCAGACAGTGAATCCTTTGAGAAATTCGTCACCCTCGTCGACACGTTCCTTACGCTGCGGGGCACGGCCACGCTGCAGATGAATATCATCAATCGCGACATCCTCGAAAGGGCCAGGGAAGACCCCGACAACCCGGAGTACAGAACCCTTATCGTGCGCGTCTGGGGATTCTCTGCTGTCTTCGTAGAACTCCCGCCGGACCTGCAGGATCACGTCATGTCGAGAACGCAACACGGGTTCTAAGGATAGACTGAATCCGCGGCTAAGATGTTGTCTCCAGGATGAATATCCGCGGGCAACCGTGCCTGTCCTTTTCGACTACCACGCATCGATACAGAATCGCTTTTCCTTGACCTGCACGTCTGGTGTCAGACGGGTCGATGACATCATCCACCTCGAAGACGCCAGCGTGACGGTGCCGACGTTCTGTGTGATCCTACGCAAAGCCGCCGCTCTTTTTCTCGATGATCACGCTCGCATCCATGGTCTTGAAGTACGCGAGTCAATACGTCGACCGACAAATCAGCCCCCGTCAGGACGAGGAAGACGAACACGAACCAGGGGGTCGTGAGCAGAGATTTCCGGGACATTGGGTGCGTTCTGATGCGGTGCTCAGGGATCCAAGTGTGCCCCTACCAGCATTGCAGAAAGGAATATTTAGTCTCTTCAATTATTCCCGCCCTGACATCTACACAATTTTCGTTTGACTATTCAAACGACGCAGATTGGGCGCACGGAGCGGGCTATCTGACCTGTCACGATGCCAATAATCCAGCGAATATATCTGCCTGACCGGCAGGCAGAAAACCATCGTTGCACCTGCCAGCCGGACGCTGGAACTTCGACTGGGCTTTGCGGCTCAAGGGGGCTGGAGTTTCAAGTTGAGTTTGCGTATATTCAGTCGTAGTACCTTTTTGTCTGTGAAATTTCTGGGCTAATGCGCTCTCCGGTCCGAATACAGCTAGCGACCTGCTTTACTGGGTGTCAATTAGAGGGAAGTTTCGTGGCAAAACACCTATGTGCGTTTCGCACGTCCCAGTTCTGCTTTCTGACTGATCGTAGGTCGTGTGAGAAGCAGCAGGGGTGTCATCCGGCTGGCGTCCAAAGTGAGTGGTAAGTTGGCCGGCGTTGTTCTGACAGTCGCGTTGGCGAACACCGCGGCGCTAGCCGATGAGCCGCCATGCAGCAATCCACAATACGCTCACGCCATCTCTCATCTATTACCGCTAAAATACGGTGAGGATTTCACGCACTTCGAGTACACCAACCCCGATGCGCCTAAAGCCGGTGCGATCCGTTTGGCGGAAATGGGCACCTTCGACAACTACAACAGCATAATCGAGAAGGGCCGCCTGGCAACCGGATATTCCATAACGGGTGGAGTCGTATACGACCGCCTGCTTGAGCCCGCCATCGACGAACCGGTTAGCTATTACGGCCGACTGGCCGAAGGCGTAATGGTGGGCCCTGACGTGGCATGGGTAGCATTCAAGCTTCGGGATAATGCCACCTGGCACGACGGCCGGCCCGTCACCGTTGACGATGTATTGTATACCTTCGAGATGTTCGCGGAGCACGGCTCGGTTGCGCTCAAAACGGCACTCGAGGACATCGACCATGTGTTTTCGTTTGGCGATCGGGAACTCTGTTTCGTACGCAAGAAAGGGATCGAGATAAATCCCACCCTGCCGTTCACGATTGGCATTTTCAACATTTTACCAAAGCACTATTGGCAGAGTCGCGACATTTCGAAAACCACCGTTATACCCCCGCTCGGCAGTGGTCCCTATCGGTTGGCGCGCGCTGAGGTAGGACGTGTTGTCGAATATGAGCGAGTGGAGGATTACTGGGGGCGAGATATCCCGGTTAACAAGGGCCGGTACAATTTCGACGTGGTGAAATTCGATTATTTCAAGGATGAGAGCGTCATGGGAGAGGCGCACAAGGGCAACGTCATCGATGTTCGAGAGGAAGGTGTCTCCAAGAATTGGGCGACGCAATACGATTTTCCAGCGGTCAGGGCCGGTTTATTCAAGCGCGAACTCAGACCACTGTCTCGAGTCGAGGGCCTATGGTGGCCTATATTCTGGAACGTCGAACGCCCCAACCTGAGGGATATCCGCATACGCGAGGCATTGTGGTTGCTGTATGACTTCACATGGACCAACCGTGTCTTGTTTTACGACTTCTACGATACGGGGGTGAGCTTCTTTCAAAATTCACCCATGGCGCACACAGGCCTGCCAGGCAAAGACGAACTCGAGCTTCTCGAGCCCTGGCGCGATCAAGTACCGGCACGGGTGTTTACCGAGGAGTTCAGGCAGCCGGAAAGCAGTGGCTTCGGCCTGCAACGCAAGAATGTGCGTCGAGCACTTGCCCTCTTCAAAGAGGTCGGTTGGGAAATACAAGATGGAGTCATGCGCAATATAGAGACCGGGGAACCCTTTACCCTCGACTTTATCGGCGTTTCCTACTATTCGACCCGTCAGGCCCTATCGCTCACAACAAGCCTCAATCGCATAGGCATCGCTACTACAGCCATCGCTCCCGAAATCTCAAACTGGCTCTATCGAAGCCGAACAGGAAAATTCGACGGCAATACCATCCGTTACGGTCCAAGCAACACCCCGGGAATACAGCTTCGCAATTGGTTGGGCAGCGCCGCCGCAGGGCAGGACTTCGGACAGAATTGGACGCGCGTCCGCAGCCCGGTTATCGATAGCTTGATCGACTCGGTCATCGCGGCGGATACAGCGCAAAAACTATATGCGGCGGCGCGCGCTCTTGATCGCGTGATCATGTGGAACTTCTACTTTATTCCGCTTGGCTCGCAGCCCGGATTCCGTTTGGTCTATTGGGACAAGTTCGGAGAAGTGCGCAACGATAAACTCAGGCGCATCCCTTATGTCGATGCATGGTGGTGGGATGAGGAGAAAGCTCAGCGCGTGGCAGCAGGCATTGAGGAGCTGTCGTCCGGCGAGTGATTCAAGCCTGCAATCTTAACGTCTACTTACTTTGACGCTTTTTGGATTACGTGCGATCATCTCGGATCGGCGTGATGATTTCGGCAGGCCGCCACTGTTCAAATTTTCCAGGGGAGCCGAGA
Organism: Pseudomonadales bacterium; assembly: GCA_030749725.1. Lineage (GTDB taxonomy): Bacteria > Pseudomonadota > Gammaproteobacteria > Pseudomonadales > Azotimanducaceae > JASMJM01. The sequence continues at coordinate 27,074 of JASMJM010000170.1, read as the reverse complement.
CATCATCAGACATATCCAAATCGTTAGGACACCCAATCAATCCAGTTGGCAGAACTTCTCGCAGACAATTGTCACTAACGATCCAATAAAGGCCGAACCATCGTTCTGAATCACAGGTAGCAGATCATGAGCAGAATCCTCGCCATCGACATCGGTGCAGGAACCATGGATGTCCTCTACTTCGACACAGCCTCGCAACTGCACTACAAGGCCGTCGTGCGTTCACCCGTGCGCACGACGGCGGAACGGGTCCTCGCTGCGCACGGAAAGCTGCTGATCGCGGGTAGCGAGATGGGCGGCGGGGCTGTATCCCAGGCCATCAGACAGCGCGCTGCCACTGAGGAGGTGCTGATATCCGAGGCGGCTGCATCGACTCTCTCCCACGATCTCGACCGGGTACGCGCCCTCGGTCTGGAGGTGATCGACGAAGAGCGCTGTCGCTCGCTTGTGACGGCCGGAGACTATACGGTCATTACACTCGCCGATCTGGAACTTGACCGAATCCAAAGCATCGTCGACGGATTCGGCGTCGCCTTCGACTTCGATATCGTGGCGGTATGCGTGCAGGATCACGGGGTCGCGCCACCGGGCGTGTCGCATCTCGACTATCGCCACAATCACTACGTGCCGGTTCTCGACGCACAGCCTTCGCCGGATGCGCTCCTGTACCACGGCAGCGACGTCCCGGAGGACATGAGCCGCCTGCAGGCCGTGCGCGATGCAGCGCGTCGGCTGCCCAGCCCCTCGATCTACGTCATGGATAGCGGCATGGCAGCCATACTCGGTGCCACGCTGGATGTCCGGGTGCGGGATTGCCGGCGCGCGCTGGTCCTCGACGTCGCCACGTCTCATACCGTTGCCGCCAGCTTCGAGGGGAATGAGCTGTGTGGCTTCGTGGAATACCACACCAAGGACATCAGTCTATCGGGGATGGACTCGCTGCTGCAGGAACTCGCAGACGGTCAACTGGAGCACGCACAGATTCTGACAGAGGGAGGCCACGGCGCCTATTCGCGCAGGGCTCTTGGCTTCGACTCGATCGAAATCATCCTTGCCACCGGACCCCGGCGTGCCCTGCTGGCCGGCTCGAACCTGAGAATCCTGCTTGGCGCTCCCCTCGGCGACAACATGATGACGGGAACTGCAGGATTGCTCGAAGCAATACGCAGGCGAGAGGGTTGGGGTGAGTTGCCGCTCGGCTAACAATTCAATGAATACGTGAGGCCGGTTCGGTCAGGATCAATCGAAGCAACAGGCCATAACGCCTGCGACCTTCAATACATCATCAAAGAAGTCGTGAAGATCAACACGATTGCGGTGAGAACCAACGTGATCGCCACATTACGCCACTCTTTAGACATGCAGACGTCCTCCTAAGGGGAATTCGCTTCGCTCCCGGGTATCCACCTCAGAGTCCCCAAGGGACCAGGCGACCCCAATAGACAACGCCAACCCAAAGCACCAACGAGGCCGTTGCGATGAACTTGGCCTGCGGGGGTGCGTCCTCTCCAGGACCCACCGCATCGATTGCCTCGGATATGCCACTCTTGTAAAAGGCAAGCAGGTTGACCCCGGCGAGGGCAATGAAGATCAGCTTCAGTTGAAGGTAGTGGTCGACCACCAATGCCTCTATAGGATGGGTCTTTACATTGGCCCATAGACCCGTCACGAAAACGAGTCCCGTGAACACACACAGGCCAAACCCGAACACGGCCCAGGGCATGAGCTGTCGCAACGGTTTGATGGGCATGCTTTTCGCCACACCCAGCAGGCGCAGGTCGAAAATGGTCACAATGCCGACGAGGAAGATCAGCCCGATGAAATGCAGGATCTCGCATAGCGGCCAGACCCAATTATAGGCGGCTATGAAATCTTCTACGAACCATAACTCGAGAAAAGTTTCAGGTAATCCGAACACGGCGTAACCTCATTTTTGATTATTCGATGGTCGCTGTCACGGGTTCTGTCATGATGATTCGATCCAGCCAAACCTGCGTCCAGCGAAGTACCCGATGGTCAGTGCCAGCACCACGACTACCAGGACAGCGCCTGCAGTTTGGAGCTTGGTAGTTAAGGAGTATGCCATGACCCGCCCGGCTACCGTGGCGATGAGCCAAGCGGCAAGCAATGCAACCGCCAACATCTTCGCCTTCTTCGACCCGGCCGGTGTGTCCAGACCCTCACCACCACCAAATACATGGGCTTGAAGCTTTACTATGATGACCATGGCAGCCGCGACGGCCGCAAGCTTTATATAGGTGGTCCCGTCTACGAGAAACTTGGTCGGGTACAGGCTGAGAAGCACCGTACCCGTTACAGCGTTGATCCAAAAACCCGCATACATGAGAGGGAAAAAGCCCGCCATCGGCTCAAGGGGCATACTGCGGGCAACTCCGAGAATCCGCATCGCGGTCGCTCCGCTGATGCCTACCAGAAACGCCATGCCGATTGAGTGAAAAGCCAGAAACGCCACATATGCAGTAGATGACTCCTTCACCCACATGGCGTAGGCACTGGCTTCTAGTGCTTCCAACATTTCCATTGTATTTTTGCCCTTTTGTGCTCTTCTTATTGTCGGTTCAGCGGCGTGAGTTTCTGCGCTGATCGAGATTGATGCTCAACCCTAACATTCAAATACGGGCGAGTACAAGCAGAATCACCCCTGTTTTAGGAAGGCTTTTCCCGGGGGCTTGATATAGGTCCGCACGCCTTTTGGCCACGACCGCCCTAAATCCAAAGGGGATGTAAATTCAGAGGCAAAGCAGAAAGAAGAAGCCGATAGACAGTCGTGAACTAGGGTTCACCCTCCGGCACTTCCTGCCGGTTTCCACCAAACACGATGTCGGCCAGGGACAGCTCACCCGGATTGTGCTCCTGCACGCGGGACGCTGCATTCATCGAGTAATGCATCGGGAACGACGCCCGTAAACCCATCATGTCGTAGTCAGCGTTGATTGCATCCTTAAGCCACATCGAACCCAATGGATTACGCAATGCCAGGTCTTGGCAGAGACGCGTCACCTCTCCCTGCAACTCGTCAGCGGGAAAAACGCGCGTCACCAGACCGATCTTCTGCGCCTCCTTGGCTGTTATCAACCTGCCGGTCAACAGCAGGTACTTGGCCTGGCGCATTCCCAGCATCCACACCCACAGGGGCAGACTGGTCACCCCCCCAACGCGTTGCGCCTGGTGTCCGAAGGTCGCCGTGTCCGCCGCGAAAGCGATATCACACAGCATCTGAAAGTAGCAACCTGTCGCGATCGCGGGTCCCTGCACCTGCGCAACGGTCGCCTTGGGGTAATACCAGATTCTCAGATAACGCTCGCTGATCTTGCGTAACGCGGGAACCGCATCGTTCAGTCGCCACCGATCCTGCCCCTCAGGGGGTACCGTATAGGGATTGTCACGCAGGTCATATCCCGCACTGAACGCTGTGCCCGCCCCTTTGAACAGTACCACCCGGACATCGTCATTCGCCTCGGCAATATCCAGCGCATCGTCAAGCTCTTCCAGCAACTTGGTGTTCAGCGCGTTGCGCTTCTCTGGGCGGTTAAACGTGATGGTGCAGGTATTCTCGGCCACGTCGTAGAGCAAGAATTCGTAATCGGGCATCGTGATTCCCTCAGTGTAGGAAGTTTGAACCGGATATTGGTGAGAATTGTGCGCCTAGCTGGCTGTGTTGGGAATGCTCTGCTCGCGTCCTCTGGCTTGAATGGCGGCACGCCGGGCTGCTATCTTCTCGGCACTGCCCTCACTGCTATTGCGATTACTGTGGGACGTCTGTTCGATCTCATAGCCCTCTTCCAGCGTCGTCTTCCATCCTGCATCCATAATCCCAAGCATGGTTGCGCGCGCGTTCGGTTCCGTTGTCGCAATGTCCCTGGCCATGGCCTCACAGGTGGGCAGCAGGTCCTCCGGGCGCACCACACGGTTAACTAGGCCCCACTCATAGGCGGTATTCGCATCAAGGTAATTGCCGGTTAGCGAGATTTCCTTGGCTCTATTGATGCCGATCAGCCGCGGCAGTTTCTGCGACAACCCCCATCCCGAAACGATGCCAAGCCTGGCATGTGTGTCTGCAAACATTGCGGTATCCGAGGCGATGATGAAGTCGCACATCAAGGCCAACTCAAATCCACCCGTGATCACATGGCCGTTCACTGCACAGATTATCGGTTGAGGAGTGGCGGCCAGTATGTCTGAAAAATCCCTGCCGGTGAGTCCGCCTTCGGACGGGACCTCGCCACCCATTTCCTTAAGATCCAGCCCTGCGCAGAAGGACCGGCCGGCACCGGTGAGGATGATGACCTGAACCTGTGTATCAAGGGTAAGTTCCTTAAAAGCAGCAACGATCTCTCTGCGTAAGGACGCCGAAAGCGCATTGAGTACCTCAGGGCGGTTTAGGGTTACGCGGGCGATGCAATCCTTCTTTTCGACGATAAGTTCCTGACTCATATGATTCTCTTTTTGTTGGATGATTTAACTGGTGGCACTTGTCACAATTCTTGGCAAGACTGGAAAAACTAGCCGCGATTGCAGGGAATGTCAACGAGTCATTACACCATTCATAGATCGTTAGATCATCTGAGACCGCATCCCGAGGGCTCCGCTGCGTTGCACATGGCCTAGATTCTGTGCCTTAATCAAGAGGCCAGGTTCATTTCCCTATGAAAACGAAAATGGAGGACAGTCCATGAAAATAATCGATCTCAAAACATTCGTCGTGGGAACACCGCCTCCCCATCACGGGGGACGCAATTGGGTATTCGTGAAACTCACGACCGATGATGGCATAGAGGGTATCGGTGAAGCTTACTCCGTACAGTTTCACCCGAACACGATAGCCGCCCTGATCGAGGACATTGGTGGAACCTACGTTATTGACGCCGACCCGTTCAAGATTGAAAGGTTGTGGCGGATCATCTACTACGGTGAGGGCTATGAACGTCTCCAGCATCACCAGCACCCGGACCACACTGTGATGGGAGTGCTCAGCGCAATCGAAATGGCGTGTTGGGACATCGTCGGTAAGGCGCTGAACCAGCCGGTCTATAATCTTCTCGGCGGTCAATACCACGACAGACTCAGATCCTTCACGTACCTTTATCCGGCAGCCGGCGACACCACCAGCCGCTCGCCACACACTGACCCGGAACAAGCTGCAATAAGAGCCGCTGCTTATGTTGAACAAGGCTTCACCGCGGTCAAGTTCGACCCCATTATCAACCTTAGGTCATCTTTTGACCCCAGAGAGCCTTCGTTGGAGGCGCTCGATAATGCCGAGGAAATCGTTGGACGCGTGCGTGAAGCTGTAGGCAGCAAGTGTGACATACTGGTCGGCACCCACGGGCAGACCACTACTTCCGGCGCCATCCGGTTGGCAAGGCGCCTTGAAAGATTCGATCCCCTGTGGTTTGAGGAGCCGGTTCCCCCCGAGAACACGGACGAGATGGCCCGAGTTGCCGGCTTCACCAGTATTCCAGTGGCTACCGGCGAGCGACTGGCAACCAAGTACGAGTTTCGCGAGTTGCTGGAAAAGCAAGCCGCAGCAATTCTGCAAATGGCGCTGGGACGTGTCGGAGGGATACTCGAAGCCAAGAAGATAACCGGGATGGCTGAAGCATACTACGCGCAGATCGCGCCTCACTTGTATTGTGGTCCCATAGAGGCGGCTGCCAATATCCAACTGGATACGTGCAGCCCCAACTTTCTGATTCAGGAGAGTATCGAGACATTTGGAGGTTTCCACGCTGAAATTCTGAAGGAGCCGATCCAGTGGGAGGATGGTTACATCATCCCGCCGACGAAGCCTGGTCTGGGCGTCGAACTGGACGAGGAGGTAGCAGCCAAGCACCCCTTTCAGCAAGTTCGATCACGCTCGCGATGAATAGACCTTCGCTCGCCGACAGCCAAACCTATCGAGACTACTGGTGGAAAGCGCAAGTACCCAACATGATACACTCGCCGTTTTCGCGAGGAAGGGAGACGCCCGGATGCAGATAGGATTGATGGTCGAAGGCCAAAATGGCCTCACCTGGGAACGCTGGATTCACATCATAAAGTCGGCCGAGCAATTGGGCTTTCCGGCGGTGTATCGGTCGGATCACTTCTATATTTTCGGTAAGCAGGAAGACTCGTTGGAGGCCTATGTATCCTTCGCAGTCGCAGCAAGAGAGACTAAGTCGATTCGTTTCGGACCACTTGTCACGCCGATTACTTTCCGCTCTCCGGTCGACCTCGGCAGAATGGCAGCACAGATCAACCTATTGAGCGAGGGTCGCTTCATACTGGGATTAGGCTCCGGCTGGTACCAACCGGAACACGATGCATACGGCATTCCTTTTCCCGGCCTCAAAGAGCGTTTTGATCGACTCGAAGAGGGCATTGAGGTCATCAAAGCGCTGTGGGGTGAAGGTCCCGCGAGCTATGCGGGTGACTATTACCAGTTGAATGAAGCGAACTGCCTACCCAAACCCACCGAAGGCGCCGATACACCGATACTCATCGGCGGTGCCGGTAGAAAACGAACGTTACCTATCGCTGCAAAATATGGCGCCGAATGGAATTGCATGAACTTACCGGTCGCGGTGTATAGAAGGAAGCTCGAAGCGGTGGAGCAATCGTGTCACGCGCTCGGACGGGATCCCGGTTCGCTGCGTCGTTCGATGGCGTCGTTTGGCCTGATTGGACACGACCAGGGCATGTTGGATCGAATAACCGAGTATCAGATGAAACAGGTAGGTCAGAGCGGGTCTCCCGCAGCATACAGGGAAACGATGTCGAGTCGTGGCTTTATTACGGGGCTGACCAACGAAGTGGTTGACCAGCTCAGTGAGTACGCCGAACTTGGGGTTGCCGAAATCCAGTTTCAACACTTCGATTATGCATGGGACGAGTTTCCAAGTTATCTGGCAGGAGAGCTGGCGCCGCGCGTGGCATAGCTGGATACTCTAAATCACGTTCTTCGATGCGACAGCAACCAGTCGTAACCAACAGCACAGCCAGCAGCTGCGGGTCCCACCATTCACCTTCGGGGCACTGTGGACAGACGGTGACAAATGGCAGCTGCAGACCTTCTTCAATATGTTTTGGGAGGGCGGTAGCGGTCAACAGATCGAGATCCGATCCGCGTTCGCCGCCGCCGTGGAGAAACAGCAACAGTGGTTTCCTGTCCCCCTCATCTGAATAGTTAGCAGGCAGGTAAGTTCGGTAAGCCAGCTCGGCCTTGACGGTCAAGTCAACGATGATCTTGTGATCGTCACGATCCATCTGCGTGAATCCTCCACGTAAACTCCAATAGACGGGAGCATAGACTAAACTGACAGGTGCTAACAGACTAGGGTGCTGCCCCGCTTTTCGCGCTTTGGCTCAAAGAAACGGTTCCACACATGAACCATGGCTTCACGCAAAAGCACACATCATATGAGTCAGCCAACCCCGATCACTACACTCCCTCAATATCCAATGCCACTCCGGTTGGTCAATGCAAATGGTACAATCGCTGCCGGAAGTGCAGCCCAGGAGGTTGTCCGAGAACAGACTAACCTACTGCGGACAAGCCTCGCGACGGTCGCAGTTCTCGGACAGCCTCCTAGTCGCCTTGCTACAAACGCGGAGAACGATGATATGCCTGATCTAGAAAGCGATCTGTTCAACCTGGTCATGTCAGAGCAAGCCCAGCCACTGATGGATGCTGTCAAAAAACACATCGCTGATAATGTGGAGCCGATCACCGAAGAATTCTATGCCCTCGACAAAGAGAAAGAGGATCGTTGGTCCTGGCACCCGCGCCAATTGGAGCTACTCGACGGCGCTAAGGAAAAAGCCAAAAAGGCCGGTTTGTGGAACTTCTTCCTGCCGGACGCTGAGACGGGCGAAGGACTGAAGAATCTCGACTATGCCTATATTGCTGCCGAATTGGGGAAATTCACCCTGGCTTCGGAAACGCTGAACTGCAGCGCGCCCGATACAGGCAATATGGAAGTGCTGGAACGGGTCGGTACCGAAGAGCAAAAAGAGAAATGGCTGAAGCCGTTGCTGAACGGCGAGATTCGTTCCGCCTATGCCATGACCGAACCTGGCGTGGCCTCATCGGACGCAAAGAACGTCAGCACGAGTGCGGTCCTGGATGGCGACGAGTGGGTCATCAACGGTGAGAAATACTACATATCGGGAGCCGGTGACCCGCGCTGTAAGGTCATGATCACGATGGTCAAAACCAGTCCCAATGCAGCCCCCAGCAAGCAACAGTCGCAGATCCTGGTGCCCACGGATGCGCCGGGTGTTGACATTGTGGAAGCGATGGAAGTCTTTGGCAGCGATGGTGCACCGCGTGGCCACATGCGCATCCTGTTCAAGGATGCACGCGTTCCCAAGGGGAACATACTGCTGGGAGAAGGTCGTGGATTCGAGATTTCTCAGGTCCGCCTCGGACCAGGTCGTATCCATCACTGCATGCGCTCGATCGGCCAGGCAGAGAAAGCACTGGAACTCATGGTCAAGCGCGCCGGCAGCCGCATCGCCTTTGGTAAACCCATCGCCAAGCTGGGCAAGAATCTGGAAGTTATTTCCCGTGCCCGAATCAGCATCGACTCAATGCGATTGATGGTGCTGCAAGCGGCCAAGGCCATGGACGTACTGGGTAACAAGGAAGCCAGAGTCTATGTCAGTGCGGTGAAAGCCATGGTGCCCGAAAGAGTGTGTCAGATCATCGATGAGGCAATCCAGATGCACGGCGCGACCGGCATTTCACAGTGGACGCCACTGCCGGGTATGTACACGAATCAACGTCACTTACGCTTCGCCGATGGGCCGGATGAAGTGCATCATATGGTAGTGGGTCGTGCTGAAGTGCAGAAGTACGGTCTGTGGTAGGGCAGCCTGAGTCGGGCATCATCATTACTGCAGAGGCAGACCGTGCGGGCAGTGAATCCAGGCGACTGATGGATGGTCGTTAGACGCAGGAACCCAGTGCTTCGGTTAGATCGCGACTCCTGGCGTTCTGCTTACGTCTCGGAATGTAATTCATCACATACGCGAAACCCACGCCGGCATCCGGATCCGCATATCCAAGGGAGCCGCCGTTGCCGTAGTGACCGAATGAGTGTTCACTGGAACCGAATGGTCGGTCGGGCTGCGTAATCTGAAAGCCCAAACCAAACTTGACATTCCTCTTAAGTATCGGGCAGTACCCTTCGGACTGGATACTGGTTGCCTCTGTCAGCAGTTCCGGTGACAACAGGCGAAGGCCATCCATCTCTCCACCCATCGCCTGCACCGCATAGAAATGTGCAATTGCACGCGCCGTACCGTGGCCGTTGGTAGCCGGAATCTGCGCTTTCTGCCAACCCCGCAACGGTCCTTCGCCGCCGTCAGGTGTACCTGGCGGATTCGCGACGGCATAGACCAGCATCTTCTCTTCGTCGGATATTTCTCTGTCAAGGATCGATACAGTCGGTCTGTTGGGGATATTGAAATCAGTTTCCCTAGCCATCACAGCCAGGCGACCCAAGTCCTCATCCGCTACGCCAACGTACAACTCGTCTCCCAACGGACCCATAATTTCCTGCTGCAAGTAATCTCCGGGCATCAGGCCGGTTATCCTTCGAACCGCTTCGCCAACCAGAAACCCAAAGGTGTGGGTATGATAGACATGGCGCGAGCCAGGCTCCCACCAGGGACGTTGAGCTGCAATTTCACCAACCATGAGTTCCCAATCGTAAGCTGCTTCTCGCGGCAGCTTATTGCCTATCGCTACCACCCCGGATTGATGACACAGTAGCTGGCGAAACGTGATCTGCTCCTTTCCCGCTGCGGCAAATTCCGGCCAGACACTGCATACCGGATCATCCAGCTTGATCCTACCGGCATCAACTTGACGCAGCAGGCTCGTGGCCACAAATGGTTTGCCGGTCGAATAGAATGCACAGAGGGTATCTTCCTGCCACGCGACCTTCTGGCGCTCGTCCGCGTAACCGCCCCACAGATCAACGACTTTCTCCCCCTGCATGTAGACGGAGACGGCCGCCCCCACCTCTTCGTTGATTACGAAATTCCTACTGAAGGCATCTTTCACGGGATTGAATTGCGGATCGCAAGTACCGAAAATCTCTGTCACTGCAGCCCCCGTCACTCCTGGCCATTACGCGCCGTTGTCTGATTCTTCTATCACACAATTGGGGTGGCAAGCAACACGTGTCGATGTAGGACTACTTGCCGGATAGTGCTAACTACATGTATCGCAAAGCTAACGCTTGACTGCCTCCTCAGGAGAATCGTGCAGCCGCAGTCGAGTCACGGCAGGGCAAGGGTGACCAGTTTGGAATCCTTGGCACCACCCATCGACGCCATGGAGATATACTGTTTGCCATTGACCATGTAGGTCATCGCCGGGCCCGTGGCTCGCAACAGCAGTTCCGTTTCATGAACCGTCTTGCCGGTCGCTTTGTCCAGGGCACGCAGCAAAGGCTTGCCGTCGTATGCAGGGACAAAGAGGAGAGATTTCGTCACTAACGGACTCGCGTGGCCGAACGCACCCACCGGCCCCGGATCGGGTATACCCATGTCGATGATTCGCTGGCGCATGCCTTGCCCATTTGGCACGACCCACGCGTAGTCACCGGTATTCAGATCGATAGCGCTGATACGACTGTAGGGGGGCTTCGTCAGTGGCAGGCGTTTTGGTCCGCGCAGAAATCTATTGCCGCCGCGCAGGAAACGGTACTCGGTGACGCCGGGCTTTGGCTCGAACAACTGGGAGACGATGGCGGAACTCATTGAAGACACGTACAGCAACGATGTGTGCGGATCAAATGAAGCGCTATTCCACTCGGCTCCACCACCATCACCGGGCATCTGAATGGAGCCCCCCAATGAAGGCGGTGTGAAAACTCCTTCGTTTCTATATTTGCTGATCATCTCCACAGCTTCGGCGCGTAGTTCGGGAGTGAAATCGATCAAGTCATCCACGGTTAGGCCCTGTACATCAAACGGCGCAGGTCGTGTTGGAAAAGGTTGCGTCGCTGCGGTTCGCTCACCCGGAACATCGCTCTGGGGTACCGGTCGCTCTTCAATGGGCCAAACGGGCTTGCCGGTTACGCGATCCAGAACATACAGAAATCCCTGTTTCGATACCTGGGCGAGCGCCTTGATATCTTTGCCATCCACAGTGATATCCACAAGAGTTGGTGCGGCCGGTAGATCGTAATCCCACAGGTCGTGATGGACCGCCTGGAAGTACCAGACCAATTTGCCGTTGGATGCATCCAGACAGACAATGCTGTTGCCGAACAGGTTGTCCCCCAGCCGATGCCCCCCATACCAATCGTTAGTAGGAGCCCCAAATGGAAGATAGACGTATCCCAGTTCAGGATCCGAGCTCATCAGCGTCCAGACATTGGTTGACCCTGTGACCTTCCAGGAGTCGTTCTCCCAGGTTTCGTTCCCTACTTCACCGGGTTTGGGAATCGAGTGGAATATCCACTTCTGCCTGCCGGTGTTCACATCAAAACCGCGGATGTGGCCAGGGGGCATATCGGTTTGCTTCGCGTTGTACCACTCGAGCAGTGGCATGTCGCTGATAACCGCTCCCATCACCACCGTGTCGCCGACGATGGTGACGGCGGCAACATTCGAATATTTCGAGCGATCTATTTCCCGTCCGAGGCCAACGGTGAGATCTACCTTGCCATCTTTGCCGAAGCTTTTGTCCGGCAATCCGGTATCAGCATCCAGTGACCACAGAAACGCGTTATTGGTCCCCATCAATATACGCCGTTTATCACCCTCTTCCCGGTAAGCGACACCGCGGTGGTTGAACCCAATATTGGCGGGTCTGCCGTGCTCATAGGTTTTGGTATCGAACACCCACTTTTGCTCACCTGTTGTGGCATCTATTGCAGCCGCGTGTCCCATTGGGGTACTCACATAGAGTACGTTACCAATCTTGATCGGTGTGCTCTTAAAACCACTGTGCGCATAACGGGTGTTAGCCTTGAGGAATTCATTGTCCGGTGAGTCCCAGGTCCAGACGACCCGTAGTTTGCCCACGGTATCTCTGTTTATCTGGTCGATATCCGCATATTTCGATGAATCCGGGTTCCTGGCATAGGTTGGCCAGTCGTAGTCCGTTATCGTTGGTTGCGCGCCTGGTACTGGACTGCTGCCCACAGCCGTGATCAAGAGGAGTCCGGTAAGCGTGTATTTCATTATCGTTCCCTCGCTTTTTCTGGTCTTGATTATTAGTGATTCGCGGATCGAAAGCAACCGGTGGGGTCTGGTTCACTCATCGACGATCCGTCCGTATGCGCGAAGTGTAAGCAGCGACTCCAGTGTGTAGATGCCATCCCAATCGAGGCGAGTGCGTTCACTGATCCCGTAGTTGGTCGCCCATCGACCGTCTGTGCACTGCCGCTCGATCAGCGTATCCAGATCCTCGTCGATGCGGTGCATTGAAAAAGCCCCTCTCAAGAGACTGTCTGGCGATGGCGCATAGCTGACTGAACTCGGGTGTCCGTAGAGTCCCCAATCCGCTTCGGCTGGGTCGGTGCAGAGAACCGCGTCACTGGACACCCGCAAACGAAGCGCTTCGATCTCCCGCGCACCACGTGCCTCGCTGGTCCGCTGTGCCAGGAACGCGGCGCGCCGCTTCATGCAGGCCGCACACATAGCGTGATCATCTCCTTGGCGCGCCATTTCGCGCCACACGAATGTCTCAGCGACCTTCATCCACGGACGTACTACCCCAAATTCTATACAGAGAGCCAACACGGGCGCCGTCGCCGCAATCGTCGCACGTTCACTCACGTTCTCGAAGTGATCCGCTCGCGGGTACCGACCCGATGGCCGAAACATCCATGGAATCCCGCCTTCGTCCGTCAGGACGCTTTCAAAGTATGGCAGTGAGTTCTGGAGCAGCATGGCATCGAGTGCACCCACCTGGCGCAAGCTCTCAAGCCCCATGATGGTGAACAGCGGCTGGCTCTCCGGCGAAGTCGTATCCGGCTCGAGCCCCCAACCAAGACCGCCATCCCGATTCCGGTAGGCTCCGACAGAGCTGGTGACAGCTTCTTTGGGTCCGTCGCGGAAATGCACATCGTAGAGCCGACGTTCCAGCAGACGCGCATTGGCAAGCAGGAAGTCCGTGGCGCGCTCAAATCGCTCAGTCGATAGATTAATCGGTAGGTCTCCCAAGTCCGGGGCAACTCAGCGCACGAGTTTGGTTGACATGCTGGCGTTTTCTTTGCTTCGACCAACGAACCTGCAACAGTCCACAGGCAGAGCCATCGTGACACTTGGCTTGCAGGAACGGGTCCACGTTGCTTGAAGAGCCAACTCCTGTAGGTAACGACCTCTATAAGTTGCAGCTACTACCGCGAAAAGCCGCTTACCCGGTCGAGTCGTTCGACTTTTACGGCCCGTCCTTCCGCAAAGGGTCTGAAAACTCCATCGCGAAACGCCTTGCCCATTCCCGCAAGGTGGGGTTGTTTGCCGTGATTGGCAACTGCCGCTTCGTCCGCATAGATCTCGAAGAACGTTAGCAGATTCGGATCCGATGACGAGCGGTGAGCGATGTATGCCAGCACGCCCGGTTCCTTGGCTTCAACGGCTGCAGTGAGTTCTTTTAGAAACGCCAAGGCTTCCGCTTCCTTTTCAGGATTTATTCGAAAGCTTGCCAACTGGGTGATGCTGTTCTCCTTGGCGGCGACCTCACGGACAAACCCCAGTTGTCCAACCGTAGAAGCACCAGCGAGAACTAATGTCGTGGTCAGAAAGTCCCGGCGGTTTGAGTCTGTCTTCATTATAGAGTCTCCTTTACCTGCACTGATTCAATTTTCGGCAACTGAGCATAGTCTATCATGGTGTGAATGTCCTGCAGATCGGTACGTGCAAGCAAACCAGCCGGACTGCTTTTTGCCGTTGCCGATTGTGACGTGCCGAAGTTGGCCATAATCAGGAAGAAGTAACACAACGCGCCTGGAAGTACACTGGCGTAGATATACGGGTGACGTCGCCCAAACCTGGACCGAGTGTGATCGGACATGTAGCCAACCAGCGGGTCCGTAATACCGTCGATCACGAGAGCCAGTGCCAGTGCTAAGCTGACCAGCCATGCTTCAAGACCAAGAACGTTGTTGTAGTAATAGAAGATCGGTGCACCAAGGAAATTTCCCTTGATGGCAGGTGATAGATTGCCGAATCCATAGAAAAAGATGCTCACCTTACTGGCTTTTGTTGACACTTGCTTCTTCCCCCGTCAATTGCTCCGATCAAGGCTCTGCAGTTCACTTGGTGTATTTGGAGTATTAACACCGTTCTCACCGAAAAAAACCGACATCAGTCAGTGTTCGGTATGAAAGCTCGACGTGGGTGGAATGGAGATAGAAGCTGACTATCGGGATATGGCTCGGGGCTGCAACAGATCGATTGTCGAATCGACAATACAGTGCTGTCCAATTGTACTGGCGCTCGGGCAGACGCCCTAAGGTACGAACATTGGATCAGGAGAAGCTGAAAATGATATACGTGACCCATGAGGTACGATGTAGATGTACCGTTAGGAACCTATCTAATGCGGAGTTTCTGCTAGGCCCGATACTAATCCAACGATTTCATTAGTGCGCTGTCTTCTCGCCAAGGCTTCACCTGGTGAGCGTATACGGATGGGCCCTTTCTGAAATGACTGGCTTCCTCGAGCGTCTCGACGAACGGCATGTCTTTCGGGTAGAGCGTTTTACCCCGTGGCCGAGGCCCGGCCTTTGAGACATGCCCCCACAGCGGATGACCGACGACTTCCTCGGCGATGGCGGTAGCCTCTATCAATTTGTCGAGGTCAAGACCGGTGTCGACGCCCATCTCTTCGCACATATAGACGAAATCTTCCGTTGGAACGTGTCCAGCGCTTCTGCCGTTACCGCAATAGGGACAGCCACCCAGGCCGCCGAGCGATGTATCGAATCGGGTGACGCCAAACTTGAGGGCCTCGTAATAACAGATATTGGTGACGCCTCGCTGATTGTGAAGATGAAGACCGAAGTCGGTTATCTCCGGCCATCTCGACCTGATAGCGGACAGCATTTCAGTCAGTTGATCAGGCATACATGCACCCATATCATCGAGGATTCTGCAGCTCGCCACCTTCAGACCTTGCGCATGCCATCGGTCGATCACCTGCGCAAAAACAGCCAACGACTGATCAAGGGGGACATCCCCTTCAAAGTTGGAACCGAAGGGATTGCCAATGACAATTCCTCCCGATTCGACACCGGCTTGTTTGGCTCGTTCAACGGTGCCGTCAACAGACTGCAGCATTTGCTCCGCGGTCCTGTTGTAGTTACGCATGGCGAATGTCCCACCCACCTCGACGTGAGTCATGTATTCGCGCGTCCGCACGTTGATCTTGGGGTAATACTTGTCAGCCCGTTCAAAGCCCTGCTGGTTGAAGACCGCGGCGGTATAGGTGACGCCGGGTTTCGGCTCAAATCGCTCCGCGATCTCGTCGATGCACGCCATTTGGGGGGTCCACTTCGGACTGACAAAGGAGCCGATGGAGATGACCTTGATGTCGGTCTCTCCGAGCGCGTCGAGGAGTCTCAATTTCTCGTCAACAGAGATGTCCTTGCTCTCGATCTGTAATCCTTCCCGCATGGTGTCGTCCCTGACCTCTACCGACTTAGGCAATTTGTTCATGTTGGCCTCTCTGTGATATGAGGTACGTGTACTGCCAACCATCAGGGCTTGATCCGAAACACTCTATCGGCGCCGCCACAGGATGAGTTCCCGCAGCCATTCATGGTACATTCTACCGGACCACGTCGCCACGGGAGAATCAGAATGAAGGTCATATTCGTCCTTCTCGACAGCTTGAACCGCAACTACCTGCCCATCTACGGCAACGACTGGATGCAATCACCCAATATAGTGCGCCTGGCTGACAAGGGTATGGTATTCGACAACCACTGGATTGGGTCTGCCCCCTGTATGCCGGCTCGGCGGGATATCCTCACCGGCCGGCTGAATTTCCTGGAACGAAACTGGGGACCCATCGAACCCTTTGACATTCCCTTCACACGTCTCTTGAGAGGCGCCGGCATCCGATCCCATATGGAGACCGACCACTATCACTATTTCCACGTGGGTGGCGAGGACTATCACACCCAGTTCGATACCTACGCCTTTCACCGCGGCCAGGAAGGGGACTGCTGGCGTTCGGCGACGACACCACCGGCCGAACCAGAACACCTGGGCCGTTGGAGCGCCCAGTATGATATGAACCGCGAGGCTTTTACCAGTGCCGCAAACTATTCAACCCCAAAGACATTCACCGGTGCCATCGACTGGCTGCAGCGTAATGAAGGCGCTGACGACTATGTTCTGTGGGTAGAGGGGTTCGATCCCCACGAACCGTTTGACTGTCCCAGGGAATATGTGGATCGCTATGGCGATGACTGGAAGGGACCGCGCTATGACTGGACGACATACCGTGAGGTGGAGGAGGGTGAGGAGGCCACCACCCATCTGCGCAGGCAATACGCTGGTACAGTCAGCATGGCGGATGAATATCTGGGCAAGCTCTTCGACGAATTGGAACGGCAGAACAGCTTCGACGACACGCTCATTATTCTGACCACCGACCATGGCCATCTGATCGGCGAGCACGACAGCACCGGCAAGAATCGCTGGCACGTTTGGAATGAGCTCGGCAACATCCCACTGGTCATCAAGCTGCCCGGCAATCTGCACGCCGGACAGAGGCGCAGTCAGCTTACCCAGAACATTGACATGATGCCGACGTTGCTGGATTTCTTTAACGTGAGTTTTGAACACCCGATTCACGGCGAGTCCCTTAAGGAGGTCCTTGAAAAGGATGCGCCCGTCAAGCGCAAGGCGGCCTTGTACGGCTGGTTCGGCATGCCGGTAAACGTCACCGACGGCAGCTTCACCTACATGCGGGCCGCGGCGCGCGAGGACAACGGTCCGCTATATCAGCATTTTCTGAGTCCGACGTCCTATCACTTCCATGAGGTGCCGGGAGCGCAGTTCTTTGAGGATGCGGAGTTCGGGCAGTTTCTGCCTTACACGGACCTGGCGGTGCTGCGTACCCGTTGGCACATGAACAGGTGGAGCACCGTTAAAGACACGCAGCTCTTCAACATCGAAGACGACCCGGGCCAGCTGCGCAACTTGGCAGGATCGGAGATGGAAGAGAAATACGTCGAACTGCTGAAGCAAACAATGCGGGAGATGGATTCGCCGGAGGGGCAGTATGAGAGGCTGGGGTTGATCTAGCGGATGGTAGCAATCAATGGATGAAGCTCGGCTGACATCTTCTTTAGATTTTATCAAGTCTGTCCGCAGAAGGGCTGCGGTCTCCTTTTCTCCGCGGCGCAGCGACTCTCCCAGCTGCCCTCACTTGGTCGAGAGCCCCTTTGGGTCTCTCTCCGCGCGCTCGGCGCTACGCCCGATCGCTACGAAAAGGAGACCGCAGCCCTTCTGCTATGTACCCCAAAACAACGCGCTTGAATAAGTCGGAAGACTTTGGTGAGTGTCAGTGGGAGTAGACTGATCAATTAGAGGGATTTTGTGATGGAACTTTGGACTTTAGGGAATGCTTCACCAAGAGGCATTCAACACGTGGCACGTCAGAATGAAGACGCTGGATGGGATGGGTTGGTGGTGGTCGACTCACAGAATCTGTCAGGGGATTGTTACGTTGCACTGGCGATGGCAGCAGCCGCAACTACGCGGATCGGAATTGGTCCGGGTGTAACCAATTCGGTGACTCGATATGCGGCGGTGACCGCTTCGGCGATTTCCAGCATTCAGCGACTGTCAAAGGGTCGCGCCGTTCTGGGTATCGGTCGGGGTGACTCGGCTCTGGCTCATCTTGGGCGAGCACCGGCTCGGTTGTCACAGTTCGAGACGTATCTGCGTCACCTGCAGATATACCTGCATGGAGACGCGGTGCCTTTTGATGAGATTGACATTCCGGCCAGCGTGGCAGAACCGGTTGAGAATCTCGGATTGTCGGATACGCCCAAGGACAGCAGTATAGAGTGGATGAGCGATGGGCAGAAAGTTCCTGTCGAGGTTGCAGCAACCGGACCCATGGTGATTGCCATCGCGGCCCGGCATGCTGATCGAGTCATGTTTACACTCGGCGCAGAGCCGGAACGCATCGCCTGGGGCATTGAAACGGTACGCCGAGCGCGTGGCGAGGCAGGTCTCGATCCAAGCGATATCGCCTTGGGTGCCTATGTGAATTGCGCTTGCGATACGGACCAGGAACGCGCCAGAGAGATGGTCAAGGGTGGACTGACCACGTTTGCACGATTCTCTGTCATGCATGGTCAGGTATCGGGGCCGGTCTCTGCTGATCAGCGTCAGATACTGAACTCCATACATGATGCTTACGATATGCGCGAGCACACCCGTGGTGATTCGCCGCAAGCTGGCGTTCTAACCGATGAGTTTATCGATCGCTTCGCCATCGTTGGATCACCCGACCACTGCATCGAACGTTTGCAGGGATTACAGGACCTTGGCCTCGACAAACTCATTCTCAGCGGTCCGGTCAGCGGCAGACGCGATGGCAGTCAAACATTGATGGAAAGTGCCGTCCTTCCTTCCATGCGACGGGTGTGATGCTGCATTGTTGCGGGCTGGCGCGCCTATCTCAGGTTGTTAGCCAGCCTGGTATACGCCCGACCCCACTTTGACAACAACCACCACCAGCCTGTCATCGACTATCTCATAAATAATCCGGTAATAGCCCCATCGAACTCTGTAGCGATCTTGGCCGGAGAGTTCTAGACAGCCTTGCCCTCTCGGATTTTCCGCTAGATCATCGATCCGACTCAGAATACGTTTTACGTCTTGATTGGGAATGCCGCGGAGATCCTTCGCCACCGATCTCTTAAACGTGATGTCATATTTTGCCAAGCTTCTTCAGATCGTTGAGTAGGGCCTCATAACTCATCTCTGGTTCATTGACTCTATCTGCGAAGGCACTGAGATCATCTTGATCCTCACGCATGAGGAGTCGTACAGCTTCGTCCACCAGCTCAGAGAGAGACGATTGGCTGGATGCGGCCCTGAGTTTCAATGCATGGTGGATTGAAGGATCGAAATAGACGGTGGACCTTTTGGATAGATTGCTCACGATTTGCCCTCCGTCCTTGAATGGACAACATCATAACGTTATAACGCTAAAACGTCCAGCAATGGATCAGCGAAGATTGATCTCTTCATTATCTGGATAGATAGCGCACCAGGCCGGGTAGATAAATCCGGCAAAAAAGCCGGTCAGCGACCATACCAGCATCAGGGTCTGCTCCTTTGTGCCTACCGCCAGACTGGCCCCTACGATGAAGCAGCAGCTACTTGATTCGCCACTCAGTACCAAAGAGAATGCGAAGGACCACTATTACCCGGTAGCATACAAGTCCTCGGAACTAACCGTGCTCAGATGCCTGAAACATTGTGACCCTGCCTTGACTCCACAGGCGCGAGGGAGTTCACCATGCATATGAACGACATCCTGCAAAGCAGGCGTACCCTCCTCAAAGCCGCTGCGGCTTTGTCCATGGCAGCAGTTCCCTGGGGTTTGCACGCGGCACCATCGCGTCGCCTTAAAAACATTGGTCTTCAGCTCTATACGTTGCGCCGTGAAATGGCACAGGACTTTACCGGTACGCTGGCTAAGGTCGCGGCGCTTGGCTACAGCGAAATGGAATTCGCGGGCTATTTCGACAAATCCTCGAAGGAAGTCCGGCAGATTCTGGATCAGCTCGGCATGACATCCCCCGCCACCCACATTCCGTTGCCGATGATCCGGGATAATCTCGAGACCGAAATCGAGACAGCGCTCATCATCGGCCAGAAATACATGGTCGTGCCATTCATTCCACCCAATGAGCGCACCCTCGACCACTACCATCGAAACGCGGAATTGTTAAATCGTGCCGGGGAAGCGTGCAAGAGTGCCGGCTTGCAGATGGGCTATCACAATCACAACTTTGAATTTGCAGCCACCGACAGCCAGATCCCCTACGATATCCTGTTGGCGGAAACGGACCCAGAGCTGGTAGCCATGGAGATGGATCTGTTCTGGATTATGTATGCCGGTGTAGACCCCATTCCTTACTTCAAGAAACACCCGGGACGCTTTGCCATGCTGCATGTTAAGGACATGGATTCCAGCCGTAGGATGGTCGATGTGGGAAGTGGCAGCATCGATTTTGCTGAACTGTTCAGCTACCGGAATACGGCTGGGTTTAAGCACTATTTTGTAGAACATGACAATCCTGGCGGCCGGCGCTCCGGCGGCCGGCGTACCGGCGGCGGTCGTGCCGGCGGCGGGCTGACGTCGGTTGCAGCCAGCATTAAGGCCCTGCGCAACCTGGTGTTTTAGCCAGCCAATCAGACCATCGAGGGCAGCGAACCTATGCAAACACGCCGAGAGATATTACAGGGCCTGATTGTTTCTGTTGGTGGGGCTTCTATGCTAGCTGCCTGCGGTGGCATGGCAAAGGTCACGCCTACGAATTCCAGTGCGGCCCGCGGCCGACTGTTCAGCCAACGTGAAATGGCATTGGTTTCCAGAATCAGCGATCTGCTCATTCCCAGAACCGAAACGCCGGGAGCGATCGATGCGGATGTACCGGGCTTTCTGGATGGATTCATGGTCGAGTGGGCAAATGCAGCCACCAGGCAATTCATGCACACCGTCCTAACCGACATTGAAGAGGCGCTGGGCCCTGATTTCGTCACTGCCAATTCAACGGATGCGGAGAGGACTTTACGTGAATTTGACGGACGTGCGTTTGAGAGTGGTTCACCACACGTCGGATACCGAAATCTCAAGGGGCTTATCACTCAGGCCTATTTTGCCAGCAAGGAAGGTGCCCTGCTTGAGCGGAAGTGGGTGGCTAACCCGGGTCGATGGGACCCCTGTGTGGAACGCTAGGATCTATGCGTCACTTCATGCGTGCCACAATGTGCGTGCCACTATGCGTGCCACCCTACGCGGCCCGACCTGCGCGGCCCGCACATTACAGCGGAGATAAACAGTGACGGATTTTGATGCGATCGTGGTCGGTTCCGGAATGAGCGGTGGCTGGAGTGCCAAGGAACTCAGTGAACGCGGTTTGAAAGTTCTGGTGCTGGAACGTGGCAGGAAAATCGAACCGGAGAAAGACTACACAGACCAGATGGCGCCGTGGCAGCGCCCCAATCTGGACCGCATCCCGCAGGATGAAATAGCCAAGCATTATCCAAAACAGTACGGCGGCGTTGCCTATGCCATCAAGGCAACCACGAAGCAGTTCTGGGTAAAGGACGACGAACACCCCTATGAAGAGACCACGGGCACCAGCTATGACTGGTTGCGCGGCTACCATACCGGCGGGCGCTCGATCATGTGGAGTCGCCAGACGTATCGTCTTGGACCCCAGGATTTTACAGCCAACAGGCTGGAAGGCATCGGCGTCGATTGGCCGATCCGCTACCAGGACATCGCTCCCTGGTATGAACATGTTGAGCGCTTTGCCGGTATCTCAGGCAGCGCAGAAGGTCTGCCGCAGCTACCCGACAGCATTTTCCAGCCGGCCTTCGAACTGACCTGTGCGGAGAAAGAATTTAAAGCCAGAGTCGAAGCCGCGTTTCCGGGTCGTAACGTCATTCCCGCCCGAGTGGGACATATTACTCAGGTGACGGAGGAACAGCGCGCACTGGGTCGCAGCAATTGTCAGGCGCGGGATCTCTGTAATCACGGCTGTGTGTTCAAAGCCTACTTTTCATCACTTAATGCAACGCTGCCGGCGGCGGCGCGCAGTGGCAACTGCACCATCGTTCACAATGCCATCGTCAAATCCGTTGACTACAACGCGCAGACGGGTCGAGTGAGCGGCGTACGGGTGGTGGATGCCGAAACCAACGAGCAAAGACTTTACACGGCTCGGCTTGTTTTTCTCAATGCATCGACCATTGCTTCGGCGTTGATTCTGCTGCAGTCGAGATCCGATGCGTTCCCCGACGGTCTTGCCAACCGTTCCGGCCAGGTGGGCAGGAATCTCATGGATCATGTGAGCGGTGCCAATGCCAGCGGTCTGATCGGCGGCTTTGACAACAAGACCGTTTTCGGGCGCAGACCGGGTGGCATCTATATCCCACGCTACGCCAACATCGCTCGGCAGGACAAACCCTACAAGCGCGGCTTCGGTTTTCAGGGTTGGTCCGCGCCAACGGGTAACGCCGGTGGCCGGATTCCCGGTATCGGGCGTGCATTCAAGGAGTCCCATAGACGCCCCGGCCCCTGGCGGATTGGCATTGGCGCATTTGGCGAGCAGCTTCCCAATCCTGACAATCGCGTGACCCTGCACCCGTCACGACGTGATAGATGGGGTAATCCCCTGGCAGTCTTCAACTGCAGCATGGGAGAGAACGAACGCACCATGCTGCAGGAGGCGCGCAAAGATGCCATTGCCATGCTTGAAGCAGCGGGCTGTACAAATATAGCTGCAGGTCCGGTATTTCTCACCAAACCGGGCAATCGAATTCATGAAATGGGCAGTGCCAGAATGGGTCGAGATCCTGCCACCTCGGTGCTAAACGGCTGGTGCCAGGCTCATGACGTTCCGAATCTATTCATAACCGACGGTTCATTTATGGCGTCGTCCGCTTGTCAGAATCCGTCCCTGAGTTACATGGCGTTCAGCGCGCGAGCCGCTCATTACGCTGCCGACCTTGTGGAAGCAGGCAGAGCGTAGCGCTGGTCATTTCGACAGCGGCAGTATCTCGATTTTTCTAAACTCGGTGGGGTGGCTTTCCGCCTGAATTGCGATATAGCCTTTGCTCAAGGCGACAGACTGACCCTGATCGACCAGTCTGCGGGCATCGTCGTCGTTTTCATCCAACTGGGGATTGGTATAGGTGAAGACCTCTACCCCATTGACCCTGTGCTTGATTAAGCTGTTCCCTCGCACTTCAATTTCCAGGCTCACCCATTGATCGCCGTGAAACGTCTCGGAGCCTGAATTGGTACAGTGCCGTGTAATCAGTTTGCCATCCATCACGAAGTGGGTCCCCGGCGAGCACACATTTGCTGTAGGACGCTGGCGGCGACCGTTACCACCCAGTATCTGCACTTCAATCGATGCGGGAAACTCCTGGTCTCGAGTCATGGTCGCAGGCACCTGACTGTGCAGCATAATGCCATTGTTGCGATAGGCCCAGCCGGCGCCATTGGATGCCTGATCTCCGGTGAAACGGTATTCCACCCTGAGCAGGTAGTGGGAGAAAACCGCATTATAGAAAAGGTGGCCGAACTCACCCTTGAATTCGGACCAATTATCATAGGACACCTTTAGGATACCGTCTTCGACCCTGAAGGTATTCAGGTAATTGTTGCCAAGGTCATGGCCGGTAAACTTAACCACCCAATTTGACAGGTCATGGCCGTTGAACAGGCTGATCCACTCATCGGACTCGTTGCCTTCCTGACCTAACGTATGTACAGAGGCGCCAACCAAGGTCAGTAGGAGTAGCATCTTCTTCAAGATAACAACTATTTTGTGGGGCGAAGAGAGCTTCCAGGGATGAGTTATGGTTCCGCGCCGTGTCGTTCGCGTCGAAACAAAGTGAGACGTAAGACCTGCATAATTCATACTTGTCAGCATGGGATTCCCTGATTGCGGATGACCTTTCCGTTAGCCTTCTGCTTGATCAACTTTCGCCCTTCGCGCAGCATCGCTTCCTGCTGTCTGGCATGATGGTAGTGTCGCGACTTATACCCGTCAAGTCGTCCATCGGCACTTGTGTGGAGAACATAGTTGTCTTGAGCCATCCAGGCATTATGGATTAAGGTATGGGCCTGGCAATACCGGAACACCGACAAGAATACAATGAGGAGATTCTATTTTGGGTAAATTGGATGGCAGGTCAGCGTTAGTGACGGGGGGAAGTCGGGGCATTGGACGAGCGATCGTCTTGCGCTGTGCCCAGGAGGGTGCGGACGTAGCCATTAACTACGCCAGCAATGAGGATGCTGCACGAGAAGTGTCGGAGGAAGTAGCGAAACTCGGCCGCAAGGCTGAGATCTACCAGGCAGACGTTTCCGATCAGGCCACCTGCGAGCAGATGTGCGAAAAGGCAATTGACGACTTTTCGGGAATCGACATACTGGTAAACAATGCCGGTATCGGTTCGTCAGCCGTGAATCGACCGACCATCAGCGAATCCACCATCGCCCAATGGCAACTTCTGCTCGGCGCGAACCTGTGGGGACCCATCCATATGTGTCGCGCCCTCGTTCCACACATGCGAGAAGCAGAGCGCAGCGATGTCATTATGATTTCATCGGTTGCTGCCCAGAGCATGGGGGCACGCATGGGAACCTATAGTGTCGGCAAGGCGGGTATGGAGGCATTGGCCCATACACTGGCTCAGGAAGAGAGATCCAATGGCATGCGGGTTAACATAGTCGCTCCCGGATTGGTCGATACCGACATGGGACGCAAACTGATTTCCCTGCTTACAGGTAACGACGATATGCGCCTGCGTGATGCCGATGCTCCCTTCGGTTTCGTCTGCACACCGGACGATATAGCCGCTTCAGTCGTGCATCTCTGCTCGGAAGATGGTCGTTATATCACTAATCAGCGTATCACTGTCAGTGGTGGGTAGTAGACGGGACTAATACAGGACGAGAAATGATCCGTCTTGAAGTGCGGTAACAGAGGCAAAACTATTGTCCGGTATGTTAAGGCCCTTCGTGTCGACTGAGGAAGTGGGGTCACCGACAGAACTAAACAGCTGCAGGGCTAAATCTCCGCCCGAGAAAAAGCCAAACCCTTCACCCCACACGACGACCCTCTCACCAGCACTGTTAAAAGCCATGGCAGGATGTTTCTGTCGTGTCTTCTCCTGGGGAGCCCTGACCAGTGTGGGAGTCGTCTCCTTCCCCGCCAAGAGAACCTGGTAGATACTCCCCTGTGTTTCAAAAACCATCCAATGTCGTTTGTTCGTGTCTCGACTCAAGTAATTGGTAGACACAGGGCACGCATTGAGTTGCCACTGATGGATCAGCTTGGTATCGGTCGTACCGTCACCTACGCTCAGTAATTGCATATGGCGTCCTTCACCATTCACGGCACTTCGATAGCCAACTATTAACGTTCCCTCGCTGCTGAAGTCAGCAGCGAGACTGCAACAGGCACAGGCGCCCAACTCTGTATCGCCTGTTTCCGTTGCATGGCTGAATGTTTCACCGCCGTCGACAGAGGTCATAGTAAAAACGGTCCGAGCGGGTTCGCTGTCAAGTGGCCCTGCGTGCCAGCTAAGCGTGACCCTGTCTCGATACACCGCCACATCTGCGGCCGCTTCCACTTCGCTCAAATCCACAGTCAACAATGAGCGCTCCGCTTCAAACCGGCTTTTTTGCAGGTTCGATCGGCTGTAGTAGTAAGATGCGGGATTGATGCTGAACCAGCTTACATGCAGGCGACCGCGATCATCCAATGCCATTGATGCGCGCCCGATGGTACCTGCATTGCGGTATGCTGTGGTGGCGACCTGGATCGGTTTCAGCCACCGTTGGCTTACAGCTACGTACTTGCGGTAATAGAGGTGGCCCTGTTTCGAATCGCTATTGAGGTGCTTGTAGTAGAGGAGGCGAACGCCTCCCTCTCGATCACTGATTAACTGCGGCTGTATTCCACCGTCAGGAACCCTGCCCAAGACTACCGGAGGGGCAGCATCGGTACAGCCAGAAAGGATCATGGACAGTGTAAAGACGACTGACTTGAAGATTCTATTCACAGACAGATTCTCGGCTCGATGGCACCGGTCTTACGCAGTTCGAACGCCCTTTCATTTATCTGCCGGTACACACAGTTCACCATTGTCCTGCCAGAGAGCGAAGTAGGGATTCTGCGCGCCGTCCCGTAACATCAACACCAGATGGGGTGCACACAGGTTGAAACTTGGCGGCTCGGTTTCCACTTCAGAGCTGCCCACCAGAAAGGTGGCCGCCTCACTTTTTAGCAGTGCACCCTCCCGATTCAAACGGAAGCGAATATTCTGTGCCACGGTCTGGAAAACGAACTCTTCGAAGTTCTCATTGAGCAGATATATACCAATGAACTCATGGAATTCCCGGGTGATATCAAAGTCAAGTCGGGGAATTGTCAGTGGATAGTCCGTGTCGAAAGGCATGACCGCATCCCCGCCGAAGGTCAACAGTTGGCATGCATACCGGATCGTCTCCTCAAGCGTGGCAGCCGGCGGTATGCGTGCGAAGATCAGATGATCCTGCTCAATCTCTGTCTGCAACTCGATGATGAATTCATCCCTGCTGACATAGTGGTGTATGGTGATCTGTCGCAGCACAGCCTCATCACCATCATTTCTGCCCGGATCATAGCCGAAGGTCTTAACTGATCTAGCTGTTCTTTCGGAGCTGACAAAGATGCTCTCATCCAGGTCAAAAAAGGGCGTGGAAAATTCCATCGACTTAAGCAGGAACGCGTACGCTAACAGATCGATTGGACCGACAGCACCGGGATCCGGTAGCAGCGATGTGTCAACGTCCTCCCCGAACTTATCTATCAGCGCTGCCTGGATCCGCTCGACAATCTTCTCCCTGCCAATACCAGCCATGGCAACGTGGCTGCCCGCATCAATCTCATCTGCATTGACCAAATGCATATTGAGACTGTCAGCAGTGATAGTCGACTTCTCCAGATCGGGATCGCTGCCGATATAGTCACCCAGATGATCCCACGCCAGCTGCAGAGTCGAGCACCAGAGGATATTCTTGCCCGCAACCATCGGCACATCGTAGCAACCCGTCAACAATGTTTCGGGCAGGCGCTCCATCAACTCATAAGGCGCTACCTTGAGATGGGCATCAGACATTGAACTACTCCTTAGGAAGAGTGTCAACGGCAGTTTAAAACTGACCCCCTTTGATTTGATTCCGGCAGTTCAAAATTGACCCCCCTGTGTCTAGTCAGTAGTGATCTCTTGTGGTGGTTTCTTAATAATTCCGGCTCTTAGCTTTTCCTTTAATCGATAGC
>JASMJM010000169.1 GCA_030749725.1 Pseudomonadales bacterium | reverse complement strand
GGTGGATGGTGTCTACCCGGATTACGAACGGGCCATACCCACAGGAGGAAAGAACGTCTTCTTGGGGGATCGACTGGAAATAAGAGAGGCCCTCAGTCGAACCGCCATCCTGTCCAACGAAATGTACCGCAACGTTCGGTTAACCTTGAGTGAAGGTAACCTCCATGTACAAGCAAACAACCCACAGCAAGAGGAAGCTGAGGAAAGCGTGGCGGTTGAATATGAGGGAGATCCACTGGAAATCGGTTTCAACGTGGAATATCTGCTGGATGTATTGGAGGCCGTATCTGGTGAGAAAGTCAGATTCACGCTGTCCGATGCCAATGGTGCCGCGCTGGTCGAGGGGCTTGAAGACAACGAATCCGTCTACGTCATCAGTCCGATGATGCTGTGAGGCGAACGCTCATTCGGGCGGGCCAGACAGCGATTTAGGGAAAGCGAACACTCACTGATCGCGGCAAATCCAGAGACAGCGCGGTAGGTGAGCGCTAACTTATATGGCGCGTCAGGTTGGCATGGGAAAGGTTAGGACGATGAGATTTGAAGCAAGCAGAGCAGACTTGATCAAGCCCCTGCAATTGGTTACGGGTGTAATAGAGCGCCGGCAGACGCTACCAATACTGGCCAATCTGTTGCTGAAAGTATCCGAGGACCAACTCTCGTTGGTCGGCACGGACCTGGAGGTGGAATTGATCGGTAGAATACCGCTTGTGTCTGCTGAACCAGGTGACATAACGGTCCCGGCCAGGAAGTTAATGGAGATTTGTCGTGAATTACCTGAGCAGGCTACGCTTGCCATCAAGCAGGAGGAGCAAAGGCTGGTAATCCAATCGGGACGTTTTCGCTCCACTCTGTCAACCTTACCGGCGAGTGAGTTTCCTACTGTCGATCGTGCCGAAATCAGCGATGAGATCGAGATAGCCTCTAGTAGCTTAAAGCGACTGTTAGATCGTACCAGTTTTGCCATGGCGCACCAGGACGTACGTTATTTCTTGAACGGGTTGCTTCTTGAAATCGGCGATGGTCACGTGCGCGCAGTCACCACGGATGGACATCGCCTAGCGCTGTGTGAGCTGGAATACGAGGGTCAGCCAGATAAAGTTCATCAAGTGATCGTGCCACGCAAAGGCGTACAGGAACTACAGCGACTGCTTGGCGATGCCAGCGGTAATGTAGGCATTGCACTGGGATCGAATCACCTCTGTGTGGAAATAGGAGAATTCACCTTCACTACCAAGCTGGTAGATGGGCGATTCCCCGAGTATGAGCGCGTAATACCGAGGGATGGTGATAAGGTTGTATTGGGGGATACCCAGGAACTTAGACAAGCACTGAATCGAACCGCGATCTTGTCGAATGAGAAATTCAGGGGGATCCGACTATCCCTGATGGCAGGCAATCTGCAGCTTTCGGCTAATAATCCGGAACAGGAGGAAGCGGAGGAGTCCGTATCCGTAGAATATGACGGTGAGGCCCTGGAAATGGGTTTCAACGTAAGTTATCTAATCGACGTTCTGTCAATACTCGACAGCGACAAGGTCAAAATAACCGTGCAGGATGCCAATAGTAGTGCGCTGTTGGAAGAACCGGAGAGTGACGACTCAATATATGTTGTGATGCCTATGAAGCTATGACCCTCAGCAAGATTGAGATTCGAAATATCAGGAATCTACGTTCAGTTTCACTCAAACTAACATCCAACATCAATCTGTTTTACGGCAACAATGGCAGCGGCAAAACAAGTCTTTTGGAAGCTGTCCATTTGCTCGGCTTAGGTCGTAGCTTCCGAGGTCCGAGGCTCGGGCCGGTTATCAATCACGCATCCGACGATTGCACCGTTTTTGGCCAGGTAGACCATGCGAGTGGCTCTTCAAGGCCGCTGGGTATCGTTCGGAATCGTAATGGTTCACGCGAGGTGCACATCGGTGGTGAACCGGTTCGACAGCTGTCGGAGTTGGCTAAAGTCCTGCCACTACAACTGATCAACACGGATTCGATTCAGCTTTTGACGGGCCCACCGGAGAATAGGAGGCGATTCCTGAATTGGGGTGTGTTCCACGTGGAACCAGGCTTTCACGAGGCGTGGAAAATGTCTCAACACTGTCTAAAACAGCGCAACGTACTACTGAGAGATGCTAAAATAGACACGACTCAATTGGATCTCTGGAGCCGGGAACTGGTTAAGGTTGGCGAGGCCATCGATCGCTATCGTGACGGCTACATAGCCAGCCTGAATCCCCTGTTTCAGCAGCAGCTATCGAATCTCATCGAAGCCGAGGGATTCAGCCTGACTTATTACCGTGGGTGGGATGGATCGAGCGGCCTGGCTGATGTGCTGGCAACAGATGTAGAGATGGATGCAAAACGAGGCTACACCCTGCATGGACCCCAAAGGGCCGAATTGAGGGTCCTGGTGGACGAACGTGATACTGTTGACGTGCTGTCCAGGGGAGAATTAAAAATGGTTGCATGCGCTATGATGCTCGCCCAGGCTCATCTGTACGAGCAACTGGGGAGCAGAGATTGCCTGTTTCTGATCGATGATCTCTCTTCCGAACTGGATGTCGAGCATCGCAAGGACATGTGCCGTTTATTAGAGGAAAACCACCATCAGATTCTGGTCACCAACGTCGAAAGGGCGGATGTTGCAGACTATTGGGATTCGACAGAGCTAGCTATGTTTCACGTGGAACATGGAGAAATATCACCCCAGGAGATGAGGTAGATGACTGACGATAAGTCTTACGACTCCAGCAGCATCCAAGTGCTCAAGGGACTTGATGCCGTGCGTAAGAGACCGGGAATGTACATCGGGGATACCGATGACGGTACCGGCTTACACCATATGGTGCAGGAACTGGTCGACAATGCGATCGACGAAGCACTGGAAGGATTCTGCAGTGAGATCAAGGTGATCATCCATCCGGGTGAGTCAGTCTCTGTAACGGACAACGGACGTGGAATTCCTACCGACATGCATGAAGAGGAGGGCAAATCAGCTGCAGAAGTCATCATGACGGTGTTGCACGCGGGCGGAAAGTTCGACGATAGCAATTACAAGGTTTCAGGTGGGCTGCACGGCGTGGGCGTTTCCGTCGTAAACGCGCTATCCGCAGAGTTTAAGCTAACCATTCGACGGGACGGGCAAGTCTGGGAACAGATCTACCACGATGGCGTTCCCGATGCGCCATTAGCCGTGGTGGGTAACTCAGACCAAACCGGAACCGATTGCTACTTCAAACCTTCCCCTGATACGTTTACCAATGTGGAGTTTCACTACGACATTCTAGCAAAACGGCTGCGAGAGCTGTCGTTCCTGAATTCAGGTGTATCCATCGAATTGATTGACGAGAGAGCCGGAAAGTCGGAGCTATTCAAGTATGAGGGTGGACTCAGCGCCTTCGTCGAGTATCTCAATCGCAATAAGACGCTGCTCAATGAGGTTTTCTACTTCAAATCGGCACGAAAAGACGGCATCACGGTAGAAGCGGCGCTGCAGTGGAACGATTCCTATCAGGAGAGCATCTTCGTTTACACCAATAACATCCCACAGAACGACGGCGGTACGCATCTACAGGGATTTCGCGCAGCCTTGACTAGAACGCTGAATAACTATATTGAAAAGGAGGGTGCGCAAAAGAAAGACCAAGTTAACACCACCGGAGACGATGCGCGCGAGGGGCTGACCTCTGTTATCTCAATCAAGGTACCGGAACCAAAATTCTCCTCCCAGACCAAGGATAAACTGGTCTCATCCGAGGTGAGACCTGCGGTGGAGCAGGAGATGGGATCTGCGTTCGCCGATTACTTGATGGAGAATCCCCAGGAAGCCAAAGCGATTGTACAAAAAATGATCGATTCTGCCCGGGCCAGGGAAGCTGCTAGAAAGGCAAGAGAGTTGACGCGGCGTAAGGGTGCATTGGATGTGGCCGGTCTCCCGGGCAAACTGGCAGATTGCCAGGAGAGGGATCCAGCACTGTCGGAAATCTATCTGGTGGAGGGTGAGTCTGCCGGCGGATCGGCTAAACAGGGCCGGGATCGGAAAATACAGGCAATCTTGCCTCTAAAAGGCAAGATATTGAACGTTGAGAGAGCCAGGTTTGACAAGATGCTCTCCTCGGTCGAGGTGGGCACGCTGATAACAGCCCTGGGTTGTGGTATTGGACGAGAGGAATTCAATCCGGATAAGCTCCGTTACCACAAGATCATCATCATGACGGATGCGGATGTGGATGGTGCCCATATCAGAACGCTGCTGCTGACCTTCTTCTTTCGTCAGATGCCCACATTGATCGAACGCGGCCACCTCCTGATCGCCCAACCGCCCCTGTACAAACTCAAGCGTGGCAAGCAAGAAAAATACATCAAAGATGAACTCGAATTGAGTGACTTTATGATGGAGATCGCGTTCGACGGCGTTGCATTGATTCCGGGCATCGATGCGGAGCCTTTGGAAGAAGATGGATTCAGTCGTCTGGCGCACGAATACAATGACATACAGAACAAGATCGAGAGATTGCAGAAACTGTATCCCATCGAGGTCCTCGACGAGTTGATCTACATCTCCCAGTTGCAGGTCAGCGATCTTAGTGAAAGGGAGAAAGTGGTCGCCTGGTGTGATGAATTGGCTAACAGGCTCACAACAGTGGCCAGTTCTCAAACTCAATATCACACAGCGGCGGTGGAGGACCAGGAAAGGCACTTGTTTCTTCCGAATGTCAGTGTGACCAACCACGGGGTGACAAGAGACTACCTATTCAGCAGAGATTTCTACCAGTTATCTGACTATCACGACATGGTGGCTCTCGGTGACAAAATCAGGAGCCTGATTTCGGAAGGCGCCTATGTGCAGAAAGGGGACAAACAGCAATCAGTCGGCAGCTTCAAAGAAGCGCTCGATTGGCTGATGAAGGAAGCGATGCGCGGGCACTCCCGACAGAGGTACAAGGGTTTGGGAGAGATGAATCCGGATCAACTGTGGGAAACCACTATGGATCCCGGCGCGAGAACCATGCTACAGGTCACCATTGAAGATGCCATCGCGGCTGATCAGGTATTCAATACCTTGATGGGGGATCAGGTTGAACCGAGACGGGAATTCATCGAAACAAATGCTTTGTCTGTTGCCAATCTGGATGTGTAACCCATTGTATTTAAAGAGTTTTATACATCCCCGGCGATAATTGCGGCAGCTGCACCGGCAAGATTTTGGTAAACGGGAATGTCAGAGTGTGGCAGCTGGTCAAGGGTCAACTCAGCGCTCCCCGATTGCACCAGAATCGGTTTGCAGCCGGCCGCAATACCTGCCTCAATATCGGTCAGTTTATCCCCCACCAATGGAGCCCCCTCAACTGCTGTGTGCAGGTGATGGGCAATCTGACGGATCAACCCGGGTCGCGGTTTGCGACACTGACAGTCATCATCTGGGATGTGAGGGCAATGAAACACTGCCGTGATCTTGCCGCCACTGTCTGTCACCGCTTGCAGCATCTTACCGTGGATCTGCTCCAGGTCTTGCAGTGAATAAAGCCCTCTGCCGATACCTGCCTGGTTTGTGGCCACACAGATGACGAATCCATGCTGATGTAAGTTGGCAATCGCTTCCAGGCTACCTGTTATAGGATGCCACTCTTGTGGCGACTTTATGTACTCGGGCGAATCATAATTGATGACACCGTCCCGATCCAGAATCACCAATTTCATCCTGGCCTCAAATCTTCAATTGGATTGGATTAAGGAGATATCGGCAATTTCAAGAAACAATTGCCTGAGTTGCTGCAGCAAAGCGATACGGTTATTTCTGACCGGCAGATCTTCCACCATCACCATCACCTCGTCGAAGAAACAATCGATGGCGGCCTGTAGATCCGCTAGTGAGTTCAGTGCCGCGCTGTACTCTCGGCTGGCCATCAAGGGTCCGATCGCTTGCCGCTTTGCCTCAATGACCTGGTAAAGTTCCCGCTCCGCCTTCTCTTCGAGAAGCGCTGCATCGACGGCACCCCTCGATACTTCATCCACCTGTTTCAGCAGGATATTAGCAACCCTCTTATTCGCTTCCGACAACGAAGCCGCGCTGCCTCCCTGCCGGAAACCGTCTACCGCATCGACGCGTCTAGCCAGGTCCAGCAGGTTGTGACCCACACTGTCATCTACCCCGCCGGCCCGGACCGCCAGCACAACCGACTGAGGGACACCTCGATCCTGATACCAGTTGCTCAAGCGCTCCAATATGTAGCCAAGTAGCGCCTCGGAAGGGAACTCCTGTCCGGTGAAAAGGCTGGCCCCATGGCGCAAACAAGCGAAAAGATCCAGATCCAGCCGCTCTTCGACCACAATTCGCACGATTCCGAGGGCCGCCCTTCTCAGGCCGAACGGGTCTCGGGATCCGGAGGGAGGTTGACCGATACTGAAAAGCCCGATCAGCGTATCCATTTTGTCGGCTAGTGCCAGCACACGACCCGTATCGCTAGCGGGGACCCGGTCACCGGCAAAAGCAGGCAAATAGTGCTCCCGCAAGGCCACGGCGACCTCTGGCGGCTCCTCATCGTTGATTGCAAAGTAATATCCCATGGTCCCTTGAAGGTCCGGAAACTCGTTGACCAATGCGGTTACCAGATCGACCTTGCAGAGCAGACCGGCCCTTTCCGCCAATGCTGCGTCGAAGCCAAGCTGCCTGGCGATATACCCAGCCAGGTCCGATACTCTCTGTGCTTTATCGAAGTAACTGCCCAGTTGAGCGTGAAAAACAACCCCCTTGAGTTGCTCCAGCTTTGCATGCAGCGTCTTCTTGGTGTCCAGCTGGTAAAAGAAAGTGGCATCTGCCAGCCGCGGCCGAATGACCTTCTCATTACCTGCTATCACCAGGGCCGGATTGGTGCTTTCTATGTTGACGACCGCCAGGAAACGGGCGAGCAATGCACCATTTGCATCCACCAGGTGAAAGTAGCGCTGGTGTTCCTTCATGGCTGAAATCAACACCTTTTCAGGGGCCGCCAGGAACTCATTATCATATTCACCGCTGAGCGTGACCGGCCATTCGACCAGCGCGGTAACTTCTTCCAGCAGTTTTTCGTCGATCACCACATGGCCTTGCAGATCGTTAGCGACAGTTTCCAATTGCTCCCTTATCAATTCCTGCCTTCGATCGAACTCCACCATCACATGCGCTTTCCGGAGCGCCTCTGCGTACTCGTTGGGAGATCCAAGCTCAATCGATCCGGAGGACATAAACCTGTGTCCGAAGGTTAGACGATCAGCCCCAATGCCAAGTATGGAACCTTTGACTACACTGCTGCCATATAACATAACGACCCAACGAAGGGGTCGTACAAATTCTACTCGCTGGTCCCCCCAGCGCATTCGTCTGTCTATTGGCAGCCTTGTGAGAGCAGCTTCCACCACCTGGCACAACAGTTCCTGTACGGCTTGACCTTGAATCAACGTGCGATGCACAAGCCGCGAGCCCTTTTCTGTTTCCAGAGTCTCCAGTTGCTCGACCTTGACACCACAAGATGAGGCGAAGCCCAGTGCTGCTCTGGTTGGCTCATTCTTGTCGTCAAAGGCGGATTTGAGAGATGGACCCTGACGAACCGATTCCCGCTCAGGTTGAGCCGAGTCAAGATTCTTGACGATCACTGCTAACCGTCGCGGTGTTGCGTAACGGTCGATGTCTTCGAAGTCGAGACCCAGAGTGCGAAGTTCAGAGGCGACATTCTCTTCGAAATCGGCACTGAGCTGCCGCAGGAATCTAGGCGGCAACTCCTCAGTACCGATCTCTACCAGGAAATCATCCCGCTTCATCTTTTCTTCTCCGTGCTGGCATCGCCGCCAAGTTCCTCTCTCAATCGCGGGCTCGCCAGAGGAAACCCGATTGCTTCTCGCTCATCGTAATAGGCCTTGGCAACTGCGCGAGCCAAAGCACGCACTCGTAGAATGTACCTTTGGCGCTCCGTGACGGAGATGGCGCCCCGTGCATCCAGCAGATTAAAGACGTGCGAAGCCTTGATGACAAATTCATAAGCAGGCAGCGGCAGGCCCTGTTCCAGAAGGCGTGTGCTTTCCCGCTCATGGAAATCAAAGTGCTGAAAGAGCCCTTCTACATCGGCATGGTCGAAATTATATGCAGACATTTCAACTTCATACTGATGGAAAGCGTCCGCATAGGTAACGACACCATCCGGTCCTTCCCCCCAGATCAGATCCCGAAAGCTGTCGACCCCCTGTAAATACAGGGCAATCCGTTCCAGGCCGTAGGTGATTTCACCGGTTACCGGGTAACATTCCAACCCGCCCACTTGCTGGAAATAGGTGAACTGGGTGACCTCCATCCCATCCACCCAGACTTCCCAGCCAAGACCCCACGCACCGAGCGTTGGCGACTCCCAATTATCTTCAACAAAACGAATATCGTGAACACTCGTGTCGATGCCGAGAACCTGGAGGGATTCAAGGTAGATATCCTGAATATCTGCCGGGGATGGTTTCAATACCACCTGAAATTGATAATAGTACTGGTATCGATTAGGGTTTTCGCCGTAACGACCGTCGGCAGGTCGGCGACACGGTTGCACGTAAGCGCAGTTCCAGCTCTCCGGGCCGATGGCACGAAGAAACGTGGCAGGGTGAAACGTGCCGGCACCCATCTCCATGTCGTAAGGCTGCATGAGAATACATCCCTTCGCTGCCCAGAACTCTTGCAGTGATAGGATAAGATCCTGAAAATTTAGATTTGTGGCCATTGCTGAAGCTGCACTGCTCGGTTGGTTGCGGGACAAAAAGGGCAGCTAAGTATACCTGAAGAGGATGCTCTCTCAGAAGTTAAGGCTGGCCGCTGGAAAGCACGGAGCAATAGGATGGCTGATAAACTCCTGCCAGGTGACAATCGGACACGCTGCGAGTGGTGTCTGGGTGATCCCTTGTACCTCGACTACCATGACACGGAGTGGGGTACCCCGGAACGTCGAGCCAAGGTCCTGTTTGAATTCCTACTATTGGAAGGAGCCCAGGCCGGACTGAGTTGGATTACCATTCTCAGGAAGCGCGATCGATATCGCCAGGTGCTGGATGGCTTTGACCCACTTAAGATAGCCCGCTACGACGAGAGAAAGAAACAGCAGCTTCTGTCAGACGGTGGCATCGTGCGCAACCGCCTGAAAATAGAATCTGTCATCACAAACGCGCAAGCCTATCTGGAGATTGAATCCCACACCGATGGATTTTCCGACTATATCTGGTCCTTTGTAGACGGCACAGCCATCCAGAGCCGGTGGCGCAGAGTCACAGATATTCCAGCCGAGTCCAGGATTTCCGCCAACATGGCCAAAGAGCTGAAACGCAGTGGTTTTCGCTTCGTGGGATCGACTATCTGTTACGCGTTCATGCAGGCGATGGGATTGGTTAACGACCATCTGGTCGACTGTTTTCGTCATGAGGAGTGCCACAGCTTGGAGATAGAGAATGGACCCCAATGATCCTCTGCGGAGAGACAAAGAGTGCTAAGTGAAAAGGTGCTCGAGCAGAGCAAGGCGACGTTGATCGCACTGTCGCTGCAGTTGGCTGCCCTGGTTCCTTTTAGGGTGGCCCAGTGGTTGGGCAGGATGATCGGCCTTTACAACTGGCTGCTGCACACTCGTGCCGCGCAGGTGACTGAGGTGAATGTAACGGTGTGTCTACCGGAAATGGATGAAAGGGCACGTCAGCAATTGACCAAGAGCAGCCTGATGGAAACAGGCAAGACGATGATGGAAACAGCATCCATTTGGATGGGTAGCATCGAAAGAAATCTCCGTAGAATCAGGAAGGTTAGCGGAGAAGATATTCTCACAGAGGCGCTCAGCCAGAAGCGTGGCGTGATCCTAATTCTCCCCCACCTGGGTAATTGGGAGCTGTTCAATCTGTTCTATGGTGCGCGCGGGACCATGACGGCGCTCTATCAACCTCCAAGAGAGGAAGCACTGCATAATCTGATCAGGAAAGTTCGCAACAGAGGCGGCAATAGGATGGTTCCTCCCACCCGCAAGGGGCTGGCGCAACTGTATCGGACTTTGGCGCAAGGAGGAGTAGTGACCATACTTCCCGATCAGGTACCTGCTACTGGCACCTATGCGAACTTTTTCGGGGTGCAGGCCCTCACGGACATGCTGATTCCAAGACTCGTGAAACGCACCGGAGCCCGAGTGGTCTGCGTATATGTAAAGCGCTTGACCGGAGGCACCGGCTTTGAAGTGGTATTCCGACCGTCTCATCCCGATATCGACTCCTCGGATATGAAGGTGTCGGTCAATGGGGTGAATGCAAGCATCGAGGCCTGTGTGAGAGAGATTCCCGAACAGTACCAGTGGGAGTACAAACGCTTTAGAGAACGTCCGAAGGGAGAACCAAAACTGTATCAGTTCAGGAAGGGCCCTCCTGAGGAGATGCGTCATCAGTGACGACGGCCGAGCTCTTTTCTGCAACCAGATAAGCCTGATTTCTCAAGTCGGTATCGCCGAAGCCTGAGTCTTCACGGTAACCACGTAGGATCAACCGCGGGAACAGGCGCAACAGTTCATTTTCTTCAAGTAGGTAGTCCGGGTTACTGGGACCAACTGAATCCACTTTATTCCGGTTGAAGGTCTGATAAAACAGCAAGCCTTCCGGTCTTAGCGATCGAGCAATTGCCGGACAGAGCAATCGATCCAAAAAGTGACTGACAACAATCACATCAAAACGGTTTTCTTCAGGAGGATCGAGGCTGACGTCCCGTTGCTGCGTCTGGATCAGAATCTCATGTTGGGCTGCAAAATCGTTGAGTTTTTCAAGCGCAATGGCTGAAGAATCCCAGGCGTGAACCTCGAGGCCCCGCTCAGCAAGGAACAGACCGTTAGCCCCCAAACCACAGGCCAGGTCCAGAGCAATCCCCCTAGCCGGCAACAGGTGTTGGAAATCCAGCAGCACTTTGGCGGCCGAACCAGGTTCTGAGCTTGACCGATAGCGGCTATCCCATTTATCGGAACCAGCCATTGCCGCTATTTTCTCCAGAACATGGGTGTGAATAGCACGAGCAAAGTAGAGATCTCCAGCTTCTATTTTCTCCAGAACATGGGTGTGAACAGCACGAGCAAAGTAGAGATCTCCAGCTTCTATTCTCTCCAGAACATGAGTGTGAATGGCACGAGCAAAGTAGAGATCTGCAACTCTTATTTTCTCCAGAACATGGGTGTGAACAGCACGAGCAAAGTAAAGATCTCCAGCCTTCCCAAGATCATGGTGAGAGACAGGAGCAGCTTGGCAACTGCGCTGAGATTCCCGTAATGGGTAGCCACGTCACCCAAACCGGGGCCCAGGTTGTTGAGACAGGCACCCACAGCGAAGAAAGCAGTCACAAAATCGAGACCGACTGCAAGCAGCACCAGCAGGATAGAGATGTACACGAAGATGTAGATCGCGAAGAATCCCCACACGGCATCGATGATGCTGTTGGGAATGGTGGCGCGATTCAACTTGATGGGGAATATCGCGTTCGGGTGGATCAAACGGTGTATCTCCCGTATCCCCTGTTTGCACAGCAGCATGACTCGGATGACCTTCATGCCGCCGCCTGTGGATGCAGCGCAGCCGCCGACGAACGAACCATAAAAAATGAAGTAGGGAAGCATATTTGGCCAGGCGTCGAATTGAGCTGTCGCATAGCCGGTGGTGGTAAAGATAGATACTACTTCGAATAGACTGTATCGAATGGAAGTAAAGAATCCATAAGTATGCGAGAAGAAGAAGAGGACGATAAACGTGATCACGGTGCCGGCGAACAACAAGGCCAGATAAAAGCGAACCTCCGAGTCGGCTACATAATGAGCGATCGTTCTCTCCTTGAAGGCGAAATAATGCAATCCAAAATTGATCCCGGATATCACCATAAACAGAATCGCCACGAACTCAATTAGGGGACTATTGAAATAACCAATACTGGCATCGTGGGTGGAGAAACCGCCGATAGCCACAGTTGAAAAGCTATGACAAAGGGCATCAAACCATGACATGCCCGCTATCCAATAGGCGCAGGCACAAATGAGAGTAAGCCCCAGATAGATCCACCATAAGGCCAATGCCGTCTGCTGGATCCGTGGTGTAAGTTTGCTGTCCTTTGCCGGCCCCGGCGCTTCGGCACGATAGAGTTGCATGCCGCCAACACCTAACAGGGGTAGTATCGCGACGGCCAGCACGATAATGCCCATGCCTCCCAACCACTGCAATTGCTGTCGATAATAGAGGATGGACGGTGCCAATTCGTCGATACCAGTCAGCACGGTGGCGCCGGTGGTAGTCAAGCCTGAGAAGGACTCAAAGATTGCGTCTGGTAGAGAAAGACCTAAACCTTCATCCGGAAGAAAAGGGAGAGCGCCAAACGTACCAAGTGACAGATAAAACAGCACGGTCACCACAAAGCCATCTTTGATGCTCAGCTCGGTCGTGTATTTACGCAAAATAAACCACACCACCAAGCCGGTAGAGAATGTATAACCGAACGCCTGCAGAAAGACCACACCAGCCTTGTCGTCAAACAGCAATGAAAACAGCCATGGCGGAACCATGCTGACGCAACTGAACATCATCATCAAGCTGCCGACTATTCTGAGAATGGCTCTGAAATGCATGTGCCGCTACTTGGCTAGATGGTTAGAAGAAAGAGAATGGTGCCTGGAACAGTTTTTCCACATCCTGAATTCTCTTTCTGTCCACCAAAAACAGAATGATGTGGTCGTCCGGTGCAACGATGACATCGTCGTGAGCGATGAGGACCTCGTTATCTCTAACGATAGCACCGATGGTTGTCCCCTCAGGCAGGTCGATATCCTCTATGGCTTTGCCAATCACTTTGGATGAGCGTTCATCACCGTGGGCGATGGCTTCGATCGCCTCTGCTGCACCACTGCGCAGCGTGTGGACTCTTACCACATCTCCTTTCCTTATGTGGCTGAGGATGCTCCCTAAAGTTGCCTGTTGGGGAGAGATTACGATGTCGATATCGTCACTGCGCTGAATTAGATCCACATACGCTGGATTATTAATCAAGGCGATAACCTTCCTTGCGCCGAGATCTTTGGCCAGCATGCAGGACATGATATTGACCTCATCGTCATTGGTTACAGAACAAAAGACATCTGTTTCCTCAACGTTCTCGGCCAACAGCAGATCTCGATCGGAAGCATCGCCTGCCAGCACGATGGCGTGGTCCAGCGTTTCAGACAGTTCATAGGCCCTCTGCTTACGCTGTTCGATTATGAAAACCCGATATCGTTGTTCGAGACCCCGGGCTAGGCCTGCCCCGATGTGACCACCACCTGCGATCACAATTCTCTTATATGGCCTTTCCGTACGCCGAAGCTCGCTCATTACCGCCTGAATGTCGGCACTGGCGGCGATGAAAAACACCTCATCATCCGGCTCAATCACCGTCGATCCCTCGGGAATGATGGGTCGGTCGCGACGAAAGATCGCCGCAACACGTGTATCGATCGAGGGCATGTGTTGTCTTAAGTAGCGCAGTTCCTGATCCACCAGCGGGCCGCCATAGTAAGCCTTGATGGCTACCAGCTTGACCTGCCCTGCTGCAAAATCCATCACCTGCAGAGCTCCGGGGTGATCGATTAACTGTTTAACATCTTCGGTTACGATCTGCTCAGGATTAACCAGAAAATCAACCGGCATGGCTTCGTTGCCGAATATTGCCTCCTCATGGGACAGATAGCCGGTTGCTCTGACGCGAGCTATCTTGGTAGGCGTGTGATAGACGGTGTGACCAACCTGACAAGCCATCATGTTGACTTCGTCACTGTTCGTCACCGCGATAATCATATCCGCTTCTTCCGCGCCCGCCTGCCTGAGTATATCTGGGTGGGAGGCGTGGCCTTTCACGGTTCTAATGTCGAGCCGATCCTGGAGATCGCGCAGTGTATCCCCGTCAATATCCACCACAGTGATATCGCCGGCTTCGCGGGCTAGATTCTGTGCCAGATTTCCGCCCACCTGACCAGCTCCAAGGATAATAATCTTCATAAGCGCTCAGATCGCCCCAGAGGCATAATCGTGGTCGATTGAAACCGGCTGGCTACAGCGAAGGCGGGACCGAATGAATCGGGTTCACCTCTACACCTTCTGCAGTCTCGCATAGTAAAAGCCATCGTGCCCGCCCGATTGCGGTAACAGTTGGCGTCCCACATCGACAGCCTTGCCCCAGTCGGCTGCCAGTGGCTTATCAATTGCGTCGGGGGTCTGCTGCAGGAAGCCAGTGACCACGTGCCAGTTTTCATCGGGAAACAGCGAACAGGTTGAATAGACCAGGATTCCCCCCTTTTCCAGCAACGGCCACAGGTTTGTCAGGAGTCTCAATTGTCGGGCGGCAAGCTTAGCAATATCTTCATCTGTGCGCAGCAATTTAATGTCCGGGTGTCGTCTGATGACACCGGATGCGGAACAAGGAACGTCCAGCAGAATCCGATCGAACTTTGTGCCGTCCCACCATACAGCTGTGTCGTTAGCATCGGCCAGTAATGATTGCGCTTGCAGTTCCAAACGCCGCAGATTGTCCGTGACCATGTCGAGACGTTTCTGGTCGTTGTCCAAGGCAAGCAAATTCCGCAGTGCTGGTTCCTCCTCGAGGATATGGCAGGTCTTGCCGCCGGGCGCCGCGCAGGCGTCCAAGACCTTGAGTCCAGGTTCCAGTTCAAGCAACTCGGCCGCCAGTTGAGATGCTTCATCCTGGACACTGACAGTGCCTTCCTGAAAGCCGGGAAGCGTTTCTACATCATGAGCAGAGCCGAGGGTGATACCGCGGGGTGAAAGGCTGCAGAGGCTGGCATCGACGTGTTGCCTGGCGAGCAGTTTGAAATAGTCGCGACGATCGCTTTTGCGCCCATTGACCCTCAAGGTCATGGGTGCAGGCCGATTATTAGCCTGCAAGATAGACAGATAATCCTGCGGCCAGGCGTCCTGCAGACGGCTGATCAGCCAGTGAGGATGGGCCGTCCTGGATTCGATGTCCTGCTCCACCAGCGCCAGAATAGCTTCCTTTTGCCTGAGGAACTCGCGTAACACGCCGTTGATAAGCCCTTTTGCCCATGTCTTGTTCAGCTCTTTGGCCACCTTCACCGTCTCGGTCACCACGGCATGATCCGGTATTCGCATGTGGATCAACTGATAAAGACCCAGCAGTATCAGCAAGCTGAGGTCGGCATTCTTGGCACTCAGCGGCTTGCTGATCAATTGCTTGGCGATGGCGGTCAGGGGCAAGTAGTAACGAAGCACCCCATAGCACAGTTCCCGTGACAGTGGACGCATGGATTCAGGCAGCTTGCTGATCTTCTCCGGCATGGCGGTGGCCAAGGAGCGTCGATCAACGATCACCCTGTGTAATACCTCCAAAGCGTGGGCTCTGACGTTCATGGATCGATGTCGGATGATCGCAAACGACTGCCGGGCAAGAACAGATCACGGCGTGCGTTCAGTAGGTCCCGTGGGTTCAATATGGCTCCTTTACCGATGGGCAGCTGCACCTTCAGCAGCTTTAGCGTTCCCGTACCACAGCGAACGAAAATGCCCTGTTTGTCAATGGCGACGACTTCGCCCGGGTGAGCACTTTCAGTCACGACATCGGCTATTTCTGCCTGCCATATTCTGACGCGGAGTGACTCAAGCCAGGTGTGGGCAACCGGATTTGGAATATAGGCACGAATGTCACGGTGGATCTGCTTGGCCGACTGTGACCAGTCGATGGCAGCCTCATCTTTGGAGAGCTTGTGTGCATAGGTGCTGTTTTTCGCTGGTTGAGGAATCGCGGCCAAGGATCCACTTTGCAGTAGATCGATCGAGTGGTTTAGCGCCGACTGGCCCAAAGCAGATAGTTTTTCCTGCAGAGAGGCCGCCGTGTCCTGCTCGCCAATGGTGCAGCTTGCCGTGTGCAGAATATCGCCGCTATCCCACCCTTCATCCATGCGCATGATCGTGACCCCAGTTTCTTCGTCGCCAGCCTGAATGGCCCTGGCGATGGGAGCGGCACCACGCCATCTGGGCAGCAGCGATGCGTGCACGTTGATGCAGCCGAACCGCGGCAGGTCCAATACCCTTTTGGGGAGCTTATGGCCATAGGCAACCACTACCATTAGGTCCGGCTGCAACGCGTCAAGGGCAGTAATCGTTGCCGCGTCCATGGCGGGTGGTTGGGAGTAGGGAATCTCTCGCTTCACGCACAGCTGTTTGACCGGACTGGCAACAGGAGTGCGGCCACGTTTGCCTGGTTTATCCGGCTGCGTAAAGACGCCCACAATCGAGCGGTTAGCCAGCAACAGCGCATCGAGGTGCTGTGCAGCAAATTCAGGCGTGCCGGCAAATACGATCCTGAAGGGTTGGCGGGCGTTCACTGAGAATCCGGACATCTCCTGTTAGCTAGTCGTCAGGCTTTCTGCTTCTGTTGCTTCAGCAGTTTCTTACGGATCAGTTGCCGTTTGACCGGCGACAGGTAATCCACCATGAGTTTTCCGACAAGATGATCCATTTCGTGTTGTATGCAAACGGCGAGCAGATCTTCTGCAGCGGCTGAGAAGGGTTCGCCATCTCGATTGATGGCGGTGTACTGGATCTTTTGCGCGCGATGAACCAGCTCGTAGAAGCCCGGCACCGACAGACATCCTTCTGAGGTCTCGATTTCCTCTTCAGCAGCAAGAATATGTGGATTGATCAGCACCAGGGGCTGGTCTCTCTCTTCGGATGTATCGATTACGATCACTTGCCGGTGGATATTAACCTGGCTGGCTGCCAGGCCGATGCCGGGCGCCGCATAGAGCGTTTCCAGCATATTGTCGATTAGCTCGATCAGTTTGCCATCCACGTTCTTCACGGCAACAGCAGTTTTTCGCAGTCGCGGATCCGGGAACTCTAAAATATCCAATACAGCCATACGGTTTTGTGACAAACCTCTAGTAATAATGCAACTTGTGCTGCTAAGATTATGTTCGAATTATGAATTCAGTTTGGTGACGTCGTTCGATAGCACGGCCACCAATTAATATGGACCTATCCGGTATGATAAAGGGATTCGTGCCATGAGGAAAATTCTTCTTTGTCTGGCGTTTACGTTGCTGGTTGCAAGATCGGTACAGGCGGCAGAAGGTCTCTTGAGAGAGGTCCATCCCGATCGGTACGTAGTCAAGCAGGGAGATACCCTTTGGGACGTTGCCTCCATGTTTCTGAATGATGCCTGGATGTAGCCGGACATCTGGCAGGTCAATCCGGAAATCGAAAATCCGCACATGATATTTCCTGGCGACGTCATTATTTTGACTTACGTTGCAGGTAAGCCAG
Organism: Pseudomonadales bacterium; assembly: GCA_030749725.1. Classification (GTDB taxonomy): domain Bacteria; phylum Pseudomonadota; class Gammaproteobacteria; order Pseudomonadales; family Azotimanducaceae; genus JASMJM01. The sequence continues at coordinate 20,526 of JASMJM010000169.1, read as the reverse complement.
TACTCACTGTCGATCGTGGCCTCGAGACGCCGGCAACCATAACCAGACCGAGGGCGGTCGCGGCGGGCAGTACACAGAATCGCACCGTGATTTTGAAGCAACAGGTACGCGCTACACCGATCACCAGCGCGATTCCAGCGATCCCGCTGGATGCGATAGCCAGCCTGCTTACCATGGGTCGAATCGTTGAGCAGTTTACGCTGGAGGCCGCACCGCATATCCTGGCTGGGAGGGCCGACAGACTCATCTTTGGACCTGGTGACGAGTTTTATGCCAGGGGCAACTGGACCAGTAACACCTCGGTGTACGGGTTATTCAGGGAGGGGGACGTATATCTGGATCCGGAGACCAAGGAGGTCCTGGGTTTTGAAGCCCGTGAAGTAGGTCTGGCCAAGGTGATGTCAAGGGATGGTGACCTGTTGACGTTTGAGCTGACCAGCGTGACGGAGGATGTAAGAATAGGCGACCGATTGCTACCCACCGAGGAGAGACGAGTTGAGTCCACATTCTATCCTACAGCCCCGGATGAAAGCGTTGTAGGTGTCATCATGAATGTGATGGGAGGGGTCACCCAGGTGGGGCGCAACAATGTGGTCGTCATCAACAAAGGTACAACGAACGGGCTCAAAGTAGGCAATGTCCTGGCGATATATAAGAGCGGCACCGTGGTGCGCGACCGAGTTGCCCATGACAGAGTGCAGTTGCCGGTGGAGAGATCCGGGTTGATGATGCTGTTCCGGATTTTTGATAAGATGAGCTATGGGTTGGTGTTGCGAACGGTAGAACCGTTACGAGTGGGCGACCAAGTTACCAATCCGTGACTCAGATCCTGGTTCATCGCATCACAGGAAGTGATGCCCCCACATCAGGGAAGATGTTTTGCAAGATATTGACCATTGGTTGGCCCTGCACACGGTAGATGGCATTGGCCCTACCCTATTTCGACGTCTCCTCGACCGGTTCGGTTCTCCCCGGGAGGCGTTTCTGGAACGTTCCAGCAGTGCCTTGCTGGCGATCGGCCTCTCCTCCCACAGCATCGAGCAGACGCACAGGTTCTCGGATCTACAGAGGCAGGTAGCGAAAGATCTCCAGTGGCTGTCAGACCCTAACCATCATCTCTTGACGATTCAGGACAGTAACTACCCCGTGTTGCTGAAGGAGATTCCCCAACCGCCGCCGTTGCTGTTCATAAAAGGTGATCCGGACTGCATGTCCAAATTGCAGATAGCCATGGTGGGCAGCCGCAATCCCACCGGCGCCGGTCGTGACACGGCAACTGCATTTGCCCGTAGTCTTTCCAAGGCTGATGTTGTCGTAACCAGTGGCATGGCTGCAGGAATAGACGCTGCAAGCCATCATGGCGCTCTACAGGGCCCCTTCTATTGCGGTACTGGGCACTGGGGCCGATCAGGTCTATCCGGCAAGACATCGGAAGCTTGCTCGTCAGATCGCCGCAAGTGGCGCACTGATCTCGGAATTCCCACTCGGTACAGGTGCTATGGCGCAGAACTTCCCAAGGCGAAACCGAATTATCAGTGGTCTGAGCCTCGGTGTCCTGGTTGTCGAGGCCAATATCAAAAGCGGCTCATTGATCACGGCAGGATATGCCGCTGAACAGAACCGTGAGGTATTTGCCATACCCGGGTCCATACACAGCCCGTTGTCCAAAGGGTGTCATCAACTGCTCAGGCAAGGAGCTAAATTGGTGGAAAGTATGGAGGATGTGCTAGAGGAGCTGGGATCCCTTGCCGAATTCCAGCTATTCAGCGACGCCAGCCTGGCACAGTCCTTACGCGATGAGCCGGTAGGACACAGTGGTGTCCGGACTGGGACTGGCAGCGGTATCCAACATACAGGCAACCTTTCTCCCATCGAGGAAAGAGTCGTTCAACAGATGGATTTCCAACCGCTTGCAATCGATGTGATGGTCGCAAAGAGCGGCATAGCCGCTGAGCAGCTGGCGGCAACGCTCATCCAACTGGAACTGAAGAATATCGTCAGAATCGAGGCCGGGGGATATGCTCTGATTCCGACAGCAATGCGCGCCGATACTTAGCTATAGGAAGCTTCTTACGTAACTACTTACGTATCGTCTTCTATAGGTCGTAAGGGAGAAGGAGCCTCCCTGTCTGTCAACGACGCCCCTGTGAGCCCACTCGCCGTGACCCGGCAGAGCGGATCGGACACCGCGGCCCGATCAACGTGGCTGAACCTGCGCGGCCCGACCTGAGCTGCCCGACCTGCGCGGCTCGACCTACGCGGCCCGGCGCAGCCCGAGCGCACAACGGACTGGATGCTTGATTCGGCGGGGTGTCTGGGGTAACTTGCCCTTCCTTTCAACTACAACAAACAACCTACTTTAGCGAGAATCTATATGTCTTCCTCCTTCGTGGCGGTTCTGATGGGTTCAGATTCCGATATTCCGATTATGCAGGCTGGGATGGATGTGCTGACTAAACTCGAAGTCCCATTCGAGGCGAGGATAACCTCCGCCCACAGAACCCCGGATGACACCCGAGCGTATGTGCAGGATGCAGATGCCAGAGGATGTGCAGTGTTTATTGCGGGCGCAGGTATGGCCGCCCATCTGGCTGGCGCAGTGGCAGCCCACACGCTCAAACCTGTTATAGGCATACCCATCGACAGTGGACCACTGCAGGGTCTCGATGCCTTGCTCTCAACGGTACAGATGCCGGGGGGGATACCCGTTGCTACCGTGGCCATCGGCAAGGCTGGCGCAAGGAACGCAGGCTACCTGGCCGCCCAGATCATGGCTATCTCGGATGAAAAGCTGATGCATCTACTGATGCAGGATCGCAAGTCCAATGCTGAATCTATTCAGGAAAAAAGCCTGTCTCTGCAGAATTCCCTGACTACGAAACAATGAGTCGTTGGCAAATCTCACTGGTAAGCAAAATACTGTGGCAGGGAGGGATCATTGCCTACCCAACGGAAGCTGTGTGGGGATTGGGATGTATTCCTAACAATCTCGAAGGGGTACTGAGAATCCTCGCCCTGAAGAAAAGAAGTATGGACAAAGGCGTTATCCTGGTGGCCGCAGACATCAGCCAGTTTGATCGCTACCTGGAAGGATTGTCTACGCAGGCGCTGGACCATCTTCAGTCAGAATGGCCTGGGCCGGTTACCTACCTGGTGGAAGACAATGGCACCGCTCCCGATTGGGTCGTGGGCGATAATAATAAGGTTGCGTTACGGGTATCCGATCATCCGGTTGTTAAAGCCATCTGTACGGCTGCTCGATCCGCCCTGGTTTCCACTTCGGCAAACCCATCAGGAAGAAAACCCGCTCGCAATACCTACTGGGTGAGGAAGTATTTCTGCGGCCAACTCGATATGATCTTTCCGGGTCAGCTTGGCGATCGCAGCCATGCTTCGGAGATTAGAGATCTTGCCAGCAACCGGATTCTCAGGGAAGGATGATGGATCGCTATGCAGTCTTGGGAAACCCGGTAGCACACAGTAAATCACCGCAAATTCACGCTGCCTTCGCACTGCAAACAGGGGAGCAGATGGGGTATGAAGCTTTATCCATCCCGACCGGAGAATTCACCGCTGGCGCCAACGACTTTATTGAGGCGGGTGGTAAAGGTTTCAATGTAACCCTACCCTTTAAGCAGGAAGCCTGGCAATGGGTGAACGAGAGCAAAGAAAGGGCACGCCTTGCGGGGGCCGTGAATACAGTATCAGTGGATCACGGCGGCCGCACGACCGGGCACAATACGGATGGCCCTGGTCTGATTACTGATATCACCAATAATCAGGAGTGGACCATCGAAGGTGAGGAGGTCCTGATAGTGGGCGCCGGTGGTGCGGTTCGAGGGGTACTGCAATCGCTTCTTGAAGCGCGTCCGAATAGGTTGGTTATCACAAATCGGACTTTTGGTAGAGCCACGAATCTGGCGGATGAATTCAAATCGATGGGGAATATCGTCGCGTTACAAATGGATCATCTGCATGACCCCTTTGACTTGATCATCAACGGCACATCCGCTAGTTTGCAGGGACAAGTTCCCAATCTAAGACCATCGATCATAAGTGACAACTGCCGGTGCTATGACATGATGTATGCTGCTCACGCGACTCCCTTCAATCGTTGGGCAACGTCTCAAGGCGCGACATTATCGAGTGATGGCCTGGGAATGCTGGTAGAACAGGCAGCACTTGCATTTGAAATATGGCGCGGCATTCGGCCGCAGACAAAACCGGTAATCGACCTGGTGCGGGCGGTACTGCAAAAGGAGCAGTGAGCGACATGAACAATCCGTTGTTAGAGACCTCTGAACTGCCACCCTTTAGTCGCATAGAGTCACAACACATCACTCCGGCGGTGGATGAAATTCTGGCCAACAATAGAAAGCGTATCAAGGACCTGCTTGCCGCCAACGGTGAGATATCGTGGAATTCTTTGGTCGCTCCGCTGGAAGATTTGGACGACCTGCTCAATCAATGCTGGTCCCCAGTTAGCCACATGAATTCGGTAGTAAGCAGTGATGATTTCAGGGACGAACACAACTCCTGTTTGGTCAAGCTGAGCGAATATGCGACGGAGCTGGGACAGAATAAAGACCTTTACCGCGCCTATAGAGCTTTGTTAGAGAGCAAGCAGTCACGTTCACTGAGCATCCCAAAGCGAAAGATCATCGACAACGCATTGCGCGATTTTCGTCTGATGGGCATTGAGTTGCCTGCAGCGGAGCAGGAAAGGTTTACCGAGATCAGCAAACGACTCACGGAGCTGGCCAGTAAATTCGCTGACAATGTCCTCGATGCCACGGAGGCCTGGACAAAACTGATCACAGATGAAGGTGAATTGGATGGTCTGCCCACATCAGCTCTGGACTTTGCCCGTCAGATGGCTGAACACAGGAAAATGGAAGGCTATCTGCTGACACTGGATGCACCGTCCTATATCCCCATAATGACCTATTGCGACGATCGTAAATTGCGCGCTGAAATGTATGAAGCTTTCACTACCCGGGCGTCGAACTGCGGTCCTAATGCAGGGAAATGGGACAACGACCCCGTCATGAATGAGACCCTCGCGCTTCGACACGAAATGGCTCAATTGGTGAAATTCGACAACTATGCCGATCTCTCGCTGGCGACGAAGATGGCTGCATCCACTTCCCAGGTGATGGATTTCCTGCGCCAACTGGCTGAAAAGTCGCTGCCAATTGCAGAACGGGAGTTCCAGGAAGTCAGCACCTACGCCAGGGAAGAGTTCGCCATTGAAAAACTGGAAGCCTGGGACATCCAGTATTTCAGTGAGAAACTGAGATTAGCCAGATATGCGGTTTCCCAGGAGGAATTGCGTCCCTACTTTCCAGTTCCCACAGTGCTGGCCGGCATGTTTGAGGTGGTCAAACGGTTATACGATATAGAAATTACGGAGCAGAATGACTGGGATATCTGGCATAAGGACGTCTTATGCTTCCAAGTCCACAAAGATGGCGCTGAAATAGCGAGGTTCTTCGTCGACTTGTACGCCCGCCCCAAAAAGAGAGATGGCGCCTGGATGGATGAGTGTCGGGTTCGCAGGCGGAAACAGGACGGCAGCCTGCAACTCCCGGTGGCCTACCTGACCTGCAATTTCACCTCCCCGGTTGGGGACAAACCGGCCCTGCTGACCCACACTGAGGTGGTTACGCTATTTCATGAATTTGGCCACGGGTTGCAGCATATGTTGACCCGAGTGGAGGAGTCCGGCGTGTCCGGAATCAACGGAGTCGCTTGGGACGCGGTTGAATTGCCCAGCCAGTTTATGGAGAACTGGTGCTGGCAACCTGAAGCACTAGAGTTCATATCAGGGCACTTTGAGACTGGTGAGTGCTTACCAACTGAGCTGTTGTCGAAGCTCGTAGCGGCGAAGAACTTCAACGCGGCCATGTCGATGGTGCGCCAGTTAGAATTTGCGCTGTTCGATTTTCAACTGCACCTGGAATTCGAGGAAGATGATGGTAATCAGATTCAGAACGTGGTGGACAGCGTGAGAGCACAGGTGTCTGTTTACGCCACACCAAGCTTCAACAGATTCCAAAATGGATTTTCACACATATTTGCCGGTGGCTATGCAGCCGGATACTACAGCTACAAATGGGCAGAAGTGCTATCTGCCGACGCGTTTGCACTGTTTAAAGAGGAAGGCATCTTCAATCGACAGAGCAGCGAGAAGTTCCTACAAAGCATTTTGGAAAAGGGCGGCTCAGAGGATCCCATGGATCTGTTCGTTGCGTTTCGCGACAGGGAGCCCGAAATAGATGCCCTTCTCCGCCAGGATGGCATCATTGATCAGGACGCGTGATTCGGATCCTCGTCCGAGCTCCATTGCGGGCCCAATCTCGAGCAAATCAAAAGAACATCCCGCCTGCACTCGCCCGGCTTGACTCCGACAGAGGTCCGATCCAATCGGCTGAGAGTTGAACGATAGTGAACACTTGTTCGATGTACCCACCTCGCCAGAAGCAGCACGTCAGATGTTTGATTCTAGGGCCTCCAGCTTGGGTCAGTAAGCGCTTGTATCGGCTGGGAGTCATAATTAATGGTGTCGACAAGGACTCGCTCTCCAGCGAGGCGGCACGCCAACTATCCTGAAGAGCACGGCTTTCTCCCGATATCTGATTCGACCAACTGTTAGCAAGCCTGTTAGCAAGGACAGGCATTGCCCATGGTCAACAATCACCGTGCCAGCCTTATTCCCTGCTCAATGGGATTAGAACTCGCGGATCAGCTGGTGCATGATCAGATCGGCTCACATGTCTGGGTGTCAACGAGATCGGGGGCCAGTTGGACATACATGGAGCCACTCGACAGAATAACGGGCTATTGGTGGGTGTCATTTGCCGACTGATTTACGAGCAGTGAGAATCCCAGTTGAGGCTGCTCTACCATCAGTATTGAATTCTCGTCAGCCGCCTTCATGAGTATCATTTGCCTATCCAGTGCAATATAGACAGCGATCCGGATGAAATTCCCATCTCACACTGGACCTTTGATACGGGTCGTTATATATATAGCTGATCCGGGATGGCTGATCCGGGCTCCGCCTGGGCAAACTGATGCAACATATACCCTTGACTTTATGCTACAAAACAGTAGATTGCGGCCCGTATAATAAATCTATTACTTTACTATTCTGGCAGCACTACCTGAATTTAGGCCGTCATTCGATTATCAGGCATTTCAAATGACGGTTTTGCCTTTTACACGCCTGGAAGGTGTCAATCCACTGGAATTGACTTTGGTTAAGGATCGGCTACTTCATAATATGGTATTTCTTGTCCGCAGTTGGCTGGCATTGAGTTTAAAGTGGGCCGAACTTCAGTTGCAGCAAGGCGGATTGGATGTTCGAATAGCCGTTTACGAGGCACAATGTGGGTAGGGAGCGAAGCGGAGCGTAAGAGATGGCGATAGAAACAAGTCTGGCAAAAGCAACCTGGCGCGACTACCTGGAGTTGTGCAAACCGAGGGTGGTTCTACTGATGTTGCTGTGTGCCACCGTCGGTATGTTCCTCTCTGTGGAGGGGCTGGTTCCCTGGCATATTCTGGTTTTCGGTAATCTGGGCATTGCGCTGGTGGCAGGTTCGGCTGCCGTGGTTAACCACATAGTCGATGCTGAGATCGACATGAAGATGGCCAGAACTGAGAACCGACCGATTGCACAGGGTAGGGTAAACATGCGCTCCGGCATCATGTTTTCTGCCGTGATCGGGATTATCGGTATGATCGTACTCGTCTATATGGTCAATCCCCTTACTGCATGGTTGAACCTGGGCGCCTGGATTGGCTATGGGATCATTTACAGCATCTATCTGAAAAGAGCCACTCCCCAGAATATAGTTATCGGCGGCCTCTTTGGGGCGGCCCCGCCCCTCTTCGGTTGGACCGCCGTAACCAACAGTATCGATGGCGGCGGCCTGCTGTTGGTGCTGATTATATTTGCCTGGACACCACCCCATTTCTGGGCGCTGGCCCTCGATCGCAAGGACGAGTATGCCAAGGCAGACATACCTATGTTGCCGATTACCCACGGGGAGAAACTGACCAAGCTGTATATACTGCTTTACACCATCATCTTGATCGTTGTCAGCACCTTTCCCTACAGCACGGGTATGAGTAATCTGCTTTATCTGGCGGGAGCATTGGCATTGGGCGCTGGTTTCCTATATTGGGCCATTGAGTTGATGCGCGGCAAGAATGCAAAAGCTGCCATAGAGACGTTCAAATATTCCATCGTTTATCTGATGGCCCTTTTCGTTGTGCTGCTCGTGGATCACTACCTGATGCCCGTCGCGAATTCCGGGGGCAGTCTGTTGTAGACTTTCGATCATGAGTTCTGTCGGTGAGGACCGTGAATTCGGCTAACAAGCCTGATGAGGGGACGACAGGGCATCGGGGTGCCGATCCAGCAAGCCGATTCAAACCCCCTCAGGAAAACTGTTGGGGCGCTCACTATGCTGGCACAGAATTCTCTTAAACTCTTCCGGGTCCTTTCTCCTGTCTCCTTCGGCATCCACCAGAGCACGGCTGACCCAAAACTCCGCCGCCGCCACCTGTAACATTTCCGGCCAGACACTCATCTCCCGGTCGCTGATCTTGCGTTGACTTTGATAAGCCACCAAGACCGCTCGTTGCAACTCCACATCGAGACTGCCGTCCGGTCGACTGCACCAGTCGTTGACTGCGATGGCCAGATCCAGAACAAAGTAATCTTCACTGGCGTGGTAAAAATCGATGATACCGGTCAGTTCTTCTCCCTGAAAGAGCACGTTGTCACGAAAGAGATCACCGTGAATGATGCCCCTCGGCAGGCCTTCACCATCCGACCACAGTTTCTCATAGGTTTGGATCACGCCCGCGAGAAGTTCCCGCTCCTCAGGGTCGAAATAGCCTGCCAGCTTCTCCTGACAGGAACGCAACCAAGCGAGATCCTGCTCGCTTACCCGCGTCAGTCCACAGCTCTGGACGGTCTCGTGAATTTCCGCCAGGGCCTGCCCAATCGCGGCGCAGTGGGAGGGGGTCACGTCACTGACGATGTTGCCGGGAAGTCTTGGGAATAGCAGTGTAGGTTTGCCGCAAAATATGGTCGAAGTCATGCCGTCCAGTGTCTGACGGGCAGTCGCCACTGGCAACCCATAGTGATAAAGGTGGTTGCTCAGTTGATTGAAGAAGGGAAGATCGTCAAACGTCAGTTCCTCGAACAGCGTCAAGACGAAGTCCTTTTGAACGCCTTGCTGTTCCACGGTAACAAAGAAATTGGAGTTTTCGATGCCTTGCTCGATTGGCTCGAAACTGACCAAGTCGCCGAGTTCGAACATGATCAGGTATCGAGCAAGCTGCTCTGTCTTAATGGTGGTAAATACGGACATCAGTTGTTACCGGATGAAATTGAAAGAGCTACCACTCAAAGACGACCCATTGCGGGTAGAGTTTTTTCGCATGCTCCAGACCTTCAAAACGGGCATTGGCGTCGACCGGAATCATATAATAGGGTCGGCCTTTCTTGGGTACGATTTTGATGATTCTCAGCACACCGTTTTGGCGGTACTCGAAAATGGTCTGTTCTTCATCGTGTGTTATTTCGATGTCCTCGTTGCGCAGTTCTTCTTCCTCGCCCAAGAGCGTCGATGGGAACAGAATAAGGGGCGCCCATAGTGTGAGCATCGTTAGCCGTCTGAGGAATATAGTCATTTAGTGACAGACCGTTGATTCACGGTGCGAATTCGGCGTAAGGTTCGCGTGACAAGCTATTGGTGTCAGATCATATGGAAAATCATAGACCTCTGTTGTTGGTAGATGGATCATCCTACCTGTTTAGAGCCTTCCATGCACTACCTCCCCTTGTCAATTCGAAGGGCCAACCGACCGGCGCCATCAAGGGTGTCATCAGCATGATTCGCAAGCTGATTGCTGACAACCCGGAGCACAACGTGGCCATCGTATTCGATGCCAAGGGCAAGACGTTTCGCAACGACCTTTACCAGGCATACAAAGCCACTCGTCCCCCCATGCCGGATGATCTCCGCAGTCAGATTCAACCCATTCATGACATCGTCCGCCTCATGGGACTGCCCCTTTTGATGCAGGAGGGTGTTGAAGCAGACGACATAATCGGCACCCTGGCCAAACAAGGAACCGACCTACAAGTAGACGTTCTCATTTCCACCGGTGACAAGGACATGGCTCAGTTAGTCAATGAACACGTCACCCTGATCAACACCATGACCGATACCCGTATGGACATACAGGGGGTAAAAGATAAATTCGGTGTTCTTCCCGATCAGATCATCGACTATCTGGCTTTGATGGGAGACACATCTGACAATATCCCAGGTGTTCCCAAGGTGGGCCCCAAGACCGCCGTCAAGTGGCTCAATGAGTATGGCAGTCTGGACAACATCATCGCAAATGCGCACGAAATAAGCGGCAAAATAGGGGAAAACCTACGCGCAGCGCTCGACCAATTGCCACTGTCTCACCAGTTGGCCACCATCAAACTGGACGTAGAGCTGGACTCCGGTCCCACTGAACTGGTGCCCGGAGAATCGGATACCGAAGGACTAAGAAAGATCTTTACGGAACTGGAGTTCCGCCAGTGGCTGGACGAATTTGATCAGGTAGAAGAGCCGGCCGCCGCAGATCCTGTCAGCCGGGAGTATGAGATGGTGACCACCGAACAGCAGTTGGACGACTGGATTGCAGCGCTGGGCAAGGCGGGCGTTTTTGCATTCGATACGGAAACCACCAGCCTGGACTACATGCAGGCGACTCTGGTGGGTGTTTCCTTTGCAGCGGAGCCCGGTAAGGCAGCTTACGTTCCCTGCGGTCATGACTATCCAGGTGCCCCGGAACAATTGGCGGTGGAATTCCTGCTTCAGAAATTGCGGCCCCTGCTGGAGGATGCGGCAGTAGGGAAGATCGGTCAGAATCTGAAATATGACCGCAGCGTGCTGGCCAATTACGGCGTAAGTTTAGAGGGCATCAGCCACGACACCATGCTGGAATCCTACGTCTTGAATTCGGTAGGATCCAGACACAATATGGACGATCTGGCCCTCAAGTATTTGGGGCTTCGTACGATTCACTTCGAAGACATTGCCGGCAAGGGTGCCAAGCAACTCACCTTCAACCAGATTGATCTGGATAAGGCCGCAGAATATGCCGCAGAGGACGCTGATATCACTTTGCGCCTGCACAACGCACTGTGGCCTAAACTCGAGCGTGAGCAGAAACTGCAGAAGCTGTTTGAAGAAATCGAAGTGCCGCTGATACCTGTTCTGTCCAACATGGAACGAAACGGAGTACTGCTGGACGCCGATCTTCTCGGCAAGCAGAGCGAAGAATTAGCAGCCAGGATGGATGAACTGGAGCGTGAGGCACATTCCCTGGCCGGTGAGGAATTCAACCTGGGATCCCCCAAACAGCTGCAGGAGATCTTCTTCGAGAAGCTGAACCTGCCGGTGCTCAAGAAGACCCCCAAGGGACAACCATCCACGGCCGAACGTGTCCTGCAGCAATTGGCGCTGGACTTCCCGTTGCCTAAGGTCATCATGGACTACCGGGCATTGAGCAAGCTCAAATCCACCTACACCGATCAGCTTCCGAAGCAGATCAATGCTGCAACGGGACGGGTCCACACCTCCTATCATCAGGCGGTCGCGGCCACCGGCAGGCTATCGAGCACCAATCCCAACCTGCAGAACATTCCGATCAGAACCGCAGAGGGGCGCAGGGTTCGCAAAGCGTTTATCGCCCCCGATGGATACAAGCTGATCGCTGCCGACTATTCCCAAATCGAATTGCGTATCATGGCGCACCTGTCCAAGGATGAAGGTCTGCTAAATGCCTTTAGCACCGGCCAGGACGTGCATCGTGCCACAGCGGCGGAAGTGTTTGGTGTCAGTAAGAAAGCTGTCAGTGATGAACAGAGAAGGAGCGCCAAAGCGATCAATTTCGGCTTGATCTATGGCATGTCTGCGTTTGGTCTGGCAGGGCAGATCAATGTATCCAGAGGTGCGGCGCAGGAATATATCGATCTCTACTTCAATCGTTACCCGGGCGTTAAGCAGTATATGGATAGCACCCGCGCGTCAGCAGCGGACTTGGGGTATGTCGAAACACTGTTCGGACGGCGGCTCTACCTGGAGGAAATCCGATCGAGTAACTATATGCGCCGACAGGCGGCAGAGCGCACGGCTATCAATGCCCCCATGCAGGGCACCGCCGCAGACATCATCAAGATTGCCATGATCGACGTGGATAATTGGCTGCAGGACCACAAGGTGGATGCCACCATGATCATGCAGGTTCACGATGAACTGGTGTTGGAAGTGTCCGTGCCGCAAGTAGACGAGGTGATTGAAGAGGTAGAGAAGCGCATGTCTCGCGCTGCAGAGCTGGATGTTCCGCTGCTGGTAGAGGTCGGCATCGGTGATGACTGGGATGCAGCCCACTGAGTGAGCCTCAAATAAATTCCCTTCCAGTGGAACTTTTCCAGCCGCTAAAAGTCTGATTCTAGACGAATGCTTCCCCAGGAAACGATTCGGCAGCAAACTTCGGTAGATTTTATCCCCCAAAAGTACCGAAGCTCTGGCCCTGATCACGCCCTCCCCAATAGGTGATCAGGGCCTTTTTATTGCCTGTAACTACGTCGCCTTTGCTCACTCAGCCGCAGGAACTATACTCCCATTCGTGTCTTGACCATATATGCCCGCTAGACCAACAGTTTTGTCAGTGTTTGCTGCAACTCCTCCTGACCGACCTTGCGAGTTGCAGAAAAGAGTTGCACGCTGATGTGTGCTGACCAGCTTTTCATCTGATTGCGGACTTGAGTAAGAGTTGCTTTGGCCTGTCCCTGTTTTAGTTTGTCAGACTTGGTCAGCAGCATATGCAGCGGTAGATCTGCATCGCCGGCCCAGCGCATCATCATCTCGTCGAATTCACGCAGGGGATGTCGGATATCCATCACCAGCACCACTCCCCGCAGAGATCGCCGGCTCCTCAAATACTCATCCAGATGTTGATGCCAATTCTCTTTCACTGCCCGGGGAACTTTTGCATATCCGTAGCCCGGTAGATCTACCAGCCTGCGCTGGGAGCCCAGCTCAAAGAAGTTGATCAGTTGAGTTCTGCCTGGACTCTTACTGGTCCTGGCCATTTTCTTGTTATCAGTCAGAACGTTGATGGCGCTCGACTTACCGGCATTGGAACGTCCGGCAAAAGCGACCTCACTACCTGTATCAGCAGGACACTGATCCAATCTGGCGGCGCCAACGACAAATGTGGCGCGCCGGTAGTCGATTACGGGCTCGTCTTCTTCAACCATGGGTCGCTGCGGTCCGGTTAGGCTCCGTTCCCGATGAGGGAGAGAATGTAATATAATGCGCTCGCATTTTAGCACTCTGACGCCGGCAGCAACCAGAATCCGGGAGCGGGCATTGCAGGACTTCTCCGCCACCCTGTTCGCCGAGCGCTGAAACGACAGGACTCCCGCAGGAAGGTGTAATCAGTGTGAAGAATCCATGCACGGCCGGGAACAGGTTCCGTCGAACGAGTGTCTTAAGTTACTACGAAGTCAATCCCGTAAGAGGAGATGGTGTTCCAATGAAACCAGGTTTAGTTGTTAGTCTGCTTGTCATGCTTGTGGTGCCCTTGGTTGGCTTGGGTGAATCCACGGCGGCGCCGCAATATGAAGAGGGTACTCACTACGTTGAACTCACCATTCCCATAAGGAGCAGGGATCCAAGCAAAATAGAAGTCACCGAGTATTTTTCCTACGGCTGTCCACACTGTTACGATTTTGATCCCACCATCGAATCCTGGACCAGAAACCTGGCATCGGATATCGACTTCAATCGCACGCCGGCCATCTGGAACAAGGACTATGAGGTGTACGCCCGCACCTACTACACCGCAGAGGCCATGGGGGTAACTGAGAAGATTCACACGGCGCTGTTCAAGGCCATCCACGCGGAACGTAGAACGCTGAATGATCCCCAGGCCATGGCGATGTTCTTTTCCGAGTTCGACATAGACCCCATCAAGTTTGCCAAGGTCTACCAGTCATTCGGAGTGAGAGCCAGCGTCCAGCAGGCTGAGGCGAGGGGGAGGGCCTATAGATCATCGGGCGTTCCTGCCTTCATCGTGAATGGTAGGTATCGGGTGGAAGGCAGCAAATTCATCACCCAACTGGAGATGCTGAAGATCGTCAACTTTCTGGTGCAAAAGGAGAGAGGCGCCAAAACCAGTTCATGACATTCAGTCGATCCAACAGCTTGTAGTCTAAGCTCAGATAAAGCACTGTAATTTCTCGTTGCTGACGAGGTCAAATTCTGCTCTCGCGGATCGGCGCGTGGATTGCCCAGCAGCCGTTGATGGTACCCTCCTCTTGTGTGGCGATATCCCTGCCTTGCTCGTCATCGACTGATCGGAATCGCTGATCGGCTCTGCTCAGTTGCGAGCGACGACCGTCTGCATGCATGCCGCGGGTGTATTCCGTTTGCTGCCATCACCATAAAAAACTCCTGCTGAAATGTAGTAATCTCTGCCTACCGTAAAGAGGTGAGGAGCAGGGGATGTATCTGGGAATTGATCTCGGCACGTCAGCAGTGAAGACGATACTGCTGGATGATAAGGACCAACTGGTGGGGCAGGGGGAAGCACCACTGGATGTCTCGCGGCCGGAGCCGCTCTGGTCCGAACAATCGCCCGAGGACTGGTGGTTTGCCTGTGAGAAAGCTGTCGACTCCCTTAAGGAATCTGTTGGCAAAAGCACGTTTGCAGCCACCAAGGCCATTGGTCTGTCCGGGCAGATGCATGGTGCCACCCTTCTCGATGCCAGAGACCGAGTGCTTCGTCCGGCCATTCTATGGAACGACGGTCGCTCTGAGCTCGAGTGCGGGCAACTTCAAGATAGAGTGGCCGATCTCCGCCAGATCACTGGCAACCTGGCCATGCCGGGCTTTACTGCCCCCAAGCTGATTTGGGTAAAGAACCATGAAGCGGAGGTCTTTGCCAACATCAGACACGTGCTGCTGCCGAAAGATTACCTTCGCTTGCGACTGACCGGGTCCTATGCATCCGATATGTCCGACAGTTCCGGAAGCCTATGGCTGGATGTCGGGGCAAGAAAATGGTCCTCCTCCCTGCTGGCAGCCTGTGAACTGACGGAAGAGCAGATGCCGGAACTCTATGAAGGCAGCGAAATCACGGCCTATCTGCGCAAAGACGTCGCTGAGCGATGGGGGCTTGAACCGGTCCCCGTCTGTGCAGGGGCTGGCGATCAGGCCGCCGGCGCGATCGGCACCGGTGTCATTCAACCGGGTGATGCATCTCTTTCTCTCGGCACTTCCGGCGTCTATTTTGTAGCCGCTGATCGTTTCCAGCCAAACCCGGAAATGGCGCTACACGCGTTCTGTCACGCCTTGCCCAATGCCTGGCATCAGATGTCGGTGATCTTGAGCGCCGCCAGTTGCCTCACGTGGATCAGCCGGGCAACGGGAGCTGAATATGAAGCCGCCCTGCTGGATGAGATCGAACGCGATGGTACACCATCGGATAGGCTGATATTTCTTCCCTACCTGTCCGGTGAACGAACGCCCCACAACGACCCGAACGCGATGGGCGTGTTCTTTGGGTTGACTCACGATACCAGCCGATCGGAGCTCGGTAGAGCCGTTCTGGAAGGGGTGGCGTTTGCCTTTGCCGACGGCCAGGAGGCCCTCACGCAGGCAGGTACCCAGATCAACTCCATATCGGTCATTGGCGGCGGTGCCCGCAGCAAACTGTGGGGAAGCATAATCGCCAGCGTCTTGGACAAACCCCTGATATACAGGCTGGCCGGTGAAGTAGGACCAGCCCTGGGTGCAGCCAGACTCGCCAGAATCAGTGTAACCGGTGAGGCCCCCATTGATGTATGCACGGTGCCGCCGTTGGACGAAGTCATTGAACCGGATGCTGCATTAGTAGACCACTATCGGCCACGACTGGAGGCATTCAGAGAGCTGTACCAGAACCTAAGCCCGACGTTCAGGAAGCTCGCCGATCTGTGAAATACACCCAACCATCAATCCTCTTCATGGAGATTGTCGATGAGTGAGTCATTCTTTAAGGACACCGCAAAGATCCCTTTCGAAGGTGCAGATTCGAACAACCCGCTGGCATTCAGGCATTACGACGCTACGCAGATGGTTCTCGGCAAGAGCATGGCAGAACACCTTCGCTTTGCAGTCTGCTACTGGCACTCCTTCAATTCGCCTGGCGCAGATATATTCGGTGCCGGAACCTATGATCGACCCTGGTTGACGGAGAAGTCCCTGCTGCAGGCACGGACCAAGATGTCCGGCGCCTTCGAGTTTATGGAAAAACTGGGAGTGCCTTACTTCTGCTTCCACGACCGGGATGTGGCTCCTGAGGGCGACACCCTCAAGGAGAGCAATGAGAATCTGGACCAGATGATCGGGATGATGGAGGAGGAGATGGCGCGCACCGGCATCAAGCTCCTATGGGGAACGGCCGATCTCTTCAACCATCCGCGCTTTGCAGCCGGTGCGGCCACCAATCCGGACCCTCAGGTATTTGCCTACGCAGCAGCACAGGTGAAACACGTTCTGGAAATCACGCATCGTCTGGGTGGTGCCAACTATGTACTGTGGGGGGGTCGCGAAGGGTATGATTCGCTGCTGCACACGGACCTGAAGAGGGAGACGGCCCAGTTGGGTCGTTTTATGCAGTTGGTGGTGGAGCACAAACACAAGATCGGATTTACAGGAACCATCCTGATCGAACCGAAACCACACGAACCCACCAAACACCAGTACGACTACGATGTCGCCGCGGTGTACGCCTTTCTGCAGAAATTTGACCTGCAGGATGAGATCAAATTGAATGTCGAAGCCAATCACGCGACCCTCGCCGGACACAGCTTTCAACACGAAATCGCAACAGCGACTGCCAATGGCCTGCTCGGCAGTATCGATATCAATCGAGGCGATCCCCAGAACGGCTGGGATACAGATCAGTTTGCCAACAGCGTTGAGGAGGCCACCCTGATCCTCCTTGAGATCCTCAAGGCTGGCGGTCTGGGTAACGGTGGATTCAACTTCGATGCCAAGATTCGCAGGCAGAGCATCGCCCGGGATGACCTCTTTCACGCCCATATCGGGTCCATGGACGTAGCTGCGCAGGGCCTGCTCAATGCTGCCAGGATTATCGAAGACGGTCACCTGCAGGAACTGCTGGATGCACGCTATGCAGGGTGGCAGGGGGACCTGGGCGAGCAAATGCTGGCTGGCGATCTATCTCTGCAGCAGATTTCAGATCTGGTTCACAGCCAGAACCTGAATCCGGAGCCCGTGTCCGGCCGCCAGGAGATGCTGGAAAACCTTCTCAATCGCTATATATATTGATGCCGCCACGCAGACGGGGCTGGAACCACGCAACAGTCAGCCAATCGTACCTGAATCCGTTAGCCAAGAGGGAAGGATCCGAAGACCGTGTGGTTCCTTGACTGCCGTTAACTGACTGATTTTAAAACGTTTCTTCGATCTTTCCCGCATCGATCCGCTCTTTCAGCTCCTTTCCAGGCTTAAAGTGGGGCACGAACTTGCCCGGCTTGCGTATGCCGACTTCACCGGTTCTTGGATTCCGCACCAGACGGGCTTTTCGATAGTGGTTGGAGAAGCTCCCAAAACCTCTGATCTCTATTCGTTCACCGGATGCCAGGGTCTCAGTCATCGTTCGGATGAGCGTGTGAACCGCCAGGTCCACGTCTTTACTGCTCAGCTGATCCAATCTGCCGGCAATTCTCTTGACTAATTCTGATCTGATCATTAAGTAGGCTGCGGTTTTGAGAGGATGCGCTCCTGGTAGTATATCTTTACAAAATACTGCCTAAAACTCAAGATCTTAGAGCTAATAACTAAAGTAATTAATCAAATACTGGTCAATCGCTGATGCCGACCCGGCCAATACCGGCCCGGGAATCCCACCTTCTCGGATCAGTCTGCTCAAAAGGCCACAACAATGGCATGGGTTCCCCTTCATAATATTGTTGTACGGGAGGATCCTGTTGATTCAACCATGGATTAAGCGTAGAATTCGCCATGGCGAATCGCAACAGAACCCTTCGCTGGCCTTCCTCTCGTTGTCACCGATACAACCCAAGCACCACGCCCGGGTTTCGTAACAAAAACCAGATCTCAAATTCAAAAGCACTGTACCTGCGCCCCTCTGTCGTTTCGTTGGCGCATGCAGTGTTGATATCCTATTGCTTAATAAAAGGAGTAATAAATGGCCACCATACTTCCTGATGTATCACGCACTTTCTCGGAATTCCTGCTGGTTCCCAGACTGACTAAGAAAGGGCAGGGGGTAGATAAAGTCGATCTCACTACACCGCTGGCAAGGCGTCACGATGCTCAAGCAGATGGATTCGGCATCAATGTCCCCATCGTCTCCGCCTGCATGCAGGCGGTGTCGGGGGTGGAGCTAGCCATCAGTTTAGCCAGACAAGGCGGGCTCAGTTTCATCTTTTGCTCTCAACCGATCGAGTCGCAAGCCGATATGGTACGCCACGTCAAATCTCACAAGGCCGGCTTCGTTCTCAGTGATTCCAACGCCACCCCGCAGACCACTCTTGCTGAAGTCATCGACCTGATGAAACGTACCGGGCACTCGACCGTGCCTGTTACGGAGGATGGGAGCTCCACAGGTCGCCTCATCGGCTTGCTGACGGACAAGGACTTCTGGGAATTTGAGGACGATCTCAGCAAACAGGTCAAAGAGCATATGACACCGATGGAAGCGGTAATTCACGGCAACGTCGGCGTGTCCCTCAAGGAAGCCAATCAGTTGCTCCACAAGCACAAGAAGGAGTGCCTGCCGATACTGGATGGTGAGAACAAACTTACTTCACTGGTGTTTAAGAAGGACTATGTCGATCATCGTAGACACCCAATGGAGTTGTTAGATGAATCAAAGCGACTGTGTGTCGGTGCTGCGATCAACACGCACGATTACCAGCAGAGGGTCCCGGCCCTTCTTGAAGCAGGAGCTGATGCGCTCTGCTTCGATTCCTCCGACGGATTCACCGACTACCAGATGGAGGGAATCGACTGGATCAAAAAGAACTTCGGCAATGACGTTGTGTTGGGCGGCGGCAATATTGTCTCAGCAGAAGGATTTGACTACCTGGTCAAGAACAGTGAACTGGACTTCATGAAGGTGGGCATGGGCGGCGGCTCCATCTGCATCACCAGAGAGCAGAAAGGAACCGGTAGAGGTCAGGCATCTGCATTGATGGCCGTCGTTGCCCGCCGCGACGAATACTTCAAAGAGACCGGCATTTACATCCCGGTCTGTTCCGATGGCGGCTTAACCAACGACACCCAGATTGTAATCGCGCTGGCCATGGGAGCCGATCTGGTCATGATGGGTCGCTACTTCGCGATGACCGATGAGAGCCCCACACCCAAGACCTCGATAAACGGCCAGATGTACAAGCCTTACTGGGGAGAAGGCACCCAAAGGGCACAGAACTGGCAAAGGTACAGCGATGCCATGTCCAGCCGGGAGATGCGTTTTGAAGAAGGGGTAGATGCCTATGTTCCCCTGGTTGGCCCCTTAGCTGAAGTGTTTGCGACAACCTTGTCAAAAGTAAAGAGCACAATGGTCAATGTCGGCGCAGATTCCCTGTCGGAATTCCGACAAAAAGCGGTGCTCACCATTGTATCGGAGCAATCGGTCGTAGAGGCGGGCACGTCGAGCGTGTTTCAGTTCACTGCCAACCGGGAATTGGAGGATCTCAATTGGGGTACTGCCTGATAGCTTCCTGCCGATCGCGCATGAGCAATACGCATCACCGTTAGACGGATACGAGGTTCCTTAACAAGCAGGTAATCTATAGAATCACGCCCACACCCATGCGCCCGTAGCTCAGTTGGATAGAGTGTTGGCCTCCGAAGCCAAAGGTCGCGCGTTCGAATCGCGCCGGGCGCGCCAGTGAAAACAATACGTTACAGTCGGATGTACTCTTCAAACATGATCATCAGACGTGAAATGGGGCATGGGTGGGGCATTAGGACCAATCTCGAGCCAAGAAGAGGTTAGGCACATTACCTCCGCCAAGAACTAGCATTGAACTCTTTTCGCTCAAGCAAGTCGCCTTTTTCAGCAAATCATACCCCTACCCCCGGGGCGCCCCCCAATTAACATGTTAGGAGTCCCGAGGAGCTTCTAGTACTCAATTCCGCTCAAACACAGCGTAACTTTTTAGAATAACCACATAAACTGCATGGTTATTTGCCCTTCCGGCTGGCAATGCTCAAGCGCTCTACTCTGGTTCTCATGGCGGGAAGAAGATGTCTACGTAGAGCCCGCTCAGAAGATTTGCGGGGATTCAAGAACGACGGCATGTAACTCCCATGTCGCAGCTTTGGAATCCGCAACGCCAGGCTACCAATACGCGTCTGCAAGTCTCGATCTCGGTAGCCGTTACGCTGATTGACGCGG
>JASMJM010000168.1 GCA_030749725.1 Pseudomonadales bacterium | reverse complement strand
ATTGGAAGACAGTGGTCTGCAGGGAAGGATATTGCCGCCAACATTTATTGCGCCCGGATCCGTGTCACTGATTTCTGCGGATAGTCCAAAGCCCTTGAGATGCAGAACCGCTCTGTGTTGAGAGGCGGCGTGCAGGTCAGCTGTGATCCTGTCACCGACATCTACATTGCGCAGTAACGCAGCTAACTCGTGAGTCTCCTCGCGAATTCGACCGGCACGTCTGTCAACTACCTGGAGTCGCCCCTTATTGTCCTTGAGGGTCGCAAAGTTACAGCGAACGGCAACATCGCCTGGCTGCAGGGAGAGGCCAATACCAGCCGCTTCGACAGGACCGCGAGCGAGATCGATGGCAGCTTGCTGGGGTAAACCCATCAGCAGCGCGATGCCGGTATGGGTGTCTACGGGTACACCGGGGAACAGAGGGTCCACCAGTGCACACATGCCTTTTGCAGCCAGACCATCCAACAGGGGGGTGTGAGCTGCCTCCAAGGGGGTTTGGCCATTCAGTCGAGGGCAGGGCCGGTCCCCCAGACCGTCGAGTATGATCAAGACACCTTTATGAATGGATGCCATCGCTGCTATCTACCGATGAATTGACTTCGCCGAATGTTCATCAGATGCTATTTCGTCTGATCCTGACTATCCACTAACTTGTCCATAATGGTGCGCATGATCTCCTGGACGGCTATTTCCTTGTCATCGTTGGGTATGATGGTGGCGTGAGCCTTGTCTGCTTCGGATAGCAAGAACGATTGCAGTCGACAGATACTGTCGAAATGGGCCAGATAGCGTTTGCTACGACGATCCGGTGCTTGCTCACGCCTGCCTTTGATGCGGGAGCGCAGTTCACTTGGTTTCAAGATGCCCAACATGATAAGAACAACCACAGCATCCTTTCGCTTGCTGATCTTCTGCAGAAGCGACGGATGTACGTGCACGCCTTCCAATATAAGCGAGACGCGTTCCTGCAGTGCGCGTTGAATAGCACCTTCACAGGCAACTGAGACCAATTCCACTTGTGACCGGTAGCCCTGTGCCAGCAGCTCATCCGGTTCCGTCTCGACCTCTTTAGACTCATCCGACGTTGGCAGCATCTGCCAGGCAACAAATGATGATGTGTGCAGCACCGGTACCAGTCGTTTAGGCACCATCATGCGCATGACTTCACGTAGCATATCGGTGGACTGCGTTCGCACGATATCCAGTCGATGTGCCAACTCCGTGGCTATGGTGCTCTTGCCACAGCCCGGAACCCCACCGATCAGCAGAACTAACGGTCGATTGCTGCGTACGAATCTGGTCCAAGTCATGTACCTTTCCGCAGCCAGTTCGCCCGCTTCCTGTCGCAGGTATTGCTCGGTAATCTCAATCAACTCAGTTGAAGTAATCTCCCTCACACCCATGTTCAACAGGTGCTCATACACCATCGAAGTAATGTTGGTTGATTCATCGGGCGAAATACAACAGGGGTTCAGACCGTGTTGAAACTGTCCTCTGGAAAATGGCCTAACGGTATCGCTGTCGGCCCTGACAAAAACGGTAGAGGGAGGAACGACCCATGAAATATAACGGTCAGCCAACTCGGCGCCATAGGTTTCCCGCACCTGCTTCTCGACCATTTCCTGCAGGATCTGACTGGAGACCGAGAGGTCCTCTTCCCCTTTCGTCAACTCCTGACGAATATCTGATGCAACACTATAGGCTTCCGCAAACGATAGCCCCGCTATCTGCAGGGACCGGGTCAGGATACCCCTAAGAAAAGGCACCGCTTGCGTGCCGGATGCCTCCGTAATAAGTACTTTTCCCATCGCTTTTCTATTGCTGCCTATTCAGGCTGCTCGCTCCTCGCATCTTTGTATACTTTCAACCCCTTACTTCGCTGGGCATGGATGATATCCACCTCCCTTTGGAATCGCTTGCGCTTGAGATCATTCTCTTCCGTGACAATTTTGTCGCGAATATCACGTTCCTTTTTCTTCAACTTCTTAAAGATGACCTTCATTTCCAGTCGCGTCGCAGCCTGATTGTTGGCACTTAAATCCAGGTACTCGGCTACTTTCTTGAGGAGTTTCTTGGTCTTCATATGCGTTTCCCTGCATCGGTCAGAAAGACATCATTCGGATTGGGCATGTGCTACCTCATCCATTTCATCTTCATCCAGTGAGAAGCTCTCTTGGGCTTCCGTCAGTTCAGTGTCCTGAACAACAAACAGCGTTTGACTGGCTTTTATCAGATTCAGTGATACGTCAGTGGCATAAGTGGAGTCGTTTAGCAGTGACGAACCCATTTCGGGAGTGATTTGTCCCTCCCTGATCAAGGTGGAGAGTTCTGTATTCAATTCTGCATGGGAGTCGTCGACAACCATTTTCAGCGCATCCAGAGAGAGCAATTCAACTTCCTGTCTGTCGGACTCCCGCATGTCCTCAATCTCGCGGACTATCGAAATGATTTGCGCTCTGAGTCCATTGTAAGCTGTGCGGATCTCCTGATTGTCGGAATTCAGGTAGCGCATCATGTTTACCTGGAGATGCTTGATATCCTTGACCACTTCCACCACATTCTGGTTTGCTTCGCGCAACCAGTGCAGACCACCGGACTGTTCCATCTGCCAGGAAAAACTTACCTTACTGATGAAAGCGATAATGGCGCTGTAGATGCCTTTGACACTTCTTTCATAGGCAACATCCACATCGTACTCCGGGAATCGGGTTTGCTTCTTGGCAATCTCCGCAATGTCCCGACCGGAGAGAATTTCCTCTTTGCTGAATCCAAGACCTGCGGCAATAATCCCCATGGCATTGTCGTACACATGTACCGATTCCTGACGAACTGCCTGTAACGCGGTGTCTGGAAAGTCAATTGCAGCAGAATTCAGAAACTTCGGCTCATCGATGTCCTGCTTCTGGGCTTTGATGAATCCCTCGAAAAAGCGCACCAAGTGGTTGATAAATGGAAGCATAACAACGATGCCGATCAGATTGAATATGGTGTGAAAAACGGCCAGTTTCAAAGTGTAATCGTCAGCAGCGATGCCGACCGCTTCGCTGACACCGTCGACGACGAATATCAGTGGATATATAAAGACGATGGCTATCATGCCCGTTACAACATTAAAGACCAGGTGCGCACCGGCCAGCCGCTTACCCTGTTCGTTGGCGCTCAAGGAACCTAATATGGCGGTGATGGTGGTGCCGATATTGGCACCAATAGCCAGAGCCAACGCATTGTCGTAGGTGATCTGACCCGCCGCCAGTGCCGTGATAATAAGCACCAGCGTGGCGTGGCTGGGCTGCATCACGACAGTCGCGAAGATACCGATCGAAGCGAACAGAAACAGACCCGGATATCCTGCAACTGCAAACTCAGCCAGGTCGATCGTTTCCTTGAAGGCCTCGAATCCCTCTTTCATGTGGTGAATGCCGAGGAACAGAAAACCCATGCCTGCCAGTATGTAGCCGATGCCATTCATGGCCCTGGCTTTCTGCAGGATCAGAATGATACCGAACACCAGCATCGGCATGGCATACGCGGAGATTTTGACTTTAAGCCCGAAGCCGGCCACCAGCCAGGCACCGGTTGTGGTGCCCAGATTAGCCCCAAATATGATACCGATGCCCGCTGCCAGGGTTATTAGACCTGCACTCAAGAAAGAAATGGTGATTACCGACACCAGAGAACTGGACTGCATGATCGTCGTCGATACGACTCCGAACCCGAGGCTCCGCCCGAGACTCGATGTCGACTTGCGCAAGATTTTTTCCAGTGTTCCGCCGGTGAATAGATTAAAGCCCTGCTCCAGCGAGAGCATACCGAATAGGAATATCGCCACTCCCGCAGCGATCTCCTTGAAATCTGCACTGTTCCAGAAGCCAACAGCCAGAATCATCAAAATCGTTGGGAGCAGAATTTTACGCAGCATAAACGCGAGTCATCATGTACCGATCGAAATCCGGTCTTAGATCATACTTCAGCGGTGGGCTGGATACTAGCTGCTCGCCAGTCGCTAGCGACTTGTTTTAGGCGTGATGAAAAACAGCCGCGTGCCGCTTCCCGGGCCAATCTGTCGCCAGTCGTCGATTTCAAGTTGAATGTGCACGATTCCGCAGGTAGGCACATTGTCAATGTACTCATCGGTCAGATAGTCCGATAGACCCGTGATTTCAGGATTGTGACCAACAAGACAGACGTGCTGATACGCTGCATCAAATCGTGAAATCAACGCGACCAGTTCGTTCACACTGGTCGCGTAGATGCCGCGGTCGGTCTCTATCTCTCCACTTGGATATTGGAGCGCTTCCGCGATTCGATGGGCGGTGGTAACAGCTCTGTTGGCCGGACTACTAACGATTTTATCGGGAGTACAACCGAGTTCTGCGAGCTTGCTGCCCATCACGGGAGCGTCGCGCTTACCCCTCTTGTTGAGGGGTCTGTCAAAGTCCGACAGTTCCGGATGGCTCCAGCTGGATTTCGCATGTCTAATCAGATAGAGCCAGCGCATGTTAAGTTCGACCAGCCATTTTGCCAGAACGGATCACCGCGTCCGCTTTAGAAGTTTCGCCACACATCCCTGAAAAGCCTCTGTTGAGTCACTTTACCTTCCCTCAGCTTCGTTGCCAACTTTGCAAGGCTGTCGCGCAACGCCGGGTCAGCGGCCTGTCTACCTTCCGCCCTTACCATCTCGTTACCTGTGACGAGGTCTTGATGGTCGCCAAGTATTTTCTGCAGCACCTTTGTCTTTTGGATATAACTGTCGATGCCGGCAGAGGATACGTGGGAGAAAAACTCGCAGAGATAACGGATCCTTTTCATCTCTATGCGCAGTTTATGCAGAGATCTGTCGGTCATTTCCTGGGGCACGGTCCGGCGCGGGTACTTTGCGAAGATCCCCTTAATGACCTGACCGATTATCCTTGCCCCGGCCCTGCCTGTGTGCCTGTTCTGGTCTCCTTCCTCAGGGATGCTGAGTGCGATGTTTTCCAATACCAGCAGAAGCTGGGTGTATCGGGGCGAATCCAGCGCCTGCATGATCTCTCTGCGTTCACCCTGGAATCTATCCGACAGACGTTCCCAGTAGGGATGCAGATTGGTGCGATCCTGGTCCGCCAACAGCCAGGCTGTGTTTTTCAAAGTGGCGATCTGCACTTCCAGATCCCGCCCTCTCCCCAGCACTCTGCCAAGCCAGGCGACCTCTTCGGCTGTTTTGTGGGCTCGCTCTGGAAGCTGGGCTTTGAAGATTCTGAGTGCAGTTCGGACACGCCGGCAGGCAACGCGCATGTCGTGAATCGCGTCGTGGTAGATGCCTACCCGCACGCCCGGTTCACTATCTCTGATCATCTGCAGGTCGCGTCGGACGATTGCCCGGGCAGCTTCTTCAATGGAAGAATCCCCGTCAAACTGGTACGCGCGATTGCCGTGCGCCTCGGCTGCCAAGCCGAAAACTTCAAGGGCCTGGTCATATTTGGACTTGTCATTCGGCTGTAGAGATACCAGATGGGTCAATTGCGTGACCAGATCAGAAAAGTCTTCTTCATTACCCGACAGCAACTCCAGCTCAAGTTCTCTACCGGCAACGGAGCGATTCAGATATCGCATCTCGACCTCATCGAAACCCGATTCCACTCGAATCCCATCGGCAAAGACAAGCTCGCGGATCTCTCTCCTGTTGCTAAGGCTGAATAGCGAGACTACGCTGCGCCCCTTTACGATTGGCAACAGGATCTCCCGCTGACAGTATTCCA
This sequence comes from Pseudomonadales bacterium, assembly GCA_030749725.1. GTDB lineage: Bacteria > Pseudomonadota > Gammaproteobacteria > Pseudomonadales > Azotimanducaceae > JASMJM01. The sequence goes on along the minus strand of JASMJM010000168.1, from coordinate 9,424 downwards.
TGGCTTCAGACTCAGAACCCACACCGGGAAGTGCAAACGTCTTTTCCATCCGTCGGAAGATGTTGTTATCAGCCTTGCGGCTGGCCTTGAATGTTAGCTCCCATCTGTCATCCATTGAACGCAATCGACAACGGGCCCCTGCCAAGTGGAAGTAGCCGTCCTCGGTATCCAGATACACATCGTGGATGGCGACGCTTCTCGGCTCGGAAACATCCGCACCCAACTGCCTGGCCTGCTCCATGAAGCGGACGTAATCGTCGGTTGAAGCGATTCGCCACTTACACTCATGTTCCTGAATCGTCCGTGTGGCCTGCAACATCAGACTACAACCTTTCCACTTTCACTTTGGTCACTGAGCGCGAATCGGCCTCGATGACTGTGACGCGACAACCGCTCTCTTCTACAAAATCGCCCTCCTCTGCAATCCGTTTGAGTCGGTTGATTACGAATCCGCCAATGGTCAGGGCTTCCTGTACGGGAAGCGTCAGGTGAAGAATGTCATTGACCTCCGAAAGGGGCATTCTGCCCGCCATGACGTGTACGTTTTCACTCTCACGTTCTATGTAGATGCGTCGCTTCGGTTGGTATTCATCGAAGTCATAGCCGACATCGATCTCCCCCACCACCTCTTCGAAAACATCTTCCATGGTGAGGATGCCAACGGCGGAGCCGAATTCATCCACCACGATCGCCATGTGATCCCTGCGGGCCTGCAGCAATGGCAAAGCCTGGTCGATGGTCTGTCGGGGAGACAGGTACAGGGCGGTACTGATGTAGTCGGTAATGGGTTCTCGTTCCAGGTCGTTGTTCATCAAGTCCCAGGTACTCAGGGTCAGTACCCCTTTGACATTGGTGATATTGCCTCGATACACCGGCAGCCGGTTGTAGCCGTGTTGCAGCACCGTTCGGATCGCCTCTTTGGTATTCCTCATTTCGTTGAATCCCACCACCTCTGCAAGGGGAATCATCGCCTCACCGACGGTTGTATCGGCAAAGCGAATGATACGCCTGATGCGGCGACGATCGATGGTCGATCGATCCGACACCGCTTCAGAGGGGTCCAATAGAACCCGCAGTTCCTCTCGTGTGATAAACAGGTCCTGAGGCAAAACGCCCCCTCCCGCCAGTCGGGTGCCAAGGCGCGCCACTCGAGCGAAGATGAAAATGATGGGGTAGAAGAGATGCGAGAAGAAACGCAGCGCATATACAATTCGGCTGACGATCTCATCTGCCTTCTGCTGGAATATGCTCTTCGGGACCACTTCGCCAAGAATCAACAGGATCGGGGTGAGCAGAATGATGGAGATGAGATCTCCGGATGTGCCAAACAGATCGATGCAGATCAACGCACCCAGAGTGGCGATGGTCACAGTCGCGACATTGGTGCCTACCAGCGTGGTACCGAGCACATGGTCCGGCTTCTTGAACAGCTCCAGCACCAGGGCAGCCCGACGATTGCCCAGCCTGGCCTGATGACGCAGCTTCAGCTTGTCCGAATTCACCATGGCAATCTCGGAGCCGGAAAAGAAACCTTTCAGGACCAGGAAAAGAAGTATCAGCAGTATCTCAATCAGCCATTCCATCTTTCCCCTCCACAGCCGTGTTGAGTTCTACTTCGCCCTCGCCATTCTCCGGCTCTTGTGGTTCCTGGGATTCGCTTTCGGCGCTTTCCGCCGCCTCGATCAATCCTCCTTTTCTCACCTCAATGCGGTGGATTCGTAGTCCCTTGATCTCTTTGACGGTAAACTCGTAACCGCTGTCCGTGATCCGGTCACCCACTTCAGGTAGACGATCGAACAGCCTGAAGGCAACGCCACCGATGGTGGTCATAACCGGATCGCTGATATCAAAATTGGTGAGGTTGTGGAAATCGGGAAGGCGCATATCCCCCGGCACCGTGTAGCAGTTGTCATCCTCCTCCATGTAATAGTCCTGCCCCGCCATCTTGCCGGTAATTTCCCCGAAGATGAAAGTCAGTACATCTTTCATGGTGACGATTCCGAGCACTTCACCATATTCCCCCAGCACGATTGCCACGCGGGTGTCGTGTTCCTGAAAGTAATCGAACATCTCATCCACCTTCTTGGTAGGTGGCACGAAATGAGCGGGTTTGAGGATATCCGTCAGTTCAATCTTCTGAAGGTCAGCGCCGCCGCGTATGAGACGCAGCATGTCCTCAGAATGAAGGAACCCGATCACGTTATCCCAATGGCCCGAATAGATGGGCAGTCGCGGATGTTGCAGTTGCCGAAACTCCTCGACCAATTGCGGCAGGGGCAGACCGGCATCCAGAAAACGAATACGGGGTCCCGGTGTCATCATGTAGGAGATGCTTGTTTCCGATGCTTCCAGCACATTGTCGATCAATACCCGCACGGTTGCATCGATGATGCCGCTCTCTTCGCTCTCCTCCACCAGTGTCCGGAATTCGTCCGGCTGCAGGATATTCTCCCTGGCCACCACTTCACCCACCACCCGCGTCGTGATGCGGTCAGCGAACAATCTCACCACTTCCCGTAACGGGGTTATCAGGGAAATCCACCTGGGCAGCAAGCGCGCGGAGATTCCAGTGGCAAACTTGATGGGAAACGTAACCGCGATGGTCTTTGGGGTGACTTCACCAATCAGCAGTAGTAGAGGCACCATAATGAGGATGTTCATCCAGCCAACCTGCTGCTCCGTGAACAGCAGCAGCAAGATCGCGGTCATGTTTACGGCGGAAGCGACATTCACCAGTTCGTTGCCACACAGAATTGAAATGATGAGACGTCGCGGTTCGTCGAGCATGGCGTGTATGCTCTCGGAGTGGGGATCACGTGACAGTCTGAGTTTCTGCAGGTCAATTCTGCTGAGGGAGAAAAGGGCGGTCTCGGTACCAGAAAAGAGGGCGGAACACAGCAGCAGTGCCACCTGGAGTAGCGAGCGCAGCCACAGTTCCAAGTCCAGGGAACTGAGCGAAAGCGATTCGTAAAACTAGCTAAACCCATCCATTGCTCTACTACCAGACGCTCCCACAACGGGGGCTCAAGTTTACCATACTGTCCTGCGTCTGAAGCCCGCAGGACCCGGCGTGCCGACGGTAACCTGCTTCGAGAACCGGTCTATCGAGACCCGGTCTGGAGGATGTTATTCTATATGAGAATTATTTGCATTTAGCATTGGATCTCATTTACAATCATTAGTCGTGTCTATGCAACGAATCTACCAGAACTTCAGCGAGATTGAGCTGGGCCAGCATGCCCGGATCTTGAAGTACATCGGTCCAACCACCACCTACCACAAACGCTTGATCAGCCTGGGATTGACTCCCGGCACCGAATTCAAGCTGCTCAAGGTGGCACCACTTGGCGACCCCATCGAGATTGCGGTGCGAGGATTTCGATTGAGCCTGCGTCGCAACGAAGCGGCCTGCCTCGAGGTGGAAAGGGTATGAGATCTGACTGTACGATCGCACTGGCCGGCAATCCAAACTCCGGCAAGACCACCATCTTCAACGCACTGACCGGGACCCGTCAGAAGATCGGCAATTGGCCGGGGGTCACGGTAGAACGTAAATCGGGCAGCTTCGAGCATGCCGGCGGCAGCATCGAGGTCGTGGACCTGCCCGGTACCTATGCGCTACACATCGGACACCAAGACGATTCCATCGATGAGCAAATCGCTCAGGATTTCATACTCTCGGAAGACGTCGACCTGGTCCTGAATATCATCGATGCCGCCAGTCTGGAACGCGGTATGTATCTCACCACGCAACTGCTGGACGCGGACATTCCGATCGTTGTGGCCCTCAACATGATGGATGTGGCGGATAAACACGGCATCCACATCGATACCTTTGCCCTCTCGCAACGACTCAAGTGTCCGGTTGTGCCTCTCGTGGCCAGTCGCGAAGAGGGCATAGGGGCTCTGGTGGATGCGGTCACCGCCGAGGTCCGTAAGGTGGATGAGATCTCGTCAAATTGTGTCCGACTGTCGGACACCCTCGAGGCGGATCTCTCCGAACTGTTGGATATGATGGACACGGAACGACCACACAGAGGCGGTCGAATGGTTGCATGTGCTTTACTGGAAGGCGATGAAGAAGCACTGATAAGATTCTCTGCGACCCTGCAAGCTCGTTTGCAGAGCCACATCGACGAAGTCTCCGGGAACCACGCTGAATCGAACTTTCACCGTCTGGCAGCGGCCAGATACCAGTGGATCGATGAGACGAATGACATCATCACCAGCAGAACAGACATACGCCACACGCTGACCGATTATCTGGATGCCTTGTTTCTCAACCGCCTGCTGGCGTTTCCGCTGTTTCTGGGCGTCATGTACCTGATGTTTATGTTCACCATCAACCTCGGCAGTGCATTCATCGATTTCTTCGACCTGATGGGCAATGCACTCTTTGTGGAGGGACCACGAGTCCTGTTGACCCAGCTCGGTTTTCCCACCTGGCTGATCGTCGTGCTGGCGGATGGTCTGGGTGGCGGTGTGCAACTGGTTGGTACCTTTATACCGGTTATCGGTTGCCTGTTTCTGTTCCTGTCATTCCTGGAAGATTCCGGCTACATGGCGAGAGCTGCGTTTATCATCGATCGCATGATGAGTGGTCTTGGGCTGCCCGGAAAGTCCTTTGTACCCCTCATCGTGGGATTTGGCTGCAACGTTCCCTCCATCATGGCAACCAGGACCCTGGAAAGTCGTCAGGACCGGCTGTTGACAACCATCATGGCCCCTTACATGTCCTGTGGCGCCAGATTGACGGTATATGCGTTGTTCGCAGCCGCCTTCTTCACGAACAACGGTCAAAATGTCGTGTTCGGTCTGTACCTCATCGGTATTGCCATGGCCGCGATATCGGGCCTGGTTATCAGGAACTTCATGCTGACCAAAGATCATACCGCTTTTATCATGGAGCTGCCGCCCTACCACCTACCAACCATCAAAGGCGTTCTTATCCAGAGCTGGCAGCGCCTTAAGGGATTTGTGGTGAGAGCCGGTAAAGCGATCGTTGCAGTTGTGGTCATCCTCAACGTCGTGAATTCCATCGGCACCGACGGGACATTCGGTAACCAGGACAGTGAAAAGTCCGTTCTGTCAGAGATTGGCAAGACGATCACGCCGCTGTTTGAACCGATGGGCGTAAAGAAGGAAAACTGGCCGGCAACCGTCGGCATCTTCACCGGGATATTTGCCAAGGAAGTCGTGGTCGGCACGCTCGATACCCTCTATACCAATTTAGCCAAGGCGGAAAACGCGACATCCACAACCGAGGAGTCCTTCGATTTCCTGGCAACGATGGAAGATGCAGTATTCAGCATTCCTGCCAATCTATCCCAACTCCTCGAGAGCGCTGACGACCCGCTCGGCATCAACATAGGTGACGTCTCCGACGCCATGACTGCCGCTGAAGCGCAAGCCGTACACGTGTCCACGCTGGACATGATGAATCGTTTATTCGACGGCGAGCTGGGTGCGTTCAGCTATCTGCTCTTTATTCTCTTGTACATCCCGTGCGCAGCGACCGTGGGGGTCATCTACAAGGAGTTGGGTGGCTTCTGGGCTTTATTCTCAGCTACCTGGAGTCTGATCATGGCGTATGCGGTGGCGGTAATCTGCTATCAGTTGGGGAATGTGTTCGATCATCCGGTCAGCTCTCTTAGCTGGACGGCGGGTATGCTCGTACTGACTGCTTCGAGTTACGCTCTGCTTATCCTTCGAGGACGGCAACAGGCGCAGAATGAGCGGCTTATTCCAGTCGTTAACGTGTGAGACTTAGCGTTTCTTGGCCCAGATCAGGAATCCGGACAGAGCCAGTACGGCCATGAACACAGCGACCAAATCTACCAGGATAACTCCGCCCGTTCCCAATACTCGACCGGAATGAATATCCAGGATCAGCCTTTCCAGGCTGATATCACCGATGATCAAATCCGACGCAATATCCTTACCTAATTCTTTGGGGTATGTTTCAGATTGACTCCATCCAACCGAGTCCATCGTGCTGGTAGACTTCGAACTCAGCAGGCTTTCCAGGTTCAGTTCCCAGATATCGTCCACTGCCGCAAGGAAAACGACCTCAGAGTCAGCATCGATCACGGAACCGATGCGCAGGAGGGACCCTGGCAATCCGTGAGACTCGCCCAATCTCTCCACCAACTGCCCCTTGGGGGTTACCAAAAAAAGGCTGTCACTGCAGAGGGCGATAAAGAACTCTCCCTGGAAAACAGCACCTTTAAGGGGCTGACTACATTCAGCGAAGGGGGTGGCATTGAGAAACAGTCTATTCCCTTGGCCTGTGAGCCAATCACTGCCAACAGAGAATCCCAGCATGTCTTCGTCCGGTTGCAAGCCATAGACCAGCTTCAGCAATCCGTATGAAAGGGGCGTGCTGTCCAGCCCCAGCTCTTCGCTGTGGTTCAGCAAGATTCCGGTAGATATCAGAATCAACACCAATGGTATTGCAGTCAATCCTAACGTGCGGTGCCACTTTCTAAAGTCGGACGCGACACGAGTTGGGCTCCCGTTATTCATCTTCCTAACGCGTCATCGATGGCGCAGCAGTATTGGCCAGAGTTTCTTCTAGGTGATTTCGTTCAAGATACAGTGCAAAACTGGCAATTCGCTTGACGGCTCTAACGGATAGTGTCGCACCCGTAATTCCATCGACCATTCCATCGAGCTCTTGGTTCGATTTCAGACTCAACCCCTTAAACTGATTGGTGAAAAACGGATAGCGAATCTCACCCCCCCTGCTCTCTCTAAAAGCCAGAATATGCAGGCCGACGATATGGTTGGCTTCAATGACCAAACCAATGGTGATGGGTTTTTCCTTGCCAACCTCGTCCAGTATCCAGGCGGACTTATTATTGCGAAGCCAATAGCGCACTCGTAAGCCGGCATAGTCGTGTCCCAGGATAGCAGCGGCCTGCTCGCGAACTTCGGGCGATAGCCACAGGATTTTCGCAGCAGGCGGCTGGCCACCAAACGCCTGCTCCAGAAAGTCGGCACGATCAAGGTAGTTGGTTGCCCCGACTTCGTTGATCGTAAAGGCCATCAACAGCAGCAACAGAACTCTAGTCATGCCGATACCAAGTCAGATTAAAAACTGTAACCGATGCCCAGATTAAAGCCATCCTGTTCGCTGCCGCTATCGTAGTCCTGACGCTGCAGGTCCAGCTTTATTACAAACCGAGGATGCAACCAATAGTTAATGCCTACATCGAACTGCCTTTTGGCCGAATCGGCACCTCTGCCGGCACTGGTGTCAAAATAGCTGTAGCGCCCGAACAAACCAAGATTGCCAGCAAACCTGTAGGCTGGTTCGATGTACCAACCAACCTGTCGGTCCGATCCCAGATCGAGTGTGTTGATCTGATCGTCCAGATCCCAACGTGCGTATAGTGCCTTCAGGCTAACAGGGCCTCTCTGGTAACTGAGATCCGTTTCGAGTAGAAATCCATCGATGGCGCCGACTCCCGTGCCATCCGCATCGTTCTGTGTCATGTCTTGCTGATAGTGCAGCGTCAGCCCAAATTGAACTCCTGCCAGACCGGAATAGCGAATGCGTCCGGTGTAGGAGAGGTCCTCGGCATCCGCTTTGCCGACTTTTTGCCGTGCAGATCTGATGCTTGATCGCTTCGACGCGCTGCCGTTGTCAGTATCCAGATTCAATCCGGAGAGAATTGCCAGGTCGTAATTCCAGCCGGGTGCAATCTCGCCACTCAACATGGCACCTGCTTCCCACCAGGTCGCTGGTATGATGTTCTTCTCGACCGGATTACGCTCTACACCAAAAAACGTGTCCGGTTCGTGGGTTTCATTCAGCAGACCGACCGGCACCAGCAGCACGCCCATATTGAGGCTGCTTGCCGGCGTGAACTGCCACTGCAGATAAGCCTGTTCTACCTCGACCTCGCCCACTTTCCCGTCCCCGGCAATGTCGTGCTCCACCTCTAACTCGGAAAAAAACTGCAAATTGTCACTGAACTGATGGCCCGCAAACAGCACGAATCTATGTAAGTCGATCTCGTCACGGTCCAGGTTGTTGTAGTGGACCTCCCCATAGCCCCCGACCGAGTGGCCGGCGGACAGAGGGGCCGATTGCAGGGACGCGTCCACCATATCGGCGGTGGCTTCGAGGCGCGACTGGGTGTCTTCGACCTGCTGGCGATTCTGTTGTACGCGCGTCTCTGTCCGGGTGAAGTCAGCGCTTAAGTTTGACTTGGTTTCCTGCAGGCTTCTTCTGGTTTCAGTGAGTTGTGTCTGTAATGCTGCAATGGCTTCCTGCTGACGCTGGATCAGCGCCCACATCTCACCAGGGGATGGTGGCTCTGACTCGACCTCAGCAGTCGCCAAGGGCGCCAGCGCCACGAATAAGAGTAACGAAATACAACCGGTCTTCACTGCTGTCTCCTGGGTCAAGAAAAACGTGTAATGCTGAGCAATAATATCGTCGAAGCAACGCAAATGCAAATCATTCTCATTAACATAAAGAAATTGCCACCTTGAGTCGCATCCAGTAGTCTGGGATTCGCACCGGATCCGGTACCGGCTGCAAATACCAATCCAGTGATCAAGGGGTGGCAAGGGTGGAATTGAAGATCTTCTTCACGGTGTTTACGGTTGTTTTCCTGGCGGAATTGGGGGACAAGACACAACTCGCAACCATGCTGTTTGCGGCTGACAAAGAGGTGGATAAGCTCACCGTGTTCCTGGCGGCCTCATTGGCCCTGATCGTGACATCGGCATTGGGGGTGATTGCCGGCACCGTTCTGTCCGAATACATCAATGCAACGCACCTTGCCTATATTGCCGGGGTGGGATTTATGGCGATTGGCGCTTATACCCTGTATCAGGCATAGCCCGGGCACCCTCGCTTCGCGATCAATCAGAAATATCTGACGAGCTCCAGTTTGAGAAAATCCTCTTCCTGGAGGTATCCCAGCTTGTTTGTTGGATCAGTCAACTGCCTGAGCCGCGAATTGAGATCGTCAGTGAGACGGGTGCCGTTGCCGAACACGGTTGCCTCTGCAATGAGTTTCCAGTTCTCTCCCAACCGTCTGCTGGCTTCAAGGCTTACCAACTGTTCGGCAGTTTTTTCATCCCAGACAAACACCACGAGCAACTGGCTGTCGTCCACATCGTTGAGGGCCCAGCGGAGACCCACTGCCCAGTCGTTCTCTCCGTAAACCGGTGCCTGCTCGCCACGGTCGTCGAACAGATATTCCACCACGAGTCCAACATCGGCGCGACTGTTGAGCAGTCCGACCAGCGTCTTTTCAAATCCAAATGTCGCGGCCGTGAACGGATCACCCTGGCCTGCACGGCGTATCAGTTCGAGCTTCCAAAGCCAGTCTTCGCCGATGAACTGAAGATCCAGACCGGTCTGTTCTATCACATCGTACATGGGGATCAAACTGGCATCGACGGG
>JASMJM010000167.1 GCA_030749725.1 Pseudomonadales bacterium | reverse complement strand
ATTGTGATGGAGATTGCAGAAGACTGGCAGACGGCGAACAAACGCTATCTGACCTTCTCTGACTAACAGGCTTTTGAAGGGGTAATCACGAATTTACAGAAGAGACGTTGCTTAATCCAGCCTCCTCCAGCTGCTCGAGGTCTTTAAGTGCATTGCCACGATTATAGTAGGCCTCCGCGTAGGCAGGTTTGAGCTGAATTGCCTTGTCATAGCTCTCCGTAGCCTCCTCCAGCTGCCCAAGGCTTCTTAGGGCATTGCCCCGGTTAACGTAAGCGTCTGCAAAATCAGGCTTGAGCTGGATCGCCTTGTCGTAGCTCTCCACAGCCTTCCCCAGCTGTTCAAGGTCTCTAAGTGCATTGCCGCGGTTACTGTAGGCCTCTGCATAATCAGGCTTGAGCTGGATCGCCTTGTCGAAAGCTTGAATCGCTTCCCGTAGCTTCCCTTGCCCGTTGAGTGCTGCCCCTAGAACATTGATAACAATTAGAGATTGTGGATAGGTCTGCAGCAATTCTCTACAAGCCTGCTCTGCATTCGCCATCTGCGCTGACTGATATAGATCGATCAAGGCATTGATCTGATCTTGTGAAGGATTTATCGTCTGTGTTTGCGACACTGTTTTCCTTTTCCCGCCGTGTCTTGACTTACATGACATCCGTTGATGAATCTCAAACAGCATCAGATAGTCAGTCCCGTTCTGGAGGAAACATTGTAAACCAATCAGTATATATGTGAATTGCCTGAAGTCGCCGGATCCAAAACTGTATCCATGGCCCTTCGAATTGCCACTCACATATTATTTGGATCCCAGATTCTCGGTCATTTACAGCGCAGACGGAGTTGGGTCGACAAAAGCTCTGACCACTATGGCAGAATCAATCCCTTACAACACGCCTGGCAGCATCCTTATCGGTCCTCCTCGGATTTTCCAGCACGCCGGTACGGTCGGTCAAGCCACGCTCGGACATGGCCGCGGCGTTGAACATGGCGCGTGCCTTGTTGACCGTTTCCTTCCACTCGAGGCGTGGTATGGAATCTGCGACCACGCCTGCGCCGGCCTGGATGTACAGCTTGTTTCCCTTGATGATGGCGGTGCGAATGGCGATGGCGGTGTCCATATTGCCGTTCCAGGCGAGGTAGCCAACGGCACCACCGAAAATGCCTCTTTTTTCGATTTCCAGTTCGTCGATGATCTCCATGGCTCTTATTTTTGGTGCGCCGCTGAGGGTGCCGACGGGCAGGGTTGCCCGCAGCAGGTCGAGGGCGTTTTTGTTCTCTGTTATCCTGCCGCGTACATGGGACGCAATATGCATCACGTGGGAGTAGCGCTCGACCACCATCATCTCAGTGACCTCGACGCTGCCGACAGCGCACACCCGACCGATGTCGTTACGGCCGAGGTCGATCAACATCAGGTGCTCCGCGATTTCTTTGGGGTCTGATAACAGCTCCTCTTCCAGCGCCTGATCCTCCTTCTCATCATGGCCACGGCGTCGGGTGCCAGCCAGAGGTCTGACGGTGACCTCGGTTCCATTCAGTCGCGCCAGGATTTCCGGCGAGGAGCTGACGATGTGAAAATCCTGCAGATTCATGAAGTACATGTAAGGGGAAGGATTGAGGGAGCGTAGTGCTCTATACACGTCGAGCGGTTCCGATTCCAACGTGATGGACATTCGCTGTGACAGCACGACCTGCATTACATCACCGGCTATGATGTACTCCTTGATCCGATCCACTGCCTGCATGAAGTTCTCTTTGCCGAAACTGGAGTTGAAGTCCTCCTCATAGATGGGAGGACCCGGCTGCGGCTGACGTTTGTGCGGGGGAATCGCTTCTCCGAGTCGATCCACCAGCGCGTCGAGTTTGGCCAGTGCATTTTCGTAGGCGCCCTCGATGCCGGGATCGATATGGGAGATCAACTGCAACTTCCCGCGCAAGCCGTCAAACACGATGACGTCGTTAGATACCATCAGCAGGATGTCGGGCGTGCCGATCGTATCCGGCGGCTGCGTATCGCGCACCCGATGCTCCACGAAGCGGACCGTATCGTAACCGAAGTAGCCCACCAGACCGCCCGTGTAGATGGGCAATTCCGTCAGCCGTGGCGATCGATATCGCTGCTGAAATTGTTCCACGAACTCGAGAGGATCATCGCAGTGCAGCGACTCGATGGTCTCCCCATCCTCCTCGACGATCACACGGGTGCCGTACACTTTTAGAACGGTGCGACAGGGCAATCCCACGATGGAATAGCGACCCCATTTTTCTCCCCCCTGGGCCGACTCCAACAGATAGGAGTACGGGCCATCGGCAAGCTTCATGTAGGTTGAAAGGGGTGTATCCAAATCGGCGAGGACTTCTCGCGTCACCGGAATGTGGTTGTATCCCTGCTCGACGAGTTCAGCAATGTAATCTGGGTTCATGGCGTTTCCTAAAGTGCGTTAATGGAGAGGGGATGGCACGGGGCCGAAATCAATTTCTTAATTTCGCCAAGCCCAGGGCAGGTAAGAGAAGTCAAGTCGATTGACATCCCTCGAAACTCCATTGTTAACACTTTGTAACATGCCGATTTCCAGAATGATCAGGCTGTCTTCGCCTTCCTACCAGGAACGAATAGCGAGAACGAAGGGCAGCAACGCAGCTAGGTTATAGCAGCGTGCCGTATGAATCAAATCATCGTTGGCGTGGGGCAGGAGGAGTTGGCATCGAAAGGGTGGCTTTCGAATCTGAGTCTCGGGTCGTGAGCGTCTTCTATTGCGGGTCGACGGTGGCCAACTGCTGTCTCATATTGGCGATGGTGTCCCTGTAGTCAGAGGTACCGAATATGGCGGAACCGGCAACGAAGGCGTCGGCGCCGGCTGTCGCAATTGCCGCAATGTTGTCGATCTTTACGCCGCCATCTATTTCCAGGCGGATATCTCTGCTACTGGCGTCGATCATCTGTCGTGCCCGTTTCAGTTTATCGAGCGTTGCAGGAATAAAGCTCTGACCCGCGAATCCGGGGTTGATGGACATGAGTAGCAGCATATCGATCTTGTCCAGCACATAATCGAGACAGCTGAGATTGGTGCTGGGGTTGAGGACCAGGCCGGATTTGCAGCCGCCTTCTCTGATCAGTTGCAGAGATCGATCAATATGTTCTGAGCTCTCAGGATGGAACGTGATGTAAGTCGCGCCCGCTTCGACAAAGTCCCCGATGATACGGTCCACAGGTTTGACCATTAAGTGGACGTCGATGGGTGCCGTGATGCCATGCTTACGCAAGGCACTGCAGACCATTGGACCAATGGTCAGGTTGGGCACGTAGTGGTTGTCCATCACGTCGAAATGCACCATATCGCCGCCCGCTTCCAATACCTCGTCCACCTCCTCCCCGAGGCGGGCGAAATCTGCAGACAGGATCGATGGCGCGATGATGTAATTCATGATTGAGGCCCTGAGGAATCAGCGCGTATCTTAACTGAATTGTCCTCCACAACGCACGTTATGGTGGGTGTGGTACAGCATTCCGGGGTACGGCATTCCGGGGTACGGCCTACCAGGATACGGCATTTCGGGATACGGCCATCGGTAACAGTCATGCGTAAAGCCACCATACCGGATACGTTAACGGTCATCGGTAACGGTCATGCGGAAAGCCGCCATGCCGAAAGTGGCCGTCCGGGAATGGCTCACTGCAAGCTCGCGCGCAACGCTTCCAGTCTGTCCACAGTCCCCACGTCGGTCCAAACTCCCCTATAGTGTTCGCCGCTCAATTGTCGCGACTCAACAGCAGGATTGAGCAAGTCCCGCAGAGGGAACCTCCCCGGCGCTCGCTGCAGCAATAGTTCAGAGCGCAGCACGCTGATGCCACTGTAGGTAAGCCGGTTGTCTCGGCTGGGCCCCAGTACCGAAAGTCTGTCGATCTTCTCGCCAGTGAACCCATAGTCACCATCAGCATGCTCCAAAGGATTGTCAACCATCACCAGATGACCAAGAATATCTGCCGGCAGACTAACCGGCAGCTTCGAGAAATCGTAGTCGGTAAAGATATCACCGTTCACTACCGCGAATGGCTCATCTCCGAGCAGATGTAATGCGTTCAGTATGCCGCCGCCCGTCTCCAACAGTTCACCTTCGTGAGAGTAGTCGATACTCGCACCCCACTTGGAACCGTTAGATAACGCCTTTTCAATCTGCTCGCCAAGGTGATTCAGGTTAATCACCAACTCTTTTATGTTGGCTTTAACCAGCGCTTCGATGTGGTGCTGAATCAGCGGCTTGCCGGCCACACTCAAGAGCGGCTTGGGAGTGGCCAGAGACAACGGCAGCAGTCGACGCCCCTCCCCTGCTGCCAGGATGATTGCCTTCATATCAGTGGGCCGAACAGTTCGGCTTTCGCCTCCATCGGTGGGAGGATGCGTCGCTCGATCCAGTCGAGAAAATCGGACAGAGCTGCATACTTCTTACAGACCTGTGTTATGTAGCGAATCACCAGCGGGATGTCCTTCAGATAGATCGGTTTGCCGTCGCGCAGGTGTAGTCGCGAAAATATCCCCGCCACTTTGAGATGTCGTTGTATACCCATTAGATCGAACCAGCCGATAAATTCCGGCTCTGAAAGATCCGTCAGTATGCCTTCCTGAAGTGCCAGTTCTGCATATTCAAGTGCCCACTCAATAACTCTGCCTGGCTCCCATGCGATATAACAATCCCGCAGCAGAGATACCAGATCATAGGTCACAGCACCGATAAGTGCGTCCTGAAAATCAACCATACCGGGGCTGTTAGATGGTGTAATCAGCAGGTTTCGAGAGTGATAGTCTCTGTGCACCAGGACCTGCGTCTGGCTCAGTGAATTCATTACCAGCGACTCGAATACCGTGTCGAGGAAGATCTGTTCCGATCGAGTCAGCTCCAATCCCAGCTGCTGCGTTACGAACCAGTCGGGGAAAAGCATCATCTCACCCAGCAGAGCTTCCCTGTTGTACAGAGGAACAGTTCCGGCAGGGGGATCGATCTTCTGAATCTTAAGCAGACTCCGGAAGGCATCAGAGTATAGTCGATCCGCCTGCGCCTCATCCTTCAGTGCATCCGAATACAGATCGTCACCCAGATCTGACAGTAGCATAAAGCCTTGCTCAAAATCGGCATCGTAAACCACGGGCGCGTTGAGACCGTGTTGCACCAGCAGTTTTGCGATCGATACAAAGGGGCGGCTGTCCTCCTGTTGCGGCGGCGCATCCACAGCTATGTAGCTCGAACTCCCCGGCGCCACTCGGTAGTAACGGCGAAAACTGGCGTCTCCCGAAACTTGTAACAGGGTTACATTCCGGTATTCATCCACGCCCTTTTCGGCGAGGCTCTGCCGGACCCAATTCTGGAGACGCTCCTGCCGGTCGTGCATAAACTACCTGACCTCATGTATCGAATGCTTTATTATCCACTATCTTTATCAAGCCGACCCCACTGGCCCGGATCGATTCACGCTGCTTAACTTTCCCAAGATTCACAGATGAAAGCAAACCGAGTTTTAGCATGCTGGTTGTACAGACCATTGCTAGTATGTGCGGTGTCGATCTTTGCCGGCAATCTCAAGGCGCAGGAGTCTGCTTCCCTGATCGACTGGGTGCCTGCTGCTGATCTTTCCAAGAACCCGAGTTGCGAGCAATTGTCCGATCCTGTGTGTCAACCCCCTTTTTTTTGCACTGGTCGTTACCTGGAGCCGGTCTGGCTGGATGAGTTGCGGAATGACGATCCCGATAGTTCTCACATTCAAGCGAGCGCTGTACGTGCAGATATGGATGCCGAGGAAACGATCACCATGGTGGGAGATGTGGTGATCCAACAGGGCTATCGCAATATGCAGGCGCAGATCGCCAGCCTCAATCAGCATGAGGACAGAGCTTGGTTCGAAGGGGATGTGCAAATTCGAGAACCCGGACTGCTGATGACCGGAACAAGGGGTGACACTACGCTTTCAACCGGTGAAGGTAAACTGCAACAGGCCACCTTTCTGTTACATCAAGGACGACTCAGGGGACAGGCAGAGACCCTCTCGCACACGACGGATGATCACATCGTCATTGTGAATGGACGCTTCACGCGCTGTGAACCGGGCAGCAACGTGTGGCAGATGCGGGGTAAAGAGATCGATCTTGAACCGCAGGTGGGATTCGGTACTGCGAGAAATCTGACCTTGCGAATTAAGGACGTACCGATTGCCTACACGCCCTATTTGAGATTCCCCATCGATGATGAACGGCACACCGGTTTCCTGTCACCCAGTTTAACTTACCACAGCGATGGGGGTGTGGATCTTGCGGTCCCCTACTACTTCAATCTCGCACCGCACTTTGACGCCACCTATGTGCCCCGGAGCATCTGGAAGAGAGGTCTGCTCAACGAGGGGCAGTTTCGCTTTAGGACCGGCGCCAGCACCAATGAGATCAATGCCGCCTATCTATACCACGACGATATTTTCGATGATCGAATCCTGGTGGATCGTACCGATGGTGGCAATAGCTTCATCGAGGAGTTCGAACAGCAAAGTCGCTGGTTTCTAAACGTCAGACACACGGGCGGTTGGACTGGCCGCCTGAAAACGACCTTGCGCTACAGCGCCGTCAGTGATCTCGACTACCTCGATGATATAGGTGGCGACGTGGATTCTGTTGCCATCGAGCAGTTCCTCAGCAAGATCGATTCCAGTATCGGTAACATTCGAACTGGCGCCCTGGATCGGCAAGCGGAAGTCACTTACCGAGGCGACAGCTGGGACACCGGCTTGGGGGTGCGAGGTTTTCAGAATCTCGTCGTGGACACGCCGGACAATTATGAGCAACTGCCACGTCTGCACTTCAACTATTCCAAGGGTAGCAAAGAGCTGCAGTACAAGCTAAACGCAGAATTTGTCTACTTCGACAAAGACAACGAAGAGCTCGCAGGTATCGACAAGATTGTCGGCAACCGGTTGGCTATCGATGCCCGCATCACTACACCACTACGCCAGGTGTGGGGATTCCTGAAACCATCGTTAGTTCTAAAACACCGGATCTATGATCTAAATGACACCGCCGCTGGAGTGGATGTCCGTCCGGAATTGACCGTCCCGGTCTTCAGTCTGGACGGTGGACTCTTTTTTGACCGTTTTTTTTCGTTCGCCGAACTGGATCTGCAGCAGACCTTGGAACCGAGATTATTCTATCTTTATGCAAAGGAAGTGGAACAGGGGAATCTGCCCAAGTTCGATGGCGCCGAGCTGACCCCAAGCTACAGTCAGCTTTTCAGGGATGCCCGTTTTGCGGGCAAGGATCGGGTCGGTGACGCCCGACAGCTTAGCGCAGGGGTTACCACCCGATTCATCGATGACAAAAGCGGCGTGCAATTCCTTAAGGCCAGCATCGGCCAGACCTATTTTTTCAAAGATCGTAAAGTTTCTTTGATGCCGAGTGATCACGAGGCCCACTCTTCAGCCCTGTTCGGACAGATCAGCGTATCACCAATGGAAACGCTCCGAATCAACGGGTCCCTCGAGTGGAATCCCAGCAACGGCCTGACCAACCGTGGCGCGCTCTCCATAAGATACTCACCGGACTTTCTACATATTCTGAATGTCACCTACCGTTTTACCAGCGAGGACATCCAGATACCCACCATCGATGAAAATGTGGAGGAATCGGATATCACCTTTATCTGGCCCATCAAAGGAAAGCTCAGTGCCATCGGCAGGTGGAACTTTGGCTGGGATAAGGATCAAACCATAGAGTCCTTCGTGGGGGTTGAATACAACGATTGCTGCTGGAAGACCAGATTGGTGTTCAGAAGGTTCCTGAAGGAGCCGCGCAGCATAATCCTATTCGAAGATGATCCGGGCTCGCCAACCGGCGTGCGACAGGTACCCTACCTGGACCACCGCGCAGACACGGGCGTTTTTTTTGAGTTTCAGTTGAAAGGTCTTGCTACAATGGGTCGCAGACTGGATTCCTTGTTAGATGATGCAATTACCGGATACCGAGAACGTGAAGATCACTTTGAGTTTTAGACAATACACAAACAGGCCATTGCACTGCGTGCTCACCCTAGTGACACTGTTGGCAACGACTATGGTTGAGGGCGCCACCATCGACCTGGACGGGATCGCGGCGATCGTGGATGAAGATGTGATTTTGACGTCGGAACTGGAGGAGCGACTGCAGATGATCACCAGCCAGATGGAGAGTCGGGAAACCATTCTGCCCGATGCAGATTTGGTCAAGCAGCAGGTACTGGAGCGTCTGATCCTGGAGAGCATTCAGCTGCAAATAGCAGAAAAAGTAGGTATTCGAATCAGCGACGATGAGCTGAATGAGACCATGAACACGATCGCCCGTCAGAATGGAATGAACCTGCAGCAATTTCAGGAAGCGCTGAAGAAAGATGGTCTCTCCTATGAGGACAGCAGACGTCAGGTTCGCGACGAGTTGGTGATGAGCAGGATGCAGCGCGGCATGATGAATTCCCGCATCCAGATTACCGACCAGGAGATTAAGAGCTTCCTCGAGTCGGAGATGGGTGAGATGGTAACTGCCGATGAATTTCGGGTCGCACACATCCTGCTGCCCATAGATGAAAATGCCAGTGCAGACGAAATTCGAGTGGTGCGTCAAAAGGCGGACGGGCTGTTAAAGCAGATTGAAGAGGGTGCCGACTTCCGGCAGTTGGCCGTGTCCCATTCAGCGGGACAGAGAGCACTGGAGGGAGGGGACCTCGGCTGGCGCAAAACGGTCGAGCTGCCTTCAATATTTGCCGACAAAGTCCAGGAGTTGGAAACCGGTGCAGTGGCGGGTCCCATTAAGAGTGGCAGTGGCTTTCACCTGATCAAACTACAGCAGAAGAGAGGCGCAAAAGCAGAAGGCAACGTGCCCCAGACTCAATTGAGGCACATACTGATTCAACCCTCGGAGATCAGAACCGATAAAGAGGCACGCGAATTGGCCATGTCAATCCGTGACGAAGTGGTGGCCGGCAGAGATTTTGAAGAGTTGGCCAAGCTCTACTCCGAAGATCCCGGTTCAGCATTGAGCGGTGGAGCGCTGGGTTGGAACCGCGCAGATACCTTTGAGACTGAATTTGAGATGGTGATGGACGCTCTGGCGGTCGATGAGGTGAGTGAAGTATTCAGTACCATACATGGCTATCACTTCATACAGGTGACCGGAAGGAGAGTAGAAGACTTTAGCGAAGAATTCAGAATGCTTCAGGCTGCCAACTATTTGACCAATCGCAAGTTCGATGAGGAACTGGACAGTTGGCTGCGAGAAGTTCGTGAGGAAGCCTTCGTTGACATCCGAATCTGATGCCCCGCGGATCAGATCGGCCCAAGCGAAGGATCCGGCTTGCGCTGACGGCAGGTGAACCGGCCGGCATTGGCCCCGATCTGGTTATCGCTCTTCACGGGAGCGAACAGTTGCGCGACCTGCCCCTCGAACTGATCGTTGTGGCCGATCCCGATCTGCTAAAGTCCAGAGCGCAACTGCTGGACACAGAGATTCAACTGCCCGAGTTCGATCCGGCAGGCGGTGCGTCCGCAGCCGGTGGCCCCCGACTTCAGATCCTGCCGGTTCCTTTGCAGCGCGCGAGTCAGCCCGGCAGCGTCGATCAAGAAAACGCCGTTTACGTGATGAAGACTCTTGAGTCTGCACTGGATGGATGCTTGGACGGCCACTTCGATGCCATGGTGACGGGACCGGTCCACAAGGCAATTCTCAACGCAGCCGGCTTCCCCTTCACCGGCCATACAGAATGGTTCGCCAACCGGCTGGCCGATAGACTCGCCTCAAAACCGGGGGCCACCACCCGTCCCATCAAACCTGTGATGATGCTGGTCACCAAAGGTCTGCGGGTAGCGCTTGCCACAACGCACCTGCCTTTGAGCCAGATACCTCAAACCCTTTCCAGAGAGTTGCTGCTGCAGGTGGTGAGAATTCTGCACAGCGACCTCAGGCGCTGGTTCGGTATTTCAGTGCCGCGGATTTTGGTTTGTGGTCTCAATCCCCATGCCGGCGAAGGGGGTTACCTGGGACGCGAGGAGATCGAGATTATCACTCCGGCTCTGCAACAGCTACGTGGTGAAGGTATGAACCTGACCGGTCCGATACCGGCCGATACCGCGTTCACACCACACCAACTTGAGGCGGCCGATGTGGTTCTCGCCATGTATCATGATCAGGGCTTACCGGTGCTCAAACAGATGGCTTTCGGTGCGTCTGCCAACATTACCCTGGGACTGCCGCTCATCCGCACCTCCGTTGATCATGGCACGGCCCTCGACTTGGCCGGCAAGGGAGTTGCCGATTTGGGCAGCCTGCTCACGGCAATCCGGTACGCCTTTTCCATGGTCCAGACCGGGGGCCAACCCGGGGCTGAAACCGGGGTCCAAACTGAGGCGGCACAGGCAGGGGAACCGTAATTGCGCAGCAAGAAAAGTGCAGTCAGGGCACGCAGGAGATATGCTCAGAATTTTCTCACCGACCCTAATATCATCAGCAAGATCATCAGCGCGGTCGCTCCACAACCGCAAGATCACCTGGTGGAGATCGGACCAGGCCGGGGTGCTCTAACCGATCACTTGGTACAGTCTTCCGCCGAGTTGGATGTCATCGAGATCGATCGCGATCTGGTGGACCTGCTGAGCGACAGGTACCGGGACCAGTCGCTCACCATCCACCAGGGTGATGCGCTCAGCTTCGATTTCGATTCACTCAAGGAGAAGCGTCCGCTGCGGGTGGTGGGAAATCTACCTTATAATATCTCGACACCCCTGATCTTCAGGTTGCTGGAACATGCACACGGCATTAAAGATATGCACTTGATGCTGCAACGGGAAGTGGTGAACCGTCTGGTTGCCGTGCCATCCACCCGTGACTATGGTCGCCTGGGCATCATGGCGCAGTACTACTGTAACATCATTAAGTGTTTCAACGTGCCGCCGACTGCTTTTCGACCCAAGCCAAAGGTCTTCTCAGCGGTGGTCCGGCTCATCCCACACCAGAAGCTACCGTTTGAAGCGCACAATGTAGAGGTGTTGCGGCGACTGGTTACTCAGGCATTCAGCCAACGCAGGAAAATCCTACGCAATGCACTGAAGCCCTTGCTGGCAGTGGATGCGATCACTGCATTGGGCATCGATCCCGAGCTTCGACCGGAGAATGTCACGCTGCAGCAATTCATTCAACTGAGCGACCTGCTGGCCCCTAGATGAGTATCTACGTTATCGGCGATATACAGGGTTGCTACGACGAGATGCGCTACCTGCTCGATCGAGTCTCATTCGATCCCGTCAAGGACCAAGCCTGGTTCGTGGGAGACCTGATCAACCGTGGACCGAAGAATCTGCCTACCCTGCGTTTCGTGAAAAGCCTGGGTCGAAGGGCCGTGGTCGTACTCGGTAACCATGATCTTCACTTCCTGGCAATCTACCACGGGATTCGCAGACCGATGCGCAAGGACACGTTCGACGATCTGTTGGCTGCCTCCGATTGTGAAGAGCTGGTCGACTGGCTGAGACACCGACCGCTGATACACCATGACTCCAAGAGGAACTACACCCTGGTGCATGCGGGACTGGCACCCCAGTGGAGCTTGAAAACGGCCATGTCACTGGCAAGGGAGGTGGAAAAAAAGCTGTGCGGAAAACACTATGTCGATTTTCTGGCCCATATGTACGGCGACGAACCGGACTGCTGGAACGATGATCTAGAAGGCTTCGACAGGCTGCGCGTGATTACCAACTATTTCACCCGGCTCAGATACTGCAAGAGCAATGGCCGCATGGAATTTACCCACAAGGAGAATATCGTACCAAAGGGATATCAACCCTGGTTTCGACATCGTCGATCCAAACAGAGGGAATTGAGAATCCTATTTGGGCATTGGGCTTATCTCAATGGGAAAACCGGTGTGAAAGACGTATTCGCCCTTGATACCGGTTGCGTGTGGGGTCGGCGCCTGACCCTCATGCACCTCAAAACCCAAAAGCGAACCAGCGTTCCCAGCCAGTGACCACGGGGAATTAGCGACTAGTGGCTGGCAAGCAGCGACCAGCGGCAGATAGCCAGTGACTATTAGCTAGCCGCTAGAAGCCAGACACGGTAAGCTAGACACTAGCTCATGGATATATGAACCACAGCAGTTATTCCAAAGCGGGTTGTAAATAGATGTCATAAATTCCTTAATATTCGGTCTAAGTTTACAGGTAACCGGTACTTAACCCGGTTAGGAATTGGTCTCACAGACACGGAATTGTGAGCCCTCTAAACACAGGCTGCGAAATGTAGTAGCAGGGCATTCCATCGAACGGCGCCCCGCATATTTCAAATACTACTCGCAAGTTTGTCGAGTTGAGAGGTGATTTCAATGAGCGTCTTTAGCCAATACCAGTCCCGTTACGAAGAGTCCGCAGAAGAGGAATACACTCTTCAGGAGTATCTGGAGATATGCAAATCCGATCCGATGGCGTACGCCACTGCATCGGAGCGAATGCTGGCGGCAATTGGCGAACCGGAAATTGTCGATACCGCCAAAGATCCCCGCCTCAGTCGAATATTCTCCAACAAGATCATCAAACGTTACGCCGCGTTCACAGATTTCTACGGCATGGAGGAGTGTATCGAGCAGATCGTCTCCTACTTCCGCCATTCAGCCCAGGGGCTGGAGGAAAAGAAACAGCTCCTCTATCTGCTCGGACCCGTGGGCGGGGGTAAATCCAGTCTGGCTGAGAAGCTTAAATGGGTGATGGAGTCGATCCCGTTCTACGCCATCCAGGGATCACCCGTGAACGAATCCCCTCTGGGTCTGTTCGATCCGGAAGAGGACAGTCTCATTCTTGAAGAGGACTACGGCATTCCACCCCGCTATGTCACGACCGTCATGTCGCCCTGGGCGGTGAAGCGATTGCACGAGTACCACGGTGATATATCCAGGTTCAAGGTGGTGAAGAAATATCCTTCAACACTCAACCAGGTCGCCATCTGCAAGACTGAACCCGGAGACGAGAACAATCAGGATATCTCGGCCCTGGTGGGCAAGATCGATATCCGCAAGCTGGAGGAGTTCGCCCAGGACGATACCGATGCCTACAGCTATTCCGGCGCTTTGTGCAAAGCCAACCAGGGACTGATGGAGTTTGTGGAGATGTTCAAGGCGCCCATCAAGGTGCTACATCCCCTTTTGACCGCAACCTAGGAAGGCAACTATAACGGCACAGAAGGGACCGGCGGCCTGCCTTTTGACGGCATCGTACTGGCCCACTCCAACGAATCCGAATGGCAGAATTTCAAGAACAACAAGAACAACGAAGCCTTCATCGATCGCGTCTACATCGTCAAGGTGCCCTACTGCCTGCAGGTGTCCGAGGAGATTAAGATCTACGAGAAGCTGCTCCACAACAGCTCCCTCGGAAATGCTCCCTGCGCTCCCGACACCCTCAGAATGCTGGCCCAGTTTACCGTGCTGTCCAGACTGCACATTCCGGAAAACTCCAGCATCTACTCCAAGATGCGCATCTACGATGGTGAAAACCTGAAGGACACGGACCCCAAGGCGAAATCGATGCAGGAGTATCTGGATGCAGCGGGGGTCAACGAGGGCATGGAAGGCCTGTCCACCCGATTTGCCTACAAGATACTGTCCAAGGTGTTCAATTTCGACGATAGTGAGATTGCCGCCAACCCGGTACATCTGCTCTATGTCATTGAACAGCAGATCGAGCAGGAGCAGTTCGACAAGGAGACACAGGAACGCTACCTGGGCGAGATCAAGGAGTTCCTTGCCCCCCATTATGTGGAGTTTATCGGCAAGGAGATTCAGACCGCCTACCTGGAATCCTATTCCGAATACGGTCAGAACATCTTTGACC
>JASMJM010000166.1 GCA_030749725.1 Pseudomonadales bacterium | reverse complement strand
TCTTCGGTGACATAATCATCTATGCGTTCTGGGAATAAAGTGCTTTGGGACCGGTCTTCACCTGCGATAAAACGCTTCATGTTCTACCTCGCCTTAGTGCAGGCGTTAGTATAACAGATATAACGTTTTCACACAGTCTGATCTGGTAGCAGTCGCTGGCATTCACCCATTGACCCCCCACCCACAGGCGCTCACCATCCCGCCGCAGACTACCCGAGAGCAGAGTAGCGGCGTCCAGTCTCTGCCCGGCAGCACAAACATCCTCGTCCGGATTCCTGTCCCGTAACATGACTCGCAGCCCTTCGACCCGGGACAGGTCACTCATGATCTCGGCGGTCAACCCGGCGCTGAAATTGCCCTGATCGTCACCACTACTGAGATCGACAAACGGCAGTACAGCCAGGGAGATTATTTCGCTGCCGGGGATCCATTCCGGTCCGTTATCCTCTGTTGATCGTCCTGCGAGATAGGCTACCATTGCCACGATCACCACCATCAGTGCGTTGCCGAGGATAGCTGGCGCGGTTATTTTGTGAAGTCTGGATTGCGCTTCCGGTATTGGTCGAACCGGTGCCACCAGGCGATATCCCCTTCTGGCGATCGTCTGTATGTAGCGTGGTTCCCGGTGGTCGTCCTTAAGACTGGAGCGTAGCAGCGAGATGGACCGGTTAAGCACCTCCTCCTGCACCACCACACCAGGCCAGACTTCCTGCAACAGTTCATCCCGCTTGACCACTTCCCCGGCATGGCGCGCCAGGCAAACGAGAACGCCCATCGCCTTGGGTTCCAGTTGAGCCACTTCCGCTCCCCTGGTCAGTGTTCCCTGCCGCGGGGAAACCAGCCAATCGTCAAGCTGGAAGCCCAAATCAAGATCCATCAAATCGTGTGCCCTTGAGTTGATCCTGTTGCTGATCCTACTCCATCCATGCGTGTTGAAGTGAAACCTAAGTTAGTTTTATCCATGCCATCGGCTTAGGGTTCCTTACCTTGATCGGCTCTTTACAGATGCAATCAATGCGATGTCGTCATGCAGGTCTAGTGACAACTGATTACCCCATCGATTCGCTCGCATACCTTTGGCCAGCCATGAATATCCCAGAAAAGATCCAGTTTCACCTGCCGAATGATGCCTGCAAACAGGGGATGGACTCTCACCACGGCTGCTTCTGCCGCGAACAGGAACTCCATCACATCGGCAATGTGCCGACTCTGATCCTGAATGAGCTGATCGGTAATCTCCAGAGCAAGTTGTGGTTGCCGCAGCAGGATCAGCGCACCCCAGTGGAGACGTGGGTACAAATCACCGGCTTCAGCAGCTTGTGCAAACTCGGCCATACCAAGGCGGTTAGCTTCCGCATCATCCGGATGTTGCAGTGCTTCGACCACAGCTGCTACCCACTTCGTGGAGAGGCCTTTCTCGTTCTGTAGTGCGGAAATCAGTCGCACCATCTCCTCAAACTTCTTCTGCCGGTAGAGCAAGACAAGGCCTGACCCCACATTGACAGCCGACACCATTCCCGCGGCTCGGGCAAGGGCAAACTGCTCCGCGGCAAGGTCATTGTAACCGGCCCCCACGTATGCTGTTGCCAGTCGAGACTTCAGCACAGGCGAAACGTCGTCAAGATCTCTCGCCAGCTTCGCTTGCCCGAGTGATCTGTCGGTGTAGCCCACCCTGCCCAGGAACTGTGAGTACCGGTGGCGCAGATTGGCGTCATTGGGTTGCAGGGCAATGGCCGCTCGAAACAGCCGTTCGGCCTCTATCCACTCAAGGTTTAGGGTATGAATAAATGCCCGGGCTGCATAGGTACGGTTGGAATTCCCGTCCAGCTCCTCAACCCTTTCCAAAGCTGCAAGCGCACTATTCATCGGTTCCTGATCGTTCGCCAGCGTATCTGCGTAGCTTGGTAACAGCATGTAAGCTTCTGCCAAACTCAGGTAGGCTTCAGCTAGGTCTGCGTCCCGCTGAATCGCATCCTGAAACAGCTTGATACTGCGGCGGATCGATTCCTCTCCTCTGTGTTCCAGATCGTATCGTCCCAGGATCAGATTATGACGACCCAGCAGGAACGGCTGGTAGGCTTCCGGCGATGGTGGAGGTCCTGCTGGTTGGACGGAGGTCAGGTCCGTTCCCAATGCCCTGGCCAGCCGGCGGACAATCGCTTCCGAGATGGCATGCTGAACTTCAAATATATCGTCAAGCATGCGCTCGTAACTATCCGCCAATATCTGATAGCAGTCGTTGGCATTGACCCACCGGAACGTCACACGCAGGCGCGCACCGTCCCGCTGCACACTGCCCGAGAGCAGCGTAGCCGCGTCCAGTCTCTGCCCGACAGCACACACATCCTCGTCAGGATTCCGGGCCCGTAACATGACACGCAGGCCTTCGACGCGAGACAGATCACTCATGATCTCGGCGGTCAGCCCGGCACTGAAATTGCCCTGATCGTCTCCGCCAGCGAGATCCACAAAAGGCAATACAGCCATGGAGACGATATCGCTATCGGGTATCCATTCAAGTCCGCTATCCTCTATTGATCGTCCCGCCATATAGGCGACGATCACCACGATCGCCACAGTCAGTGTAGCACCGAGGACAACTGCAGAGGGCCTCCTGTGAGGCATCGATGGCGCTTCCGATTCTGGCTGAACCGGTGCTACCAGGCGGTAACCAACTCTCGGCACCGTCTGGATGAAGCGCGGGTCCCGGCGTTCGTCTTTGAGACTGGATCTAAGCAGAGAGATCGATCGGTTGAGCACTTCATCCTGTACCACGACACCGGGCCAGACCTCGTCCAGCAGTTCATCCCGCTTGAGCACCTCACCGGCATGGCGCGCCAGGCAAACGAGTACGTCCATCACCTTAGGTTCCAGATGAACCACTTCCTCTGCTCTGGTCAGAGTTCCCCGGCTTGGGGCGACCTGCCAGCCTCCTACCCGGAAGCCGGATTCAAGGTTTTCGAGTTTTCCGGTGGGCGGATCGGGCGCCTGTCGGTTTAGGTCAAGAGCGGCCTGCAGTTTCACGAGGTAGTCTGCGTGGCTCAGTTCATACCTCAAAATCGCTTGTGTCGATCCCATGGAGAGCTCTAACCCACCAGTCAGCAGTGTTTGCTTGAGGTGAACTGACGCCAGCTGTTTGTTGCGATTACGGGCAAAATTGAGTTCGTCGCGGCAATACTTGGATTGCACTGCATCGGGGGTAACAAAGAAGAGAAAGTGGTCTGCACCCTCTATCGCGTCAGCCAACTCCTGGGTCCATTCCTTGCCTGGCGTGATCCCCTCGTCGTACCAGATATTGCATCCCTGGCCCCTAAGCCACACTAATTCACGATACACGACGTCTGCATCCGCGTGCGAAAAACAGACGAATGTGTAGGAATCATCACCCTGATATGCCGGAAACGGCCTATCCATGCCTTTTCCTCACGATTTGTGGGGTCGATAGTACTGCAGGGACGAAGCCATTCAAAGTCCCACGCCTGTCTTAATGCTTTCTACAGAGCAGATACACCATCTCTGCCAGAGAGCGAGTGAAGATCCACTTCCGCACCTGTCCGGCTATGTCGGTGCTCCCCATGGTGAACCATCATGCGATCCTGGTTCAACCATAAGGACATATCACAAGTATCTAATGAATCCAAACAGTGCTTTCAGGTTTCCTAATCCCGCTCCTCCTACACTTGCACTACAACAGACTGAGGTTGTGGCGCTGCATGGAGAGAAAATCTGAGTGGAGGTGATCTGATGGAACGAAGCCTGAAAATTGTACTGTTGGTTTTAGTTTCGGTTCTGAACCTGACGGCATGTTCGATTAACCGTCTGGTGGTCGACAAACTGGGGGATGCGCTAGCGGAAGGAGGCAGCGTATTCACATCCGAGGAGGACCCCGATCTGGTTCGCCAAGCGATCCCGTTCGGCCTGAAGACTTACGAGCGCCTGTTGGATGTCTCGCCGCAGCACGAAGGCCTGCTGCTGTCAGCCGCGACCGGTTTTGCAGCATATGCTTACCTGATCCAGTTGCAGGCGGACAGCATCGATGAACTCAGCTACGTCGAAGCCCGGCGGCAGAGGGCCCGGGCCAGCAGGCTGTTTCTGCGCGGACGGGATTACGCCCTGCGGGGACTGGTAGTGCGTCACCCGGGTTTTACACAAAAGCTGCGCAATAGTCGCGCGAAAGCTCTGCGCGATACCGATCTGCGCGATGTATCCCTGCTCTACTGGGCCGGTGTCAGTTGGGCTGGGGCGCTCACCGCGGCCAAGGACGATCCGTTTCTGATCGCGGAAGTCGCCATCGCGGCTGCCCTGGTGGAACGGGTTCTTGAACTCGATGAAAGCTACAACTCGGGCGCAGCCCACGAGTTCTTCATCACCTTCGAAGGCAGTCGCATGGGCGGCAGTGTCAAACGGGCTCGCAGCCACTATCGGCGCGCCGTCACACTCTCCGAGGGAAAACGCGCATCGGTACACCTTGCCCTCGCCGAGGTGGTGGCGGTCCAGCAGCAGAATCTGATCGAATTTCGGCAGTTGCTGGCGCAGGCCATGGCAGTGGATGCCGATGAAGTTCCCTCTTTGCGGCTCGAAAACACCATCGCCCAGGACCGGGCCAAATGGCTTGAAGCGCGTATCCCTGCATTGTTCGTAAGCGTCGAGGAGGAACTGCCATGAAACATCCCGTGTCTGCTTTACTGCTTATCTTAGTCATTTCCATTAGCTCGGGATCCCCATTCGCCCAGACCATCAAGATCGGTACAGCCGCTCCGGACGGCTCCCCGTGGCATATCGCACTGCGTGAAATGGCGCAGAGTTGGAAACAGCTATCGGGAGGAAGGGTCCAGGTACGCATCTATCCAGGCGGCGTGGCTGGTAACGAGCCGGATATGGTGCGCAAGATGAGAATTGGCCAGCTGCATGGCGCAGCACTTTCCGGGCAGGAGGGTCTCTCCCAGATCGCCACAGAGATGCGCGTACTTGAGACACCGATGCTGCTCAAATCCAATGCGGAACTGGATTACGTGCGCGACCGGGTGAGCCCGGAACTGGAAGCGGTGCTCGCTGCCCGAGGCTTCAAGGTACTGGATTGGAGTGATGTCGGTTGGGTTTACCTGTTCACCAACAAACCGGTGGTGTATCCGGCGGATGCAAAGTCGCTGCACATCAGAGTCAGTACCGGCGATGCTGCCTGGGCGAAAGCCCTTAAACAAGGTGGCTACAAGCCTGTACCATTACCTCTAACCGAGATGCATACCGGCCTGCAGTCCGGCTTGATCGACGGCTTCACTGCACCCCCCGTGATGGCGCTCGCCACTCAGTGGTTCGGCCTGGCCAACCACATGACTGCCATGAAGTGGGCACCTCTAACCGGTGCACTGGTGGTGTCGGAGAAAGCTTGGACACAGATTCCCAAGGAGATCAGACCCCTGCTGCTGGCTGCTGCCCGCAAAGCCTGTGGACAAGCACAAGCGGAAATCAGACGATTCGAAGACGGTGCGATCGAGGCGATGAAGATGCATGGTCTGGTGGTACATGAAGTGACTCCCGCAGTGGCACGCCAGTGGGAGATCGAGGTCCAGGGCACCTATGACAGTCTCGTCGGGGCATCCATCCCAGAGCACATATTCAAGACCGTGTCCGGGATTCTCAGGCTGGGATCCACATGGGTGCCATCGGCGTATCCCTCGATCCCCTGCACCTGGGAATGATTTTCCTTGTATACCTGGAACTGGGCTACCTGACACCGCCGGTGGGCATGAATCTGTTCTTAGCATCCTACCGTCTGGAACGACCACTCATTGAGGTCTACCGGAGCACGCTTCCGTTCCTGATGATATTGGCGATAGTGGTGTTGATGATCACCTACGTTCCTGCGCTGACCGTTGGAGCCTATTGACAGGGCACATGCAGAGCTAACAGTTTTCCAGGGCGACGAAGCGAGGTTCGTGGGAGGAGCTAGTTACGTCTGTGCCCGGTCCAGCATCTCACGCCCGATGGCACCTTCATCCCGAAGTGTGTCGATTTCCTGCTGCTCGAGTCCAAGGTCGGAGGCGATCACCTCATCGGTGTGTTGACCGAGTAAGGGTGCCGGTTGAATTGCCACTTTGCTTTTCGACATCCTCGCCGGCCACCCCAACAGTTTGATGTTGCCGTGATCGGCATGCTCAACTTCGTGGATAAATCCACGTTCCAATAGATGTGGATCGGTGAACAGGTCGTGGGTTTCGTTCACCTGACCGGCACAGATGCCGGCTTCCGCGAAGATCTCCATGGCTTCCCGTTTGGTGTGTCTGCGGGTCCAGTTGGTGATCTCTTTGAACAACTCGGCGACATGCTCTCGGCGCTTCTTGGAGTTTTCGAATCGCGGCTCCTTGAGTAGATCCGGTTTGCCAATGGCTTTGCAGACCCCGTTCCACATGCGCGGATTCACGGCCATGATGTACACATAGTCGTTTGGTCCACCTGGAGCACAGGGATAGAGTGACATAAAAGGACTGCCGCCATTACCACTGCGTTGCGTCGGTACCTGGCCGAATCCAGTCTCGGAAATAGCAGTACGCATATAGTAAGTCATGGCTTCCTGCATGGAGAGTTCGATGAGTTGTCCCTCCCCCGTACGCTGTTTCTGCGCGTACGCTGCCGATACCGCCAAGGCGGCCTGCGCACCCGTGCCTGCGTCACCCATGGTCGGCCCCGGTCGCATAGGGGGACCGTCAGCTTCCCCGGTAATGGAAAACGCGCCGGCGGCCGCCTGGGCTACCATATCCATGCACTTGTAGTTGGCATAGGGCCCGCTGGTGCCAAATCCCTTGATGCGAACATAGATAAGAGATTCGTTCAGCTCCTGCATGACGTCATAGCCAATATCCAGTTTCTCCACCACGCCAGGGCCGTAGTTCTCGATGAATACATCGTAGTGGGGCACCATGGCAAGCAACAGTTCCCGGCCACGAGGCTGGCTAAGGTCCAGCGTAATGCTGCGTTTGTTGCTGTTCCAATTGACGAAATACTCCCGGTCCAGGGTTGCACCCCCTACCCGACCACGGCCCGGATCGCCCACCACCGGTTGCTCCACCTTCACTACATCGGCGCCCAACCACGCCAGCGCCTGGGTGCAGGCCGTGCCTGCCTCCCACTGGGTCATATCTAAGATTCGCATCCCATCTAAAGCTGCCACATGAATTCCTCGATCAGACTTGTTGAGTGCGAAATTATGCGACTCGGCATCATTTTGCAAGGGCCAAGAGCCCGTGGGCAATCCGACACACTCACATTGACCGAAATACCTGGCTGGCTGTGGCAGCCTACTATCGGGAATACGTGGGCATTCTCATTGTTATTGCTGTCAACTGCGATCGTCACATTCCTGCTGACGATCAAGTGGCGGTTCGATGGGGTTTTCGCCCGCAATGAATATTCATTGGATTATTGAACGCAGACGATTCCGGCTCCATCACCAGGCGCCCGTACATGCAAGCTTTCCACATGCAAGGGGCCTGTGCTATGGTGCGGAACGCGACGATTTCTAGGGCCAGGTGTGCGTCGTGCGTGCTGGTGCACCGGAGACTGACAAAGGAGTAGTGGGTAATGACGACCATACGAGACTTACGGAGTTTGACGAGTTCTTTAAGCTATCGGCTGACTGGTATTCTGTTGGCTCTCGGGTTGGCGGGATGCGCTGGCATGGGTGGAGGCACACCTAACCCGGTGGTTGGTACGTGGACCACACAGATATCGACCCCGCAGGGCGAGATAGCACAAACGATTACCTTTAACGCGGACATGTCGGGAACGGTATCCATGACACTGCCTGAACCACGGAATATACCGTTCACGTATGAATCTGTAGATGGACAATCGATCTCGTTCGATCTGGTGGTCGAGATTCAGTTTCAGGACACAACCTTCAAGTTTACAGGTAATGTCGATGGCGACGTGATTACGGGCCAGTATGACTCCGATCTCGGCACTGTTATGGTGACCGGAACGCGGATTTGATGGTTACCGGAACGCGGATTTAGATGCCCGGCGGACACTTCTTCGCTCGCAGCGCCGCTGCAAAGCGAGGCACATTGCGCACTACTTATTCAAGGTCATCGTCGCCTCGTTGATGTAAAGCGAGGCACATTGCGCACTACTTCTTCAAGCTCGTCTCAGAGTAGCATCGACTGAATTGGCAGACTTCCCGCTTAAACCGGAATCCGTAACCGTCGACTGGCTGACAGATATTCTCAGGCGCAGCAATACCATCGATTCTGAGACGAGCGTGACCACGGTCGAATGGCATCCAATTGCAGAAGACGCAGGCTTTACCAGCAATCTGTTTCGTTTTTCGGTGGGATATTCCAGTTCGATTACTGCGCCGGATTCCTTTGTCGGCAAGTTCCAGATCGAAGATCCTCATATGAAGATCCCGGAAAGCTGGCTGTATCTTGCTAGGAAAGAAGTTCGTTTCAATCAGGAGATAGACGATCCCGGTGTTGCCATCCCGCAGTGCCACTTTGCCGGAATCGATGAACGAAACCAGGTCTTTCTACTACTGGAGGATCTTGGCAGTAAAGACTGGCCTGACCAGCTAATCTCGGCAACGCCGGAGCAATCGACTCTTGTCATAAAGGCGCTGGCGAAGCTGCATGCCAAATGGTGGAACCATCCCGACCTGGCGGATTTCTCATGGATGAACCAAACCGTCTCTGTGGATCAGACAGAGAGAGTCACTGAATTTCAGAAGAGCGTCGCTCAGTTCAACACTGCTTTTGGTGAATCCTGTCCTCAGATAAAAGAGATTGGGGACATGTTAGTCAAACTCCTGCAAGCGTCCCCGGCACAAGTCGGACCAACAAATGCCACTGGAAACAGGACCCTGTGCCACGGTGATGTTCGTCTGGATAACCTCTGCTTTGTTGGTAACGATGTAGTTTTCGTTGACTGGCAACTGGTAAGTCCCAGCTCGGCCGTCTCGGATCTGACCTTCTGGCTCTGCTGTAACTACCGGCCTGCTGACCGAAGAGACAACGAAGAGAATATCCTGCAGATGTATTCTCGAGAGCTCAAAAACCACGGTGTTGATTATCCCCTCAAGAAGCTTAAAGCGGACGTCAGGTTTCAGTTGATCGGTCGCTGTCTAGGTCGATTAGGCACGTTTTCTCTTATTAGCGACACAGTGTTTGCGAGTGACAGAGGCAGGCAGTTTCTTGCCTACGATTTACAGGGACTCGAGGCGATGCTGGTTGACTACAAGGTGGTTCGCTACGCCCGCCTTTTTGGTTTCTTTCTGTTTGCCTATATCAGATTCAGAAAGCTGTTACGGCTCTAGCGCAGTTGCCCGCAGATCTCCTGGTTGGGCTCGCCCATCGCCAGCGGATCAAGCTGTCGATTCAGTCGACCTTGAGGGATCTACTGGTCATCAATCCGGCGCACCGGATTATCTGCCATGAACTTGACAATGACACGGGCCAATTCGTCGCCGGCCTGCTCCTGAAGGAAATGACCGGCGCCCTTAATCGTCGTATGTGACTGACCCTTTGCCCCCGGGACGGATTGCTGAAACACGATCTCGCCGCCACGTGTGATCGGATCGCCGTCGCTGAACGCTGTCAGGAACGGTTTCTCCCAGCGTCTAAACACTTCCCATGCCCTGCGGTTGGCGTCGTTGGCTGGATCGTCCGCAAAAACCGGTACCCGTTGCGGCATGATCAGCGGGCCGGCCTTGTAGATCGGGTCGGGAAAGGGCGCATCATAGGCGGCAACGATCGAGGGGTCGCCCACGTTACCCGCGACCATGTTGCCGGTCGGTATGTCGCCTCGCTCGATCATGCGTTGATTCATGCGTTTCCACTGCAGGAACGCGCTGCCTTCGCCGAGGGCTTCCGGTCCGGCTGCCTTGCCGACGGGTAGACCGGCGTTGCCAACGACGACTCGAGCAAATCGCTCTTCATTTTCTGCGACGACCCTCAGACCAATCAGACTGCCCCAGTCCTGCCCGAAGAAGGTCGCATCCCGCAAGTTGAGAGCCTTGACCAATTCGGTGATCACGTCGACGTGAAATTTATAGGTATGCACGTCCATGCTCGCCGGCTTGTCCGACCGGCCGAAGCCGATCAGGTCGGGCACGATGCAGCGATAGCCGGCCGCAACGAGTACCGGGATCATCTTTCGGTACAAGTAAGCCCAGGTCGGCTCGCCATGGAGCAACAGAATCGGTTCGCCCTCGGCTGAACCCTCATCGAGATAGTGAACCCGGTAACCGTTGATATCTTTGTAGTGCGGGGCAAAGCTGTAACCAGGCAGATTGTCAAATCGCTCGTCCGGCGTCCGATAGACTCCCGGTCGCACTTCCTCTGCCGTCACCGCACCTGCCAGCAGCGCCGTCATCAGGGCGCACAAAGTCATGCTTCTAGTCATCACCCAAACCTCCTCGGTCACGTGTGTGCTTTTCCGGACCTCGCGTATGTCGTCCTATACTGAACCCCTACCACCTCATCTACAAACTGTCATCTCACCAGATCTTGAATATTGCTGTTTCACGTGTTGGGGACGTTTTCCTAACGGTTGGATCGAGGTGCTTCACTGACAGGTAGCGTAGCGTTGCTACCTCTGGCTCCGTTCCTTGACCTCAACCATCTCGATCAGTGCACCATCAGGGCTCTTGATAAAGGCAATGTTCGTTCCGCGAAAGTCGATGATATCGAGCGGGAGTTGCTCCCCCCTCTCTTTGAATCGTGCTACTTCCTTGGTGAGATCGACGAATCCCCATCCGAGATGGTCAATTGATCGCAACATGGTTGGCGCGAGATCCTTGTCGGTCTTCTGGACGATAAGCCACATGCCGCCATATCGGATCGAAGGCAAGGCCTTCAAATCCTTGAAGGCAGTGATCGTGCCACCAAAAATCTCCTGATACCAAGTGACCGCCTGATCCGGATTCTTGGACAGGACATGAACATGGTGAAATCCGGTGAGTTCGAGATCCTGCATGACCTCGATTTTGGTTCCCCAAGGGTCTCTCACGAATCCGTACTTGAACTTTCCCTGGACGTCGCGGGGCTCCTGCACAATCTCAATGCCGGCTTGCTTGAATTCCTGCATCTTGGCAGCCAAGTCCGTGAAACTGAATCCGATGTGATCCACCACGCTTCCTTCACTCCCCTCAAGTTTCCCGGAGAACGGGGTACCGTCCACTCCGCGCTGCTCTTCAGGAAAGAACAGCAGGAGCGTGGCACCCGTTACTACCCCATCATAGATTCCGAGTTTCATGGCACGCCCGCCCATATACTGTTCGTACCACTTGGCCGCAGCCTGCGTGTCGGTGGCGCGCAGGTGGACGTGGTGGTAGCTGGCATCGGCGGCGTACACCGCAGCGCTCACGCATAGCACGACAGCAACTACAATGAAACGAATCAATGTTGTCATGAGGATACCCCTGCGCAAGAAGGTTAGTTTCGGAGATTGTGGACTTATTCTGACCGGCGGTCGAGCCTACACTCCGAAATCAGCCGGCAGATTTTCGCTGACTCTCATGACGGCACTCAATACGGCGTAAGTCGTTATATCCTTGTACTCCTCTTTCCCCCAGGATCCGTCCTCGTTCTGATTCGCAATTATCCAGGGAATAGAACGCATGATAATAAGCTCCGCAACGGGATGATCGAAACCAGCTACTATTTGAAGAATAAAGGCCTGCCCATTTTTGAAAAACCGATCGCCGGTCATCTGCTCAGCCGAAAACTCGCCGCCTTCCCCGTTCTGCCGGGCTGCCATAGCCCGGAGTTCGGCATCCAGTCTCTTTCTCATCCGGACGTCTTTCGCACAGGTCAGCGCTCTCATTGTTATGAGAGCACATCCCTCATGATAGACAGGCATTTCAAGGAAATATTTGTTCTCATTTGCCCCCTGCTCCTGGCGGACTCTTTTCATTCTCAGCCCGGTTACCCTCTGCTCGCCCATCTTCGCCAGTTCTGCACTATCGGTGAATCCTCCGTGGGCAAAAGCTTCATCAGAAGATTCCGGATAATAAACTGGCCGCCCCTTCTTTCCACTGTCACCTTTCACGGATGGGCCAAGCTGCATGGCACACTCGCACCATCTGCCCGGCAGAAGCGTTTCATATGCCCGCTGAACACGGGCATTCTTTTCACAGCCGAAAGACATCAACGCTTCCAGTGCAAAGCCATTGGGCCACATTACCCGTTGTCCGCAGGGCTCTGTGAGCAAATCATCCCCTTTGGATACCTGTCGGAGTTCGCCGACCTTGCGGTTCCGGAATCTCCCTTTTCCAGTTTCCTGCCGTTCTTTGAAGACGAGGTCCTGCACCGCCACCAATTCGTCCGACATGAGAAACATGCCCGGATTTGCAAGTGGCTCTGCCCTTCCGAGAAGCCACTGAATTCCCTTCTTGACAGATGTATCAGTGCTCTTCACTCCCAAGTCGTGCAGTTCCCTCAGGTTTCTGGAAGTAAGGACGAGGTCATCGTTCCAGGAACCATTGACGTTCTGCCCAGAAACTCGTTCCCTGACCAATTCTGCCCGTAGAGCACCGTCCCTTTTGTCGGCTATT
>JASMJM010000165.1 GCA_030749725.1 Pseudomonadales bacterium | reverse complement strand
GCCGACTCAGCGAACGGAAGGATGCCGGCGATGCTAAGATTGATTTTCAGTGCTGCCTTCAGACCATTTTTTCTGCTTGCCGGTCTATTCGCGTGCGTCTCGATCGTACTCTGGCTGACATCTTTTTTCGGCATCTACTCCCTGCTGCCCGGCGGGTCGAATCCCATCACCTGGCACAGTCACGAGATGCTCTTCGGACTGGTGGGTGCCGCCATCGGTGGCTTCATCTTCACCGCGGTCGCGAGCTGGACCGGGCGACCGCCGATTCATGGTGCGCCGCTCGTGGCAATGGCTCTGTGCTGGTTTATGGGTCGAATCGTGATGAGCCTGTCCGCATACCTAAGCCCCTGGCTGGTGGCAACGCTGGACCTGAGTTATCTGATCCTGGTTCTGTTAGTGTTGGCGCAGGAGCTGTACCTGGCTGGCAACCGGCGAAATTACATCCTTCTTGCCGTCATTGGAATCCTGCTGCTGTGTAATCTGCTCTATCACCTGACTGCGTTCACTGCGCTGCCTGGTGATCAATGGGGAACGCGTGGCGCAACCATGACCATCATCCTGCTGATATCGGTTATTGGGGGCAGAGTCATTCCCGCCTTTAGCCGGAATTGGTTTGTCCTGAACCAGATACAGAGCCCGTCACCCACTGAGCCCAATCGCTTTGACTTCGCCACTATTGGCTGCACCCTGATATTGATCCCCCTGTGGCTCTTCATACCCAGTCATTTTGTCACCGGGATCCTGCTGCTTGTTGCGGCGCTGTTACACGCCATCAGAGTGTCCCGCTGGCAAGGGCTCAATACATGGCGAGAACCCTTGTTGCTGGTGCTGCACGTGGGGTATTGCTGGATCCCGATCGGCTTTCTGTTGATCGGAGTAGCCGTGTTGATGCAACAGCCGGTCAGCGGAGGAATTCACGCCCTGACGGTGGGTGCCATGACTACCATGATCATGGCGGTCTCTTCGAGAGCTGCCCTGGGCCACACGGGACGTACCCCCAGCTCCAGCCCTGTGTTAACCAGCGCCTTCATATTGATAACCATGTCCGCTCTGTTGAGAGTGCTGGCATCGCAATCGAATCTCGCCATGCTTATATGGGGCGCCGGCCTGTTCTGGCTGGTCGCCTTTCTGTGCTACCTCTACGCTGTCTTACCTCTATTGATTCAACCAAGAGTGGGCGAGCTGGGTGTGGAATAATCGGGCTCCCGGGGCGCGCCGCGCGCGCCGCGCAGCACCGACCGAGCTGGCGTGCGGCTAGTCGCGTCACCTGCCCTGACCCCAAGGGGATCAATTCGCTTCTTCATGTGACCGCTGTCATGGCAATTCCCGTCAAAAGGAGTAAACAGAGAGTTAGAGATCGGATGGTAAAGCTGGACGGAGAGGAGGTCCTTTAGAGACCAGTCTGGATATTCATTGCACTTTTTGATTGCGTGACAACAGGTGGTGCCAATGATGGCACCGGGACATGGACCCAGCAAGGAATCGTCATGATCAGAAAAGTTTTACCTCAGAATGACTCTTTTCGCGGCGTCAAAATCTTACACGATCCAGTACTGAATAAGGGAACAGCATTTACGCTTGAAGAGCGTCAGGTGCTTGGACTCAGTGGCTTACTTCCTCCGCGCATCCACACGCAGAAGGAGCAGGTGACCAGGGTCATGGAGAATATACGCAATAAAGCCAGCGACCTCGACCGCTACATCTATCTGATCGCATTGCAGGATCGCAATGAAAACCTTTTCTATCGGGTGGTGATGGATCATATAGAGGAACTCATGCCGATCATCTATACCCCCACAGTGGGTGAAGCATGTCAGCTCTATGGACACATCTTCCGGCGATCCAGAGGTCTGTATATCTCTCTGCAGGATCGAGGGCATATAGCCGACATCCTGAGAAATTGGCCCCATGGCGAGGCCCGCATCATCGTAGTGACGGATGGCGAACGTATTCTCGGACTGGGTGATCTCGGCGCGGATGGCATGGGGATACCGGTGGGCAAGCTGGCTCTCTATACAGCCTGTGCCGGCATTGATCCCACCGCCTGCCTGCCGGTGACGCTGGATACTGGAACGAATAACCGGAAACTTCTCAAAGACCCACTCTATCTTGGTGTTGAGCAAGAGCGCGTCAGGGGTGATCAATATGACGAATTCATTGAGGAGTTCATCCGGGCAAGCCAACAGGTATTTCCCAACATACTGATCCAGTTGGAGGATTTTGCCAATATCAACGCGTTTCCCCTTCTGCGCAAGTACCGTGACAGAGCGTGCCTGTTCGATGACGATATACAGGGCACTGGCAGTGTGGCGCTGGCCGGACTCTACTCCGCAGCACGCATAACAGGTTCCAAATTATCCGATCAGAAGATACTGTTTCTCGGTGCCGGCGAAGCGGGCATTGGGATTGGTGATGTGATCTCGGCAGCATTGGTCAATGAAGGACTTTCCCTGTCTGAAGCTCGTCAGCGTTGCTGGTTCGTTGATTCAAAAGGACTGATAGTTGCCGATAGAGGTAACCTTACCGAATTCAAACAGCGCTATGCACACGAGCATCCACAGGTTGAAACTTTCCTGGAAGCCGTAATCACATTGCAGCCCACTGCAATCGTTGGTGTTTCAGGACAACCCAATTCGTTTAGCCGTGAAGTAGTAGAAGCCATGTGCAGAATAAATTCTCGACCCATCATTTTCGCGCTTTCCAATCCGACCTCTAAGTCGGAGTGCACAGCCAAGGAGGCCTACACGTGGAGTGCAGGTCAGGCTGTGTTTGCCAGTGGCAGCCCCTTCGATCCCGTCGAACTCGACGGCAGGACGATCGTTCCCGGGCAGGGAAACAACGCCTATATATTTCCGGGAGTTGGCTTAGGGGTGCTGGTAAGTAGGGCAACACGCGCAACCGACGAGATGTTCTTTGAAGCCGCCAAGGCGTTGGCAGACCAGGTGTTGTTCGAGGATCTGGCCAAGGGCAGGATATATCCCTCTTTGAATAGAATCAGGGAAGTGTCTGCCGGGATTGCAGAAGCGGTAGCAAACGTGGCTTATAGGAACGGCTTGACTGAAGAGGAGCGACCTGCCGACCTCGTTGGTGCGATCCAAAGAGAAATGTATTACCCGGACTATCCAAGCTACGTTTGAGTAAGTGCTGTTAACGCAAGATAATCGCTTTTTATTAGAAATCTTGACTGTGTTTGATTTAACATGAACATCTCGAGATTTTCCGAGAGTCACACACAGAGTTTCTCAAGAGCGATTGACTGTGAAGGTTTGTTTAGGGCAGATAAACACCACGCCGGGTGATTTCGAGGGCAACTTCGACAGGATAAAAGCTGGCATTGATTCCGCATCTCGCCAGGATGCGGACCTGGTAGTATTTCCGGAGCTGTCCATTCCCGGCTATTTGAGCCAGGACCTGATGTACCATCCCACCTATATAGAAACCAACCTCAGCTATCTGAAAGCTATCACGCTGTATGCAAACAGCGTGTCTACAAGCCTCTATGTAATTGTTGGCTATATCGATCGAAGTTCAAAGGTGGGTGGAAAACCTTTTGCCAATATGGCAGCCGTGATTCATCAAGGTGCGATCGTTGCGAAATACCAGAAACAGCTGCTCCCGTTCTATGATGTGTTTGATGAGCTACGTTACTTCGAACCCGGTGACGACCTATGCATACTGAAGATCGCGGGCAGGCAGGTGGGTGTTGCCATATGTGAAGATTTGTGGAACGACAAAGGATCCGATGACTACAATTATGCGAATAATCCACTCAAGCAGTACCGCGAGAAGGGAGTGGATACCATCGTATCTCTGAACAGTTCACCCTATATCCAAGGCAAGCCCTGGCAGCGGCTGAAAGTGATCGGCCCCAACTCAAAACCGGACGTTACCATAATTTACGTGAATCAACGTGGCGGCCAGGATGAACTGGTATTCGATGGCCACAGTTTTGTCCTGTCGGACGATGATCTCATCCATGTGACCAACGAACCATTTGAAGATTCCTGCCAGATGGTCGATCTCACCAGCGGCGGCACACCCATGTTGAGAGACGTTTCCAAAGATCAGAACAGAGATCTAGTTGAATCCCATACCTCCACTCTGTTCGATATGCTGGTGTTGTGTTTGCGGGACTATGTGCACAAACAGGGATTCCAAGAGGTCGTGCTGGCATCCAGCGGCGGAGTGGAC
Source organism: Pseudomonadales bacterium (assembly GCA_030749725.1). Taxonomy (GTDB): domain Bacteria; phylum Pseudomonadota; class Gammaproteobacteria; order Pseudomonadales; family Azotimanducaceae; genus JASMJM01. The sequence continues at coordinate 9,164 of JASMJM010000165.1, read as the reverse complement.
AGTGCGCTTGTAGCAGTTTTGGCGTGCCATGCGGTTGGTGCAAGAAACGTGCATACACTGCGCATGCCGTCGATATACAGCAGCCAGCATTCGAAGGACGATGCACTGCAACTACACGGCAATCTGGGTTGTTGGGACTACCAGGTTCCCATCGAACACATGTCACTGGTAAATGAGTTAAACGCCCGGTTTTCAATTCACGGCAGCGATACCGACAATCTGGTGACACGTAAAGCTGAATCCAACCAGTACTACAGTGTTGCAGACGAGAACATTCAGGCGCGCTTGCGGGACCTGTATGTGATGCATTTCAGCAATGCCTATGGTGCTTTGCCACTTGCCACGGGAAACAAGACCGAATCAGCATGTGGATACTACACTCACTTCGATATGAATTTTGCGTTTGCACCCATAAAGGATCTGTATAAGTTTCAGGTTGTGGACCTGGTTCGAAGCAATCCTCTGGTACCGGAGAACATATGGAAGAAGCCGCCGAGCGCCGAACTGTCGACAGGCCAGACGGATGAGGAGAGTCTGCTGCCGTACGCCTATCTTGATCCTATCGTTAAGTCTCATATCGAAGACTATGTAAGTACCTTCAGAGCGTTTCGACAGTGGATCGATGAAAAGGCAGCGGCAGTGGAGTCGGTATCGGCTGATCCCAAGGATCTGCAGGCATGGCTCGACACGCCAAGAGCCAAGGCGGACTATGACCGCATCATCAAGCTTATCGGCCGAATGGAGTTCAAGAGAAGGCAGACTTGCCCCGGAACCAAAACATCCAAGGTAGCCTTCGGAATCGGTCGCAGAATTCCCATTGTTGAAAAATGGAGTTGATTGCGGGCGTGTAGCGGCCAGAGGCCGGACGCGGCAGTAGCCGTTGTGGAATATCGGCTTGTTTCTTGCTGCAAATGAATCGATTCGTGCCGACTCACATCCTCGGACAGGGTTGCCGAATCTCCCTTTTTGGCCCTCGGAGCGGTACAATTTGTAGAGGTCAGATGGATTTGATGTCGATCATTGGCATATTGGCAAGCATGAGTTAGGGTTAAAGCCGAGGAAAGTAGGGATTTAACATGGATACAGAGCAGATTCGCGAGAAACTGAATGCTCAACGGGAAGAGTTGCTGGAGCGGGTCGACAGGACCAGCAAACACCTGTATCAGAGAGATAAACCGGTGAGTCCCAACTTTGCCGAGCAATCCGTGGAGATGGAGAATCAGGAACTGATGTATACCCTTGATAGGGAAGGTAAGGAGGAAATCAGAAAGATAAGCAAGGCACTTGCCCGCCTCGATAGTGGCGAATACGGACTCTGCGTCAATTGTGGTGAGGATATCAGCGAGCAGCGTCTTGAAGTTCTACCATACACGGACGTATGCATTGATTGTGCGGAGTAGTCTAAACCGAGATTAATCCACACAGGAATTTTCCATTAAGGAGAATCAAGGAGGATATCTCATGCTCGAGCTTGAAAAGGTTCTGGTCGTCATAGATCCCGATCGGGAAACTCAACTGGCTTTGGATAAAGCCCTGCACCTCGAAAAACTGTGTGAATTCGAAATGAAACTGATCGCCTGCGACTATTCTCAGTATCTGGTCGAGGGTTACTATTTTGACGCCGTGCAGATCCCGCAACTGAGGAAGGATTATCTGGCAGAGAGAAGAGCCGCCCTCAGAGCGTTGACAAAACCGTTACGAGACTCGGGATTGTGTGTTCAGACAGACGCACTATGGGGTCATCCGCCCTTTGAGTCGATCGTGCTGGAAACCCTAAACTACAAGCCTGATCTGGTCGTTCACAGCACCAGAAGACATTCGAAATTATCCAGAATGTTTCTCTCCAATGAAGATTGGCAGCTGGTACGAACCTGCCCTTCGCCACTCTGGTTGGTCAAGGAAAAGAAGTGGAACGCCAGGCCTGTGATGTTGGCAGCGGTTGATCCGAAACATGCACGGGGTAAACCAGTGGGATTGGATCACAAGATTGTCAGGTACGCAGAGCAACTGGCGGATTGCATCGACGCAGAGCTGCATGTCATGCACTCCTTCTCGCAAATCCCCCTGTCCGGCACCTATCCCGCCCAGGCTCTTGAGGAACATCAAACGGCCTTCACGCAATTGATGGCTGACTTCGATATTCCCGAAGAACGCCAACACTTGGTGGCGCAGGCACCAGATTATGCCCTTCAGGACCTGGAGAAGAAACTCGACGTTGATATTATCGTAATGGGCGCTATCTCCAGGAGCAGATTGACCGACGCTTTCATCGGCAATACAGCAGAAAAAGTACTTGATTATCTTGAGAGTGACGTGTTGATCATTAAGCGCGACAGCTTTGTCTCACCCATCAAGTCGAGCTCTTAGTCGTAGACCAGACTCAATTGACGCTAGTTTAGCTGCATCCGCATGGCAATAAGGAGACATTTATGGGATCGTACAACAACATACTGTTAGCCGTCGATTTTCACTCTGACAATCGATCCGTGATCGACAAGGCGGTGGAGGTGGCAGAGATGAATAGTGCCACGCTCCATCTTATCCACGTAGTCGAACCGTTGGCGTATGCTTATACCGATGGCATGACGACGTGGGGAGAAGAGATGGTGTCCCTCGAAGCTGCTATCCGCGAAGACGGCAGGAAAAAGTTGGACGAGTTGTGCCAGGAGCTGAAGGTGGCAGGACAAGACTGCTATTTCAGGACTGGAAAATCTTCAGAAGAGATCCATGCGACTGCCCAGGAGAGCAATATCGACTTGATCATCCTGGGTACTCATGGACAGCATGGATTGCAGTTGCTGCTTGGCTCCACGGCCAATAGCGTACTACACGGTTCGACCTGCGATGTGTTGGCGGTACGCATCAAGGAAAGCTAAAGCTCCGCAGTAGGTCACTCGTCAATAGGCATGGCTCTTCTAATGAGCTAATCAGCTCGTGGTCAGAAGGGAGGAGCCAGGAGAGAGGGGCCATTGCCAGGACCGTCGGAGGCAGGGATGCCGATCCGGATGCGGCCCAGAAGAGCGTACAGGGATGTATTCATTGGGCCGCATGCGGAGCGTGTTCAACTGCTGCCCAGGATGAGAAGAGCGAATCTTGAGGGCCTCCTAGTCGAGGACGCCCAGTCTAGAGTTGGACAAGCACCGGGTGTCAATCCTTCACCATGCGATCAGAAAAATCCCGCGTGGGTCGTGGAAATAGGCAACAGAAACGATGTAACCGAACGCCAACATCGCGCCGCCAAGGGCAAAGGCACGTATTCGGCGTGTCCGTCCCTGTTTAAGCGCGATCGTTCCGAGGATGATATAGCCGACCACGGCGAAAAACTTGGCCGTTAGCCAATGGTCGATAAATGGGTACCGATCGATTAGTACCGTTAGCGTGAGGGCACTCAGTAGCAGGATGGTGTCGATGATGTGCGGCAACACTTTGACTAAAGGGTGCTGGAGGATCTCCCTGTTTTGCAGCATCCAGACACCCCTCAAGGCAAAAAAGGTGATGGACAGAGCGGCGCAGCTCATATGCGTGGCTAGAACGACTATGTACATACGGCGGCGGCATCGGGTTCGCTGGCAGGAATCAGATAGAGGATACAGTCTCTCTTGGCGATGTGGGGATCTGTGGTAACCATAAACAGGGTCATACTGGTGCGGGTAACCAACAGTCCGTCCACATCAATGAACAGATCTGACAGGACGTCGGTTCCATCAGCATCCTCCGCTTTGAGCGCACTCATGCCGGCGTTACCAAGCCAGCCCAGCGTAGTGTGGCCCGTCACACGCGCAAAGTTCAGCTGATCTAACGTGTTGGGTAAAGTGACATCCGCGTGTGCGGATGCGGTACTGGCAAAGGATATGCTGCAACCTTCCTGCAGTTCCAGGCGAATGGGTTCGGGCAGAAGCTGCAGCGGCCGCATTGGGTCTTCCGATAGCTGTTGCAGCGAAACGAAGCGTTCCAATCCCTCGATGGCAAGCTGATCGGCCTTGGGATCCATAATGCCACCGAATTCCACGGTGAGGATTGGTTGTGCCAGCAGATCCTGTTCAAGCACCGTGCCCATTTCCTTTGTGATGATCACCAGCTTGTCGGTGAATAGACTGGTCAGTTTTCTTATTTCCGGGCAGTCGCGGCGGGCTACCGCGAAGGGTTCGCTGTGGCTGCTGGTATTATGGATGTCGATAACAGCTTCCGGCTTTTCTGCTTTGAGCAGATCGAGTAGTTTCGCCGCCAGCCTGCCTTGGGAGTCGTCGTAAGGCGGTGCAAAACATCGATTGAGGTCCTTCTCGTTGGGCAGGAATCGATGTGAGAGTAGCGGAGGAAAAAGGGCAGCATCCACTGAGGCGATGAAAAAGGCAACGTTGCTGCAAGGAGTGGCAGCGGATTTCAGGTAGTGGTGCATAGCCTTCAGTCCGGAGGGTTCGTTGCCATGCAACAGCGTGATGATGGTGCGTAGTCGTGAAGAGTCCCGGCCCTTGATTGTGATCCAGGTAGGTTGAGCGAGGATTTTTAGGAATTCGATGTGATCAGCACCGATTGCATCCGCTCGAGGGGAATCCCAGAATTTTATCCGATCACTACTGTGGGGCATGTTTACTGCTGATTGCTGGTTAGTATTCCGAGCCGGATGTATTATAGACTGTATGACCCTTGGATTGGACCGGGAGTTTTCCCATGGCAGTGGCTAAACCCACGTTTACTGTAGGGATTGAAGAAGAATATCTTCTGGTGGATCTTGAAAGCCGCAATCTGGTCAACGATCCACCGGCTGCAATCATGGAGGAATGCGGGGAACTGTCGGGAGAGCAGGTCAGCCCCGAACTAATGCGTTCCCAGATAGAGGTCGGTACCAGAGTCTGCAAAACTGTCAGCCAGGCGAGAGATGAACTCAGCCGCCTCAGAAAAGTGGTGATCGAGGTGGCCAACAAACATGGTATGGCGCCGATTGCAGTATCAGCACACCCCTTTGCTCACTGGTTGGACCAGAAGCAGACAGAAAAAGACCGCTATCAGGTCTTGACCAGGGAGATGCAGGCGACTGCGAGAAAACTGCTGATCAGCGGGATGCATGTGCATGTAGGGATTGAAGATGAGGAACTGCGCATCGATCTGATGAATCAGTTCTCCTATTTTCTGCCCCACCTGCTGGCTTTGTCGTGTTCATCACCCTTTTGGGAAGGGGAGAACACAGGGCTCAGCTCCTACCGCCTGATCGTGTTCGATGCGCTGCCTAGAACGGGGCTGCCGGAACAGTTTTCCAGCCATGCGGAATACAAGCGACATGTCGAAGTACTGATAAATGCCGGCTTGCTTGAGGACGCCAGCAAGATCTGGTGGGACCTGCGGCCCAGTGCACGCTATCCAACGCTCGAAACCAGGATTATGGACGTCTGTACGCGACTTGACGATGCAGTTAGCCTGGCGGCCATTAATCTGTGCATCACGAGTATGCTGTACAGGCTCAGAAGGGATAACAAGAGGTGGCGAGTCTATGCAGCCATGCTGATCAACGAGAATCGTTGGCGTGCCATGCGTTACAGTTTCGATGAAGGATTGATCGATCTCGCCAAAGGGGAAGTTGTACCATTCAAAGTGCTATTGGAAGAACTGTTGGGGTTGATCGCCTTCGATGCGGAAACGCTCGAGTGCCAGACCGAAGTTCAGCGCTCCAGAGATATTCTAAGAAGGGGAACCAGCGCGCACCAGCAGCTCGGCATATACAAAACCGCCCTGGATCAGGGCAGCAGCAAAGACGAGGCGTTGATAGCAGTAGTGGACTGGTTGATCTCCGAAACTGCCTATGGGCTGTAGTCCTGCGGCTACTTTTTTGCATCCGTAAATGAAATAATCGCCTACCCGTTAGCTAACCCGTGGAATTGGATGACATGGTTCGCAAAAATGCATTGTACGCACAATCAGGTGGTGTGACGGCCGTGATCAATGCCACTGCCTGTGGGGTGATCCAGACTGCGCGGCAGCACAAGAACAAGATTGGCAAGGTGCTGGCAGGCCGTAACGGTATCATCGGAGTTCTGACGGAGGATCTGATCGACACCGGCAAGGAATCGTCTAAAACCGTTGCGGCCCTCAGACATACACCAGGCGGCGGCTTTGGCTCCTGCCGTTACAAGCTCAAGACAATGCAGGAAAACCGTATCGAGTACGAACGGCTCATGCAGGTGTTCAGAGCACATGATATCGGCTATTTTTTCTACAATGGCGGCGGCGACTCTCAGGATACCACCCATAAGGTTTCCCAATTGAGTAACAGCATGGGTTACCCCATCAGCTGTATCGGCATTCCCAAAACAGTGGACAACGATCTGCCCTTCACCGACAACTGCCCCGGCTTCGGTTCCGTGGCCAAGTATGTGGCTGTCTCCACCCGAGAAGCAGGGCTGGACGTTGCCTCCATGTGTGAATCTTCGACCCGGGTCTTTGTGCTCGAAGTCATGGGCCGTCATGCCGGATGGATCGCCGCTGCCGCCGGGCTTGCTAAGCAGCAACCTGATGATCCGCCGCACGTCATCCTGTTTCCGGAAATCACTTTCGATGAAAACAGGTTTCTGGACAGGGTAAAGCGAACGGTTGGGCGGCACGGCTACTGCGTCATCGTGGCATCGGAAGGAGCGCGCTATGCTGATGGCACCTTTCTGGCCGATGCGGGCAGTGTCGATGCATTCGGTCACACGCAACTGGGTGGGGTGGCGCCGACCCTCGTCAACTTAATAAAGGAGGCCCACGGATATAAGTGTCACTGGTCCGTAGCTGACTATCTGCAAAGGTCAGCGCGGCATATCGCTTCCGCGACGGATGTTGAACAAGCCTACGCTGTCGGCAAGGCCGCGGTTGAGTTTGCTCTGCAGGGCAAGAATGCGATCATGCCGACAATAGTCAGAGGAACTGGCAAGAGATATCGTTGGTCAATAGGCGAGGCGCCCCTTGACAGAATCGCCAATGTGGAAAAGAAGATGCCGCGCAATCATATCAGTCGCGATGGTTTTGCCATCAGCAATCTTGCACGGCAGTATCTCGCCCCTCTGGTAGCTGGTGAGGACTACCCCCCATTCAAAGAGGGCCTGCCACAATACGCGCGACTGAGGAACGTCTTGGTGACTAAAAAGCTAGCGAAGTTTTCTGTAAATCCTTGATCAGAGCAGGGGTACAATCAACAGAGCGACGATATTGATGATCTTAATCAGGGGATTAACAGCGGGTCCAGCGGTATCCTTATAGGGATCGCCCACCGTGTCTCCCGTGATGGCAGCTTTGTGCGCATCGCTGCCTTTTCCGCCATGATTACCGTCTTCAATATACTTCTTGGCATTGTCCCAGGCACCGCCGCCTGTGGTCATGGAAATGGCTACAAAGAGGCCGGTAACAATCGTGCCCAACAATAGGCCGCCCAGTGCCACCGGTCCAAGGATGACTCCGACCAGAACCGGTACCACCACGGGCAACAGGGATGGGACGATCATTTCCTTGATGGCCGCCTTGGTCAGCAGGTCCACTGCGCGCGTGTAATCCGGTTTATCGGTGCCGTCCATAATGCCTGGAATTTCCGCAAATTGACGACGGACTTCCAGCACGACAGAACTGGCTGCACGACCAACGGCTTCCATACCCATTGCCGCAAATAGATAAGGCACCATACCACCGATAAACAGACCGATGATGACCATTGGATCTGACAGCCCAAACTCAAAAGCCCTGCCCGCATGCTCTTCCAACGCATGGGTGTAATCTGCAAACAACACCAGAGCGGCGAGTCCAGCCGAACCGATGGCGTAGCCCTTGGTCACTGCTTTGGTGGTATTGCCTACGGCGTCCAGTGGATCGGTAATATTGCGTATCTTCTCGTCCAGTTCCGCCATCTCTGCAATGCCGCCGGCATTATCCGTAATCGGGCCGTATGCATCCAAGGCCACGATGATGCCCGTCATGGACAGCATGGACGTGGCTGCAATTGCGATGCCATACAGACCCGCCAGTTCGTATGAACCCCAGATGCTGGCGCACACGGCTAACACCGGCAAGGCGGTCGATTTCATGGAGACGCCGATGCCGGCGATGACATTGGTTGCATCCCCCGTCTCCGAGGCCGCAGCAATATGCTTCACGGGGCCATATTCGGTACCGGTGTAATATGCCGTGATCCAAACCAGAGCTGCGGTTAATGCCAACCCGATTAAGGCCGAGTAATAGATGAGCCGGGATGCAATGACGTTTCCATCTATGGAAATGGTATCGCCGAAGATATAGGTTGTAGCAAAATAGAAAGCGATCACTGCCAACACGCCGGCAACGATCAAACCGCGGTAGAGGGCGCCCATAATGCTGCCCCCCTCACTGGTTTTCACAAAAAATGTTCCGATGATCGATGCTATGATCGATACGCCTCCCAGTACCAACGGATAGGTGATGGCGCTGTTGTCTGTGCTCTGTACCACAAGACTGCCCAGCAACATCGTCGCGATGATCGTAACGGCATAGGTTTCGAACAAATCCGCTGCCATACCGGCACAGTCGCCTACATTGTCACCTACATTGTCGGCGATCACAGCTGCATTGCGGGGATCATCCTCCGGAATGCCGGCTTCGACTTTACCCACCAGGTCGGCACCCACGTCTGCCCCCTTGGTGAAAATGCCGCCGCCGAGACGGGCGAATATGGAGATCAGGGAAGCCCCGAAGCCCAGCGCCACCAGGGCGTCGACGATCTCGCGCCCAGCCAGATCGGTACCCATGGCCAGCAGCACGCCGAAGTAGCCGGCCACCGCCAACAGGGCAAAACCGGCCACCAGCATGCCGGTGACGGCGCCCGCCTTGAAACCAATGGCCAGACCTTCCTGCAAGCCCTGGCGCGCCGCCTCGGCGGTGCGTACGTTGGCACGCACCGAAATGTTCATGCCGATGTAGCCGGCAGCTCCCGACAGCACGGCGCCGATGGCATAGCCTATCGCCGCCTTGAGGCCGAGGAAGAAGAACACCACAACCAGCACCACGACGCCGACGATGGCGATGGTGGTGTATTGGCGGTTGAGGTAGGCGCTGGCCCCTTCCTGGATGGCCAAGGAGATTTCCTGCATGCGCTCGTTGCCGGGGCTGGCAGCCAAAACCGACCGGCTGGCATAGACACCGTAGAGCACGGCCAGGACGCCGCAGGCGAA
>JASMJM010000164.1 GCA_030749725.1 Pseudomonadales bacterium | reverse complement strand
CACTGGCAGCATCGGATGAATTGCATGCTGACCACTGTGAGCAAAGTTCACTAACGACTGGAGAATGGCGGATATCCTCTCAGTCTGATCCAGTATCTGATCCGACATCTCCTTCATTTCTGCATTATCTGTTTCCAGCTTCAAGTTCTGTGCGAGGCAGGCGATTCCGGTAATGGGATTACCTATCTCGTGAGCCACGCTCGCTGCCAGCTGTCCGATTGAGGCGAGTCTCTCACTGTGCAGTAGCTTGTCCTCAAGTACCTGATTCTCGGTTATGTCTTCTATGACGATAACGAGGTTATCCTGTCGCGAAATTGATTCCTCGATCGCCGCTTTATGCAGGTTAAGCCAGCGGGTCGAGTCACCGGTTTCCACCCTCTTCTTGAGGACATGAGTAACATCCTGTTCGGAAAACTCGGTGAGCAGAGACAACCAGGGCTCGTCGATTGCCTTGGATGGCGATCCGACGATGGCGTCACTTTCGAGCTTGGTCAATTGCGTCATGGCGTGATTCCAGGTGAGTACTTCGCCGTCCACGCCAATGGAACAGACTGCGGTTGGTAATTCCTGAAGGGTCTGACGGTGATGACGTCTCAGACTGTCGACCTCTGCGGCCAGTCCGGTAAGCTGAGTCTGATATTCCTCTATTCTGGATTCGAACTCATACACATTTTCCGTAAAGGTAGAGCTGGAATCGTCCTTGTAAGGCAGGAAACTACCGATGATACGGTGTGCAATGGTTTGCCCCAACATGCTGGAAAGGTTCCTCTCCATCTTGTCCCTGAGCAGATACAATGCGTAGGGTCTCTGTTCGTCGACAGCAATCCGCAGTTCAGCCAGCGCTAAATCCACCTCCCGGTCGGACACTGATCTACCCAGGGCCATCGCCAGGCTCTGTTTGATTTCGTGCACCGAACTGGCTTCCAGTTCTCTTCTGTGTGAGGGCCTGTTTGGGGCTGCCAGACAGGCATCTGCTGCCTTTTGTTCCTCCGGGGTGGTACTGGTGAGATATGAGACCACCACGAATGTCATCAGATTGGCGCCGAGGGAAAGCTGCACCGCCTTGTGCCAGACTGTTTCATTGAGATCGTAGAGCAGCGGCACTGCAGTGATCTGCATATTGGAGAATATATCATTCAGTAAAGGCAGCATCAGCGAAACAAACCAGACCAGGAACCCGGCGATCAATCCAGCTATGAATCCATTTCGATTGGCGCCTCGCCACAGGAATGTGCCTGCCAGACCGGGCAAGAACTGCAACACCGCAACAAATGAGACGATGCCAAGACTGATCAGGTTCTGGTTGACATCCAGCGTGCGGTACAGGCCATAGCCCGCCAGAATGATGGCAGCGATCAGCGCTCTGCGCATATTCAACAGTCTCAGGTAGATGCGCACAGAAGTGCCAGGACGATAGATGGGTAGTATCACGTGGTTGAGGGTCATGGAGGCCAGGGCGGGCGTGATGACGATCAGAATGCTGCTGGCTGCAGACAATCCGCCGACGAACCCAAGCATGGTTATGAAGTCATTCTGACTACTCATTCCAATGCCAAGGATGAAATACTCGGGTTCGGTCGGCACGTTGAGCTTGAGTCCCGCCCAGAGAATCGGGGGAATGCACAGACTAAAACAGAGTAGATAGAGCGGAAATCCCCAGCGTGCGGTGGCCAGCGCACTGGCATCGCTGTTTTCAGTGAATCCCATGTGATAGATGTGCGGCAATCCAATCGCCGCTGCAAAGAAGATCAGCAGCAAGGAGCGCGCTTGCCCATGCGTCAGGGCAACTTCCTGTGATCGCAAGAGATCCAGGTTCTCGACCAGCCAGGTCGAAACGTCATCCATGCCACCAAAGACGCTGTACAGCGAAAACAATGCGATGGTGGCAATAGCCAGTAACTTGGTGACGGACTCAAGGGCAATAGCCATAACCAGTCCTTCGTGTTTTTCTCTGATGGACAGGTGGCGGGCGCCGAAGAGCATCGCAAAAAGTGTAATGAGAAAGCAGAAAGTGATCGCCAGTATGTCCTGACTGAACTCCTGATTAAGTATGTGTATGGTGACCGAAACAGCCTGTATCTGCAGGGCAATCAGGGGTAGCACACCGATCAGCATGAGTGTCGCCACCACTCCTCCGGTCCACGGAGTCGGATACCGGAAGGCAAATACATCCGCCAGAGAACCGAGGTTGTGAGTTTTCGCAATGCGCTTTAAAGGCGCCAGCAGAAGGGGCGAAACGAGAAACACCGCGCTGGCACCTGCAAAATAGAGCAGATATCCACCCCCATAATGGTAGGCCAGGTGTACCGACGCGTAGAAGGCGATGGAGCCTGCAAAAACACCCAATGACAACACGTAGACTGCTGGATGTTGAACGACCTTTTGGGGTATCCAACCCTTGTCAGTGGCATAAGCCAGCCCGAACAGGGCCGACAGATAGACGAATCCTATCGAGAACAGCTGCCAGAGACCAAAATTCATCGCTTATCCATGACCGGACTTGTCCCTCTCTGAGAGTTGAATCCAATAGCAGAGAGCGATCAAAACCAGCCAGATGAAATACTGCAGATACCAATCTGAAAGTGGGAATTGCCACCAGTTGGCAACCACAGGTGCAAAGATAAACAACCCAAATACAGTGAAAGAAACCAGTCTTTCAAGCATATTGTCGTCAACGGCGGTAAGAACTTATTGCGGATGTTACTTAAGCTGCATGGATGGTGTAAAGCAGCTATTTTAGCGGGAGTCGAGCGACCTGATCCCTAGCCGTACGCCTCTCATTCTGAGGGAAGGTAGCGGATGCTCTTTGCAGGAATGGTCTTTCTGCTAGGCACGGCGCCGAGGCGCCAGTTGGCGATTGCCCACTGCAGGATAGAATCAACACTCGTGCTACGCAGGAATGGTTCTGGAGGATTCAGATTAAGTGCTTCCAGCGCAGCTGTTAAGGTTCTCTGTGGTGCCCTGCTATCAAGGGCTGTGGCAAATGTCTGTTTGCTCAGTTTGTTGCCCTGGGCGTTGGCAATTACGGGGTGATGGGCATAACGGATCGGTGTCGAGTGCAGCAATTCATGCAGATAGATCTGTCTGGGTGTCGAGTCAAGCAGATCGGAGCCTCGAACCACATGGGTTATCTGCTGGTATGCATCATCGACCACCACCGCGAGCTGGTAGGCGAATAAGCCGTCCTTGCGCTTCAGGATGAAATCACCGACCTGTTTTGACAGGTGTTGCCGTTGATCTCCCTGGATGAGATCCGTGAACGTGATCTCCCGGTCTGGGACCCGAACTCGCATGGCGTGGGGCGTACCTTTCTCTGCGCCGTCTGCGTCGAGGGGCTTGGCCTGAGGCTTATCCCGGCAGAATCCAGGGTAGATCTTGCCGCTCTTTTTTCTGCTACAGCTACAGGCATAGAGCAGGTTCTCTTCGGCCAGAGTGTGCAGACTGGATGCATAGCTATCCAGACGCCTACTTTGATAGAGTACCTCACCGTCCCAGGTCAGTCCGAAGTCGCTCAGTGCCTGCAGTATCTGATCGGCTGCCTTTCGCGAGTTTCTGGGTGGATCCAGATCTTCCATTCGCACCAGCCATACGCCACCGTGGGAGCGCGCATCCAGGTAGCTGGCCAGTGCAGAAACCAGTGATCCAAAGTGAAGGGGTCCGGTGGGAGATGGGGCAAACCTGCCGACGTAAACAGCGGCAGTCGGATCAGTCATGGCTGGTGTACTTCCAGATTAGAGGTCCGCGCCCCGGGTGCCTGTCTCAAGCTATTGATTTTATAGCTTATATCTCATCTATGAGTGGCTACATGTGCCAATTTAGCCATACCTGTACAAGTACTGGCTGACAAAACTCAACCCAGGATCTGCTTTTCTTTGATTTCGTCCAGGGTCTTGCAGTCAATGCATTGGGTTGCGGTGGGACGGGCTTCAAGTCGTCGGATGCCGATCTCGACGTCGCAGGACTCACAGTAGCCGTATTGACTCTGGTCGATCAATTCGAGGGTGCTATCGATCTTTCTGATGAGTCGTCTTTCCCGGTCCCGGGTTCGAAGTTCAAGACTGAACTCCTCTTCCTGGCTGGCGCGATCGGCAGGATCGGGAAAATTGGCAGCCTCATCCTGCATGTAGTTCACAGTTCGATCTACTTCTGTCATCAACTGAGATTTCCACTCCGTCAATATCTCATGGAAATGAGATTTCTGCTTCTCATTCATATAGCGTTCGCCTCTTCTCGCCTTATAGGGCTTAAAAGACTGGGGTCCGTCCAACTTCTGGTTCTGTTTCCCTTTGGCTGCCATCGGCGTTATCCATACATTGCTTGACTAAGTGGGTCCCCGATGTGTCCCAAATGGGTCCTCGAATAGGTCGCCAAATGGGTCCTCGAATGGGGTACGGTAATCAAGCAGCGAAACTTACCAGATCATTGCGGTTTCTCCAATATATTTTTTGCCATATTGGGCCTGTCAGTCGTCTATTCAGAGATTCCAGTATGACGGCCCCTGTTTGCACCCTCTCGTAGATGAAACTTTTGAGTTCCTTAGCTGGTTCTTGTCCGGAAACAGCTGTTTTCGCGGTCGAGGTCACATAATCGAACCGACTGATGCCCACTTGAGACTACTATAGTAGGACAAGAACACCCACGACCTATCCCAGGGGAACGGAAACTTTAGTTTCCGGTGGGCCCCATCCGGACAGGAACTAGCTGGAGACAGACTGCAGGTATGCTGGCTGGGGGTATTTGCATGGTATATTTGCAGGGCAGACGAGGGAAATATGGCGAAAGACACACCGATTTACGCTCGACGGCTCGGCGAGATTCAGCCGTTTCGCGTGATGAAGTTGCTTGCCAGAGCCAATGAGTTGGAGAAACAGGGCGGCAACGTAATCCACATGGAAGTGGGCGAGCCCGATTTTCCAACGCCAAAACCGATTGTCCAGGCCGGACAGCAAGCCTTGCTCGAAGGCAGAACCAGATATACCCCCGCCCCGGGGATCCCTGAATTGAGAGAAGCTGTGTCCAGCTACTATCGATCAGAATATGACCTCGATATAAGTCCCCAACGCATTTTCATAACGGCCGGTGCGTCAGGCGCGTTACTACTGACATCGGCCCTGCTGATGAACCATGGTGAAGGATTGCTGATGACAGATCCCGGCTATCCCTGCAACCGCCACTTTCTAAAGGCTTTTCATGGGGAAGGGCAATTGGTCCCAGTGACGCCAAGCACGAATTACCAATTGACGGCTGAGTTGGTCAGTCGCTACTGGCAGGCAAATACTCGCGGTGTATTGCTGGCTTCACCGGCCAATCCGACCGGAGCAGTATTGGATCAACCGACCTTGAGACAGCTCTATGAGTTAGTGCAAAACAAGCACGGCTATCTGGTGGTGGATGAGATCTACCACGGACTGATCTATCAGCAGACCGGCAAAAGGAGGAATGTGTCGGTGTTGGAGGTAGGGCAGGAGGCCTTTGTCATCAACAGCTTCTCCAAGTACTTTGGCATGACCGGATGGCGCCTCGGATGGTTGGTGGCGCCCACGAGCGCAATCGAGGAGCTGGATAAGCTGGCTCAGAATCTCTTTATCTGTCCGTCATCGATTGCTCAATACGCTGCACTCAGTGCATTCAGCGCAGCGTCTCTGGAGATCATGGAAAAACAGAGGGCCGCCTTTGCAGAGCGCCGGGATTTCCTGGTTCCTGGGCTCAAGAAACTGGGGTTCTCCATTCCGGTCACACCTGAAGGTGCCTTCTATGTCTATGCCGGATTGCCACCAGGATCCGGATTGAGCGAACGTTTCTGTGACGATCTGTTGGAGCAGTATCTTGTGGCGATTACACCGGGAACGGATTTTGGATTCCACCTGGCAGACGAGCATGTCAGGTTCACCTACGCCGAGGATATGACCAGATTGGCGGAAGCTCTCGAGCGGATCGAAAAGGCACTCGGCTGATGGCGGGTTGACAGCTTGCTGAGAGACGCCACTGTATGCACCGCTGAAAACTGTTGGAAGAAAGTGCCGTGATTTATACACAGATATTCTCCGAGCCCCTTGCAAAGGGTGTTCTATTGAAACGTTACAAGCGATTCCTGGCGGACGTTCGAACAACCGGCGGTCGAGTCCTCACCATTCACTGTGCCAATACCGGATCGATGAAGAATTGCGCGGATAGTGGCAGTAACATCTGGTTTTCTTTATCTTCCAACAAGAAACGCAAGTACCCCCACACT
>JASMJM010000163.1 GCA_030749725.1 Pseudomonadales bacterium | reverse complement strand
ATGTCAATGATGAGGAGATTACGCAGATTCTGCAGGCTGAAGGGTCGGATCAGGATAAAGTCGACAATCTGATTGATAAAGCGCTCGTCGCGGGCGGTCGCGATAACATCACCGTGGTGTTGGTAGAGGCCCCCGCATCTGTTACCAGGGCCGACAGCGACACTGAAGTGCCTGATGAGGCGGGTGACGACAATGATGAAGAAGATCGGGATGACAGTGTAACGAGAGTGATGGACAAGAATCGGTAGAACACAAACTGCTCGAAGCAGCAGCCAACAGTTGCCCGTTGCCAAGCACAATTCAACATCTCAACGCCCTCATAATTCTTATCCATAACTTCTACTCTTAAACATTGTGGTTAACTATAATCCACGTAGCGATCATCCGTGTTGACGTGATGTGGAAACGCCCTTTTTTGAGGAATTTTGATGGCGGCGAATATCAAGCCGGAAGTTCTAAAACCATTCATTCCGTTCGATGAACTTGCTGACGGTCACCTGAGCGACCTGATTGAAAAATCGACGCTGCTGAACGTTGGCGAAGGCAAGATGATCTTCAAGCGAGACGATGAAGATACGTTCGGTTACTGGCTGCTGGCCGGATCCGTGGATCTCCTCGATGAGAAATTCAATGTCAGGTCAATCAAAGCGGGCGCCGAAGGCAGCCAGTTTCCACTGGACAACAATTCACCCCACAAGGTCACCGCGGTCTCCACTGTCGATTCACGGATCTTCAGAGTGGAAAAATCCTACCTGGACCTGGTGCTGAGCTGGGATCAGGCCGGCGACTATACGGTGTCGGAGATCGACGACGTCATGGATGCCGAAGTCGACTGGATGTCCGCCATGTTGAGTTCGCCACTGTTTGAATTTGTGCCGCCGGGCAATATCCAGCAACTGTTCACCAAGTTTGAAGAGGTCACCTACGCGGCGGGGGACACAGTTATCAAGCAAGGAGAACCCGGTGATTATTTCTACGTGATTACCGTCGGCAAGGCCAGTGTCCAGCGAACCAGCGGCGACAAGACTACCACCCTGGCAGAACTCTCTGCGGGGGCCTTCTTCGGTGAAGATGCTCTGATAAGCGATGTGCCCCGCAATGCGACTATCACCATGCTGACCGCCGGTAAACTGATGCGCCTGTCGGAACCCGATTTCGAGAGTTTGCTGCAAAAGCCCCTCATGGAAATTGTTACTCTGGAGGAAGCGCAGGAGATGATGGCGGCTGGAGATCCAAAGACCTACATCTTGGACGTGCGATCTCCCAAGGAGTTAGAAAGCGGCAAAATCGAAGGTAGTGTCAATGTGCCCCTATTGTTACTTCGCAAGAACCTCGATAGGCTGAAGAAGGATGCCATCTATATAGCTCGCTGTGATGGCGGCAAGCGCTACGAGATGGCCGCTTTCCAACTGAATCAAAGTGGTTACACAGCTTACGTTATGAAGAAAGCACCTGACTAGGTCCTTCCGATGGTCAGGCTTCCCTGGGGGTGACAGAAGCCAATGGTGGCAGCATAACCAATAAGTGAAGCCATTCGACTAAAGCCCCTCAAACAGTATCTTCATCTGTTCCTGCACCCGATTCAATTCAAGCTCTCGAGATTCACCGACCGATCCTATCTCCTTCGATACTGGAACGAGGTCCTGCCTCTTCATCTCTTTCAGCACCATCTTCGAGTGGTACAGATTATGATCCGGCAGGTCGGAGTTGCAGCAGTTGTATCGCGACAGGTGGTCGCCCGGAATGAAATCCAGAATTGACCCGATTGGGTGGTCGTTGAAGATCAGCCGCTCATCGGCGTCTCTGCTATATCCACGCATTCTGTAGTCTATGGTGACCAGATGGCATGCGACCTGATCGAACAACAATGGTAGTGTCGCGAGCGGCGTAACAGAACCGCAGGAAGCAAGATCAAAATCCAGCCGCAGTGAGCAGATAGGATGAGATGGTCGCAGGTCGGCGTAGGTATGTACGGTTAGATGACTCTTGTCCAGGTGTCCGAGGACCGTGTTCTTCTGTTCAGCCACCAGCATGGTGACGCTGGTACCGTGGGGCTCATATAGTTCGGTTGATATATTCAGTACTTGAGCCCCAATCAGTTCTGTCGAATTCTTGAGCAGTGTGATCAGAAAATCGGCGCTGTAACGACGATCCAATTCCTGCATACAATGCCGCCTGGCATCGTTGGATTCCGCATAGAATAGTTGATAGGCGTTAAACCCTAGAGACTTTGTTAGATTGTTAGATAGAGTCAACCTGAAAATCTCCAGCTCTGCGTTTATATCGACTGCACTTCGTAGTCATGGGATATCTCGACTCCACCTCTCTCCAGCATGATGGATGCCGAACAGTACTTCTGCACCGAAAGCTCTATGGCCCTTTGCACCTGTGTTCGCTTCAACTCCTTCCCCTTTACGATGAAATGAACGTGAATCTTGGTAAACACATTGGGGATATCACCGGATCGCTCAGCCGTGACTTCAACCCTGCAGTCCTGTATGCGTTGGCGACCTTTCTTAAGGATACTGACCACATCGAACGAAGTACATCCACCCATCCCCAGCAGCAGCATTTCCATCGGTCTCATGCCCTGGTTGCGACCCCCCTGCTCGGCTGGGCCATCCAGAACTACACTGTGACCACTTCCAGACACACCTAGAAACATGGCGTCATCGACCCAAGTGATGGTTGCATTCATAACCGGACCTCCTGGCAGGCAAGTGGCAATACAGAGCGGCTATGATAAAGGGCTGCCGGCATCCATACCAGCCAGTCGGAAATCATGACCGATCGTCAGTTTTTTTCGACCGAAATGGCTGAATCCTGAATGTTTTGGGTTGCCATAGATTTCAGCAGGTCGTACCCTACTCGGGGTAACGTCGACGCATTCCCTCGAGAGTTCTGGACAGGCCCATGGTTAGTCTTTCACTCAACGCACCCCTGGTTGAACATATCAAAGGTTTTCTTGCCGCCTCTCATCGCCGCAGCTTCAAGCGCAACAGCACCATTATCCTGGCTGGCGAGGACAGCAATTCCCTTTATTACATCACCAAGGGTTCGGTCACCGTCCTCATCGAGGATGAATCAGGTCGGGAGATTATCGTTGCCTATCTGAACGAAGGGGACTTTTTCGGGGAAATGGGCATGTTTCGGCAGCACCGAACCGCCTGGGTCAGGGCCAAGACTGATTGTGAAGTGGCCGAGGTCAGTTACGCCAAATTCGCTGAATTGAGCGAAAACGATGCCGGCATGTTGTACGCCATCACCAGCCAGATGGCGGACCGCCTGGAACGTACCACGCGCAAGGTCGGTGATTTGGCCTTCCTGGATGTAACCGGGCGCGTCGCGCGTACGCTCTTGGACCTGTGTACAGAACCGGATGCACTGACGCACCCGGATGGCATGCAGATCAAGATAACCCGCCAGGAGATTGGCCGTATCGTCGGCTGTTCAAGGGAGATGGTCGGTCGGGTATTGAAGACCCTCGAGGATCAGGGATTGGTCTCAGTCAAAGGCAAGACCATGGTGGTCTTCGGTACGCGCTAGGGTCCGCTGCCCTCAGACTCAAAAAAGAGTTCCCGCAGCTTTTCTCCGGGTGACTCGGCCTTCATAAAAGCCTCTCCCACCAGAAATGCGTACACGCCATGGTCACGCATCCCTGCCACATCATCTCTTGTATTAATGCCGCTTTCCGTGACCACGGTCGCATTGCCTTCGATCTCATCGAGGAGAGCGTAGGTGGTGGCCAGACTGGTCTGGAAGGTATGCAGATCTCGATTGTTGATTCCCAGCAGCCTCGGCTTCAAGCGAAGCGCTGTGGCCACTTCTTCGCGATCGTGGACTTCGATCAATACATCCAGACCCAATTCGACAGCAGCGCTATTGAGCTCTTGCAGTTGCCCCTCGGCCAGCGCAGACACTATAAGTAGTATGCAGTCTGCGCCGATGGCCCTCGTTTCAGCCACTTGGTACGGGTCGATGATGAAGTCCTTGCGCAATATCGGCAATGAGCAGGCAAGCCTGGCGACTTGCAGGTGATCGTCACACCCTTGGAAAAAATCCACATCCGTCAGCACTGACAGGCAGGTGGCGCCACCCCTCGCATAATCCTGTGCAATCTCGTTTGGATCGAATGCCTCGCGTATGACTCCTCTGCTGGGAGAGGCCCTTTTGATCTCTGCGATTACCGCCGACTGCCGCGATCGGACTCGGAATTCTATGGCGTCGGCGAACCCTCGACAGGCAGGCAGAGCGCTGGTTTCGGATTCAAGCGACGCCAGGCTGATGTGCTTACTGTGCTCCTCGACCTCTTCACGCTTACGTCGTAAGATTTCTTTTAGAATGGTGGGTGTATTCATCACTCCTCGGTCAGATGATTGGTGAAGACAGCCAGCTCCTTTAATTTCTCTGCCGCCAGACCACCACCGATTGCATCGCGCGCCATCTCAACGCCTGCAGACAAGGTATCACACAATCCCGATACGTAGATGGCAGCACCGGCGTTCAGCTCCACGATTCCCGTGCAAGCCTCATCTTCACCGGCAATCGCCTGCCTGACCATGGCCAGGCTCTCTTCAGGATTGTCGACCTTCAGATCGGCGAGGTCGCCGCGGCTCACGTTAAACTGCTCGGGCGTGATGCTGTACTCGCTGACTGCACCTTCCTTGAGTTCCACTACAAAGGTCTCCGCAGAACTGCTGATCTCATCCAGATTGTCAGCGGAATGAACCACCATCACATGATCACTGCCCAGTCTGTGAAGCACGTCAGCGATAGGACGCAGCCAGACACGGTCGTAAACCCCGATCAGTTGGTTTTTGGCCCCGGCCGGATTCGTCAGCGGCCCAAGCAGGTTGAATATGGTTCGTGTAATCATCTCGCGGCGCGGCCCGATGGCATGTTTCATGGCACTGTGATGGTTCAGCGCAAACAGAAAACCTACCCCAACATTTTCGATACAGCGCGCCACCTGCTCTGGGGTGATATCCAGTTTGACCCCTGCAGCTTCCAGAACATCGGCGCTGCCACTGGTACTGGATGCTCTGCGATTACCATGTTTGGCGACCTTCGCGCCGGCAGCCGCAGCCACTATGGCACTGGCAGTAGATACGTTGAATTTGCCGCTGCCGCTGCCGCCGGTTCCGCAGGTATCGACGAGATGCTGCGTTGTAATATTGACCGGCGTTGCCAATTCTCTCATCACAGTGGCGGCAGCAACGATTTCTTCCACCGTCTCTCCCTTCATGCGCAGCCCAACCAGAAAGCCACCAATCTGGGCATCGGTGGCTTCACCAGTCATGATAAGGCGCATCACATCGATCATCTCGTTGGCGGACAGATCCTGCTTGTCGATAACAGATCCAATTGCGCTTGGCATGTCCATGTTAGTTGCCCCTTTTTTGGACAGATTTATCTCTATTCCTGCAGTAAGAAGTTCTGCAGTAAATCGTGTCCCTGTTTGGTAAGAATTGACTCCGGATGAAACTGTACCCCTTCCAGCATGTGCTCCACGTGCTTGACCGCCATGATCTCATCCACCTCACCATCGGTGTCTTCGGTCCAGGCGGTGACTTCAAGACAGTCCGGCAAGGAGTCCTGATCGATGACCAGCGAATGGTACCGGGTCGCTTCAAACGGATTGCTGAGCCCTGTGAGCACGCCCTTGTCGAGGTGATGGATCATGGATGTTTTACCGTGCATCACTTTCTTGGCACGCACGATCTTGCCGCCGTAGACCTGCCCGATACACTGATGACCAAGGCAAATCCCGAGGATCGGCAGTTCACCCTCGTAACGCCGGATGACATCCATTGAGATACCCGCCTCGTTGGGTGTGCAGGGACCTGGCGAGATGACGATCTTCTCCGGACTGAGTTCTGCGATGGCGTCAACTGCAATCTCGTCGTTTCGGAACACCTGTACGGTCGAACCCAGTTCACCCAGGTATTGAACTACGTTGTAGGTGAAGGAGTCGTAGTTGTCGATCATGAACAGCATACCGCACGCATCCTATGGTCTTATCAAGAATTCTGGTGGATCAAACACCTCTGCCACCCACATCAATGAGATGCGACTGAAAGCAAAATCAGGCCATTTTGGCTTAAATCAGCTTGGACATAAACCACTGAATTATCGAAAGTTGCCTTTCAGACGCCGCAAGCTGATTGAAGCCTGATCAAGGTACTGCCATACTGAGGAACGGCGAGTCATTTCGTTTAGGGTGCTATAGTTGACACTGGTCCTACGCGTGGTAGCTGTTGCTCTCCCGCAGATCGAAGAAATGCATGAGTCATTGGTATTGCATGCGTCAGCAGAGCAGCGGTAGTGCGCCTTTTGCCTGTCAGAATAATACAATCGTTCACACTACTGCGAGTGCCCGCCATGCCGCAAACATCGAATAGATACTTATATGTGATGCGTAAGAATCAAACTGCTCGCTCCTCGCCAATTGTCGATGAGTAACACAACCGACGTGGCCTCGCTACTCGCTTCAGGGCTTGAACATCACAGGTCGAATCGTTTGGACTCGGCGAAGCGCCTCTATCAGCAAGTACTTGATATTGAACCCGAAAATGCCGACGCGCTGAACCTGCTCGGCGCGATCGCGAGCCAGGTCGGCGACGATACGCGGGCAATAACGCTTCTGCGCCGTGCAGTCACGCAAAGAACCGGTTTCGCCGAAGCCCACAACAACCTCGGTGTTGCGCTTAAGCAAGCCGGACAACTGGACCAGGCGATCTCCTCCTATCAAAAGGCACTGGTGCTGAAACCGGACTACGTGGACGCGTGCAACAATCTTGGCGGCGCCCTGACGGAGACCGGTCGTGCCCAAGCAGCTTTGCCATACCTGCGCAAGGCACTGGCGCTCAGTAACAACCACATCCGATGTCGGTACAATTACGGCAAGGCCATTTCGAGAGTCGTCCCCCTATGGCAATTCGGGATGATGAACGACGGGAACCGGAACGATGCTTACCTGCAGGCAATCGAACGCGCGGTACGCCCGGACATGCACGTTCTAGAAATCGGTACCGGTGGAGGTCTGCTGGCCATGATGGCAGCACGCGCCGGAGCACGCGCCGTCACGACGTGCGAGATGGTGCCTGAAATCGCGGAGACAGCGCGTGCAATCATCGCCCGAAACGGGTATGCGGACCGCATCTCGGTCATCACAAAGAAATCTACCGAGATAAAACTAGGCACGCATCTTCGCGAGCGCGGGGGCCTCCTGGTCACGGAGATCTTCAGCAACGAGTGCGTCGGAGAGGGGGCCCTCTCGGCCGTTGCCGACGCGCGACGCAGGCTGATAGAGCCAGATGCACAGATCATCCCGTGTGCGGCCAGGGTGATGGCTGCTCTTGTGGGTGGCACGGCCTTGGCGCAGCTGGTTTCTGTGGCCGCGATCAGTGGCTTTGATCTAAGCCCCTTCAACGACCTCGCCGCGGTCCAGGTCCCGCTGCAGATGGATACGACTCGGCTCGAGTTCCTCTCCGACGAGATTGAAGTTCTGGCCTACGATTTCTCGGACGAGGAGGGATTTGCGAAGAGCAGCATCCTGGACGTGCCCGTCACCCAGGCTGGTACCTGCTTCGGTCTCGTCCAGTGGATCAGAATCGACCTTGACCCCAGAACGACATTCGAGAACCATCCCTTGCGGAACGAAGGAGCGTCCGGCTGGCAGATCGTTCTAAACCGATTCCCGGATCCTCTGACCCTAGCCCCCGGAAACGTCGTTCGCATCCGTGTCGAACAGTCCCAGCAGGTGCTCTACTTCGACCTGCTTCGGAATGGTTGAACGGGCGCGTCACAGAGCGGCATATGCTGCACGTAGCATCCGTGCCGGACTTTGCTGTTTGGCGAGAAGACCCATGAAAGCGTATCAAGTTAACCCGAGTTCTGGGCACCAGTGTTACCAGGCGCC
>JASMJM010000162.1 GCA_030749725.1 Pseudomonadales bacterium | reverse complement strand
ATCCTTCCAAGGGACTGTCAACCACTAATCCAAGTTACAATTCAATGCACATAAACAACGAAATCATTCCCTCCTTTTATAACGAAAACGCAATGACATAATCACCGAGCGTTGTGCCAATCTTGTTGTGACCGCCTGCGGCGATCACCACGTACTGTTTGCCTTCAATCACGTAGGTCATGGGTGTTGCCTGACCACCGGCAGGTAATCGCTGCTTCCAGACTTCCTCTCCGGTAGTCAGATTGAAAGCACGAATATAGTCATCCATGGCTGCGCCGATCAGTGCGATACCGCCGGCCGTGATGATTGGGCCGCCCAGTCCGGGCACGCCCAGCTCAAGATTCGGAAAGAAATCCGGGACCATATCTTCGATTGTACCAAAAGGTACTTGCCACATTATCTCACCCTTGACCATGTCCACGGCTGTTAACCGACCCCATGGAGGTGCGGAGCAGGGCGCTCCCAGCGGAGACAATATCATCTGTCTACGCATGCCATACGGCGTGCCCGTCTGACTGCTAAACTGCGATTCCGGGTATTTCCCCGATCGTCTCACGGAATCGAACTCTTCACGCTTGATCAACTGCACGACGGCCGGCATCTCCATCGTGTTAACGACAACGATCTGGTTGTCAGGATCGAAAGCCAGGCCACCCCAATTCATGCCGCCACCGTATGATGGCATGATCACCGAACCTTCCAGACTTGGCGGCGTGTAGATTCCATCCGAGCGCAATTCCTCGAATTGGTCTGCGCAATCCCACTTGTCAAACAAGACGAAGCCATATGCGTCGGCAGCAGTCAACGCGTTGTGGCTCATAATGGGTGGCGGTGCGACTGGAAAGGGCTGTGATTTCGACAGATGCTCGCCTGGCACGCCGCTTTGAGGCACCGGTCTCTCTTCAATATCGAAGATCGGCTCACCGGTGACCCGGTTGAACGTGAAAAGCATCCCCATCTTGGTTGCCTGAATGACGGCGGGAATTGTATCGCCATCTCTTTTCAGATCGGCAAGAGTGGGCTGCGCAGGCAGGTCGTAGTCCCACACATCGTGGTGTACCAACTGCTGGTGCCAGACTACGGCACCACTATCAGCTCTTAGTGCGACAAGAGAGTTGGCGTACCGATTATCTCCTTCCCGCTCCCCGCCGTAATAGTCGGGGCTGACCGATCCCGTCGGGACATACACCAGACCGAGTTCGCTGTCCGCAGCAAGTGGCGCCCAGGCGTTGGCAGCACCGCTTTTCTTGGCTTCTTGCGGATTCCAACTGGCATACATCGGGTCCTTCTCATCTCTGGGAATCGGGTCAAAACGCCACCTCAATTCACCTGTTCTGGCATCAAAACCGCGAACGATGCCAAGCTCAAGCTCAACACCACGATTGTCACCGATGGCGGAGCCGGAAATGATGGTAGCGCCGACGATAACGGGTGGCGACGTGACCTGGTAGTTCAGCCGAGTATCTTCCAGCAGACGGACTTCTCTGCTTAGGTCGATCTCACCGTGCTCGCCAAAATCAGTGCATGGCTTTCCTGACGATCCATCCACGGAGATCAGACGGCTGTCAAGGATGCCGATGTAGATGCGATGGAAACAGGCGTCGCCTTCGCTACGAGTGGGATCGATCCATGAGCTAACGCCTCGATTGGCCGTTTCAGAAGTGCCCCGCGTTCGATCCAGTTTGGGATCGAAACGCCACCGTTCCGTCCCCGTTACCGGGTCCAGCGCGATGATGATCCCGCTGCCGGTGGAAACATAAAGTGTGCCACGAGCCAGGATCGGATTTGCCTGGAACGAATATCCACTACGCGACCCCTCACCCATCTCCCCGGTACGAAACTGCCAGACTACTCTGAGATTCGCGACATTGGAAAGGTTGATCTGATCTGCAGAGGAGTACTGCAAGCCCTTCTCGCTGCCACCGTAATGACCCCATCCGTCACCGACATCCGCAGATACCTGGCTAGTAACCAGAAGCGTCGCGGCAACGATGCTGGAACGTGTGTGTCTCATCAGTCCTCTTCGTCTCATTCAGCCCTCCCTGAATCCTCGGTTTCGGTACGATAGTGCTATACATAATCCGTACCACACCCGTCACTGAATCCTCTTCGGATTCCTGCGCAAGTGGAGCACGTGCTGTGTAAACGGTTGATTTGAAAGCCTAAAGGCCAACGATTTCGATTCTTTTTTCTGCGCTAAGCCGCTCCTGCGTCTAGGTCCTGCATCAGCATAGTGTGACGGATTCTGCCTGGCGAGAGGGATGAAAACCACAATGAGAACGGGGTTACTCACTAATTGGTCAAATGCACCATCCAGAACTGTCTGGATACATGCGCTTGTCGAGAACTTAGTACGGTCCACTTTGTGACGTGAATAATGTAAGGTGATTGAACGGTCCACACGAGAGCACAAAGTCATGCAGGCAAAACTCAAGAGCGAATGGCGCAAACCCACCAATACGGCGGCACACCAGAAAGGTGGTATCCACGACGACGATACGGCGACCGATTTGGGATTCAGGGGAGGCACCGTCGCGGGTTCGATTCACATGGAGCAGTTTATGCCGCTGCTCGAGGCAACGTTCGGCGCAGATTACTGGCACACAGGTACGCTTTCGTTGTATTTCAGGAGCGCGACCGTTGATCAGGAACCCGTCAGGTGCTTTGTTTCCGATCCCATCAAGACCGCCGCTCTGCAGAGAGCGATCGTCTGGATGGAAAAAGACGATGGCACGCTGGTCATGTCCGGGAGCGCATCCTGTGGCGGCCACGATGAAGAATCCGAACTTCGACAGAAACTCACAACGATTCGACCGGTCACGGAACTTCGTATCCTCTCTGCCCTGAATGTCGCGGACACCGCTGAGCCACAGAAGGTTCGCATCGCGGACAGTAGCATAGACGAGCAACTTCAGGTCATCACCGAGCCTCTGGATTGTTATGTTACAGCCGATCGATTCGGCGGCAGAGTTTTACCCATGACAAGAATCGTGGCTATTTTTGGAGCCGCGGAAAACACTCTCGTCAGGTCGGTCAAACCACCTTTCGTTGGGTTGTACGGTGCCATTGAAGTCGAGTTCATCGATGGACCGGTTCTTTCGGAAACGGACTACATGGCGAGTGGAGAGATTGTTGGTCTCTCCGATAGCCCACAAACAGAAATACTATGGCGCGATATGCTGCTCATCAAAGGCGAACAACCCATCGCCAGAATGTTGAAGATGGATCGCCTGATGAAAGACTCATCCCCCCTGTGGAAAGGGTAGTGCAAAGCGAGTCCATGTAGGGCCTTCAGGACTAAATCTCGAAGTTTTCAAGTGTTACTTGCCCGATCCAGTTTCTCGATCTGCGCGTCAGTCTTTCCTCTTTCGCCTCGCCGTCATAATCAAACAGTTGAGGCGCGTTAACGAAAGCAGCACCGTCCATGGTTCTGACATTCAGCACGGCATGTACCTTCCTGTTAATCTTGCTCAAAGCAACAGCAAACACCCCACACTGTTTACAGACGATGAATCCCGCTGTGTTGGTGCCGTGTTGATAGGCACTAATCTCCAGAGGATTCTCTACTGATACAGCGAGATCTCCTTTTGGATCGGAGATATATACCGCATTGTGCTTGCTGCAGAAGCTACACGTGCAAATGCGTGGTTGTATCTCGCTGTGTGGTATCTTCGTTGTAAATTCCAGTTGGATATTTCCACAATGACAACTGCCCGAATATCGATTGGTTGCATCCATCGCTATGGCCGGTAACCGAAGGCAGTGGGGCCGGGACGGAGTGCTTTGTAGGCCAGGTTGACCCAGCGGCACAGGACGGGTCTGGTATCTCGTGGATCGATGATCTCCTCTATCTCAAAGAACTCCGCCGATCTAAACGGTGAACGAACGCGATTCAATCGAGCCTTTATTTTCGCAAGGTGAGCGCCATAGTCTTCGGCCTCTGCCAGTTCCGCCTTGTAAGCCACTTCCGCGCCACCCTCGATGGGCAGTGAACCCCAGTCTCCCGATGGCCAGGAAAATCGGAAGTGGTTGGCTCCTGGTTTGTGATTGGCAGCACCTGCTACACCAAATGCCTTGCGGATGATAACCGAACAGAACGGCACGGTTGCCTGACCGAGCGTAGCCAGCGCCTGACTGCCAAATCGGATGGTGGAATCTTCCTCCGCCTGTTTGCCGATCAGGAAACCGGGGCAATCCACCAGATGAACCAAGGGCAGGTGAAAGGTGGAGGCCAGGTCGAGCAGCCGAATCAGTTTACGGCAGCCATCCGCCGTCCAGGCCCCTCCGTAAACATACGGATCTTCCGCAAACACTGCTACCGCAACGCCATCCAATCGCGCCATCCCGCAGATGATGGTGCGACCCCATTTGCGGCCGATCTCGAAGAACGAGTTCCTGTCCACCACCGATTCAATTATGGGGCGCATCTTGTAAACTTTGCGTGCTTCCTTGGGAACCGTCGACAGCAATTCTTCATCGCGTCGATCGACAGCATCGCTGCATTCCGTTCGCGGTGGCAGTTCATCGACACTGCTGGGTAGGTAGGAAAGGAATTGAGCAGCGCGCTCGAACGCTTCCTGTTCAGAATCGACCTCATCGTCAATGGCACCGTTTCGGGTGTGTATCCTGCTGGCACCCAGTTCTTCCTTACTGACATTCCCGAGTCTGGCCCAGTCCACCAGAGCGGGCCCGGCAATCATCATCTGGGCACTGTCCTTGACGATCACTGAATAGTGGCTGGTTGCCACCCGCGCAGCGCCGATGCCTGCTACGGAACCGAGAGCCAGCGAGACGGAGGGCGCGATGGCCAGATGCCCTACGACCGTCTCCCATCCGCGTACCATAGGGATATAGGTTCGCCCTGCGGTCTGAATGGTCTTTACGGAGCCACCGCCTCCCATGCCATCCACCAGCCGAACGTGAGGCAGGCGAAGATCCTGCGCCAGCCCTTCCGCCTGGTTTCGTTTTCCGCCGATGGATGCATCTGCTGAACCGCCCCGCACGGTAAAGTCATCTCCGGAGACGATCACCGGACGGGACTCGATCTCTGCTGTGCCAAAGACGAAGTTGGAAGGGGTGAATCCGGTCAGCTCGCCTTCGTCGTTGTACTGTCCGACACCGGCCAGCTTGCCAATCTCATGGAAGGAACCCGGATCGATGATCGCATCAATGCGCTCACGGATGGTGAGTTTGTTGAATTCGTGCTGCCTCGCTACCTTTTCCTCGCCCCCCATTTCATCTGCCAGGGCGGCGCGTTGGTGTAACTCGTCGATTTCAGATTTCCAGCTCATGCTGATCTCCTGCTTACTGAGATTCCGTTGACTCGTTAGGGGCGGACTTCGTGGCAGTCCCATTCAACGAAACTTGAGTCCGAATGGCCAGCCCTATGAATATGCCGGCGAGAATCACTTCCACCACACACAACATAACCGTGAAATAGGTAACGCCATCGAGGATAAAGCCGAAGACTCGCCCAAGTGCTATAGCGCCAAGCAGTATGCTGGCTGCATATAACATCATTGGACGTTTAACGCCCAGAAAACTCATGATAGCGAGACCCAGGAACAATCCACCCAGGTCGCCCCGAACGGTGCTCAATCCATGTACCTCTATTGGTGAGATGCTGAACTGTTCAGCCATCGGCTGTGGCATCAGCATGCAGACCGAACCGATCACCAGGAAGTAAACCCCCAGGCCGACCACTACCAACTTCAAACTGGGTATTCTAAGGACAGACACTGCGTCCCCTCACGCCGGTGGCCTGTGCTGTGAACCGTGTGATTGTGACTGTCCTGGAAAAGGGTACATGCGCATATCACAGCTCGGTAGAGAATTTCGCTTCCGTCCTCAAATAGCTCTGCGGGCCTCCGGGCACGTGAGAGAATATCTCGTTCCACTCGGGCGAGGAGAGCACTTGAGGAAACTGAGCGTTCCTCTGTTCGATATTTTCCCAGCGGATGATCCAGGTGACGTTGGCTGAACCCAGTTCATCCAGTGGTCGACCGTTGACTTCGGATTCAATATCGGACTTTACCCAAAATCCCACGAGATCAAGATTTGCGTGCAGGTAGGGTGTGGCGCGTGTCCTTGCCCACTCTTTGTATTCATCAAACAGATCGGGATTGAAGTGGTAATTTCTGATTTCAAATAGCATGTTCAATCCTCATTCAGATAGAGTCGGCGCATGAACCGAATTAATCACGTTTTCCCCACGGAGTCAAATCACACCCGACTGGTGCGTCGCACGTGAGACTGGCGCCACTGAGATCCCGTTAGGTCATGAAGGTGAATCGAGAGGGGGACTCCCATCAAATGTTCGCTTTGGCGGACAGGTCGATCCCGAGGGCCAGAGAACTCAACCCGATTCCCGCCGGGAATTCTTGCCATAAAAGGCGGCCCATGCGCTGACTGTGCCAAGAGCGTAGAAGAGAGTAGCCAGCATGAATACGATGTCTTGGCCGCTCAACTCGACGGCGGTCCAACCCAGCAGCGGTCCCACCGCTGCACCAATATCTGAAGAGGAAGCGAATCTCGCGTAAACCCTGGATCCCTGCTTCCCTGCGTGCCCGGTAATTACGGCTTGCAGGGCTGTGGCACTGAAGAAAAAGACCAGAATACCGGTGACCAGTGTCAACACACTGGTGGTGACAGAGAGGAAGCAAAGTGACACGGTTCCGGCGACGAAGAAGACCGGAGCCCCTTTGTGTATGCCGATTCGATCTACAAAAGCACCCAGGAAGGGTGCCGCCAGACTTTCCAGAATCCAGCGCGTTCCCAGCAGCAGGCCGTTGACGGTAGCGATCCCCAGAATGATGCCGGCAACGGCCCGTTCGCTGCCGTATCGGCCTGCCAGAACAAATCCCAGGGTGGACATGATGAGGCCGGGACCGACGCAGCCCAGGCTAAAGCCGCAGATCATCAAAGCGCGAAATCCCACCGGACTCTCGTCATGTTTCCACTGGGCGACCATGTCAGCGTGACGAGTGCGCCTTTGTGACTGCCATCCCAGCGGCACCGCGATTACAGAGACAGTCGCGAAGATGAGAAACGTCAGTTGGAAACCCACCGTATCGAACAGAATGCCGCCGAGCAATATGCCGGCAACCGACCCGGTGCGGGAGATGCCATTATAATAACCCATCATCTGCCCCATCTGCCCCTCAGCAGTTTGGGTAGCGACTGTCATCATGCTGATGTGTCTGATGAACGACCAACACAGTCCCCATAGCAACCGGGCAACCAACAGCAATAGGAAGGATTGAGACTGAGCATAGTAGAAGGTCAACAGCGCGCCCAGCAGGAACGAGAGAACTAACAGGCCGGTGGAAGCGTGTGTGCGGACCAATCGTTCCGCCAGATGGTTGGTCAGTAACCTGATCCATCGATTCGCCGACAGTAACAATCCCACCTGAATGGGGACGAGGCCCAG
The DNA here is from genome assembly GCA_030749725.1 of Pseudomonadales bacterium. Taxonomy (GTDB): domain Bacteria; phylum Pseudomonadota; class Gammaproteobacteria; order Pseudomonadales; family Azotimanducaceae; genus JASMJM01. The sequence goes on along the minus strand of JASMJM010000162.1, from coordinate 28,220 downwards.
TTCCTGGAAGTAGATGGGCAGCAGCGCGTAGAGGGCCTGATCACCCAGCAGGGACAGTGCGGTGGCGGATGCCACCCAGATAATCTGTGCCTGGGGAAGTCTCAACCTGGCCAGGAGAGCATCCTCTAATTCCTCGCTTCGACACGTTCCTTCAGCGGCGCTGAACGACGGACGGCACCCGGTTTCAATGTTGCGATGCAGGCTTGGTAGAACTCGATGGAGATCAGCATCGCAGCACGTTCGGGATCCTCTCGTACCAACTGGGAGATTGTTCCACTGATGAAAATCGCTACCATGTTCTGTTTCCTGTTCATCTCCGATCCTGTGAATCCATATTGCACGGGAGTGCTGAACGACAGTGAGAATACCACGAGGGCCAGTCGAGATCATCCGGGCCGGGATTAGCCAACCAGCCGGGGATCGATTACCATCTGGCGTCTCCTCTCAGATGGCCAAGGAAGATTATGCGGATCGGAAAACTAGGCGTCTGGTGTTTCACCGACACGCAGTCGGCCGCCGAGGCAGCGGACTTTGCCGGGCGAATTGAAAAACTGGGCTATTCGGTGTTGTGGATCCCCGAAGCTGTTGGACGCCACCCGTTCGTCCATGCGGGCTGGTTGCTCGCCAATACCGAGACACTGATTGTCGGAACAGGCATCGCCAGCATCTACAATCGCGATCCAGGTGCAACGATGGCGGCAGCCAAATCCCTTGCTGAACAGTCAGGCGGAAGATTCATACTCGGCCTCGGCGTATCCCACCAACCGCTGGTGGAAACTGTGCGGGGCCATCGATACGGCAAGCCGGTCGCGACCATGCGGGAGTATCTGGCAAAGATGGAATCGACTCCGTACCAGGCGGTGCAACCGGAAGAAACGCCCCCGGTAGTATTGGCGGCTTTGGGCGTAAACATGCTTGATCTCGCGGCAGCGAAGACCCGTGGGGCCTTGCCTTATTTCACCCCGCCTGAGCATACGGCCATGGCCCGGCAAACCATGGGACCGGACGCCTGGTTGTGTGTTGAGCAGAAAGTGATTTTGGAAACAGACGCGGTCAAGGCGCGACAATTGGCCCGGACTGCTGCACAAATGTATCTCGGCCTGGTGAACTATCGGAATAACTGGGCACGGCTGGGATTTGAACCCGCCGAGTTAGAAGACGGCGGCAATGACCGCTTTATCGACACCATGTTTGCCTGGGGTGATGAAGAGGCTATTGCTGAGCGTATCAGAGCCCACCTGGATGCGGGTGCCAGCCATGTCTGTATTCAGCCGATCAATCCCAATGGAAATATCGGCGAACCCGATTGGGCGGTTCTGGAGTCGATGTCGGAATTGCAGATCGACTAACCAGACAGTTAAGGATCAGCCGAGCATGAGTGCCTACCAGGAACTACAAGACCACTTCCGTCGCATCAATCACCTCAATCATATACAGCAGATTGTCGTCTGGGACGAGGCTGCCATGATGCCTGTTGGGGGAGGGCAGGTCAGAGGCGAGGCGATGGCGGCCCTGAACGTGGTCGTGCACGAGCTGACAACCGATGCAAAACTGGCGGATTTGATCGCCAGCGCAGAATCCCAACCGGATTTGTCTGAGTGGCAGACAGCCAATCTTGAGCAGATGAAGAGAACGTGGTTGCTGGCGACCAGTGTTCCCAGCGACCTGGTAGAGGCGCAAAGCCGGGCGGCAGCAAAGTGTGAGCAGAGCTGGCGCGAATTGCGCGCTGCCAACGACTGGAATGCATTGCTGCCGCTTCTGCAGGAGGTGTTGAATCTCACTCGCAATGAAGCTGAACTCCGATCGGAAGCCACCGGGTTGTCCCAGTACGATGCATTGATCGATCTATATGAGCCGGGCCTGACAAGTGCGACGATCACCGCCCTGTTTGCTGATCTGAAATCGTTCCTGCCTGCATTCGTAGAGAGCGTACTGCAGAAACAGTCGGCAACGGAGCTTGCGCCCCTGACGGGCCCATTCCCGATCGAAAGTCAGAGAGAACTTGGACTGACCTTGATGAAGACCCTCGGTTTTGACATGCAGCACGGGCGTCTGGATGTCAGCCACCATCCGTTCTGTGGCGGCGTGCCGGATGATGTCAGAATCACCACCCGTTATCGAGACAACTCCTTCATGCAAGCGCTGATGGGGGTGCTGCATGAAACCGGTCATGCCCTGTATGAACAGGGCTTGCCATCGGCCTGGCGCGATCAACCCGTGGGTGAAGCCCTTGGCATGGCCATGCATGAGAGCCAGTCGTTGCTGATGGAGATGCAGGTCTGTCGTACCACGGAATTTCTGCACTACGTCGCCCCCATGTTGCGGGACACGTTTGCTGAACTGGCGTCGGACAAATCGGCATGGAGTGACGACAATCTGCGCGGACACTACATCCGGGTTGAGAAGGGAAGCATTCGCGTTGATGCGGATGAAGTCACCTATCCGCTGCACATCATCCTGAGGTTCGAGTTGGAACAGGATCTACTGGCAGGACGCCTGCCCCTGGCTGATCTGCCCGAGGCGTGGGACGCCAAGATGCAACAGTATCTGGGACTGTCCACCCACGGAGACGATCGAGATGGTTGCATGCAGGATGTCCACTGGATGGCGGGAATCTTCGGTTATTTCCCCACCTATAGTCTGGGAGCCATGACGGCAGCGCAACTCTTTGCAGCGGCCAAGAAAGACAGCCCGGAACTGCTGGCGGGGATCGGTCGCGGTGACTTCACGGTACTGCTTGCCTGGCTGCGCACGAATATTCATGGCATGGGTCGTTTGCTCAGTGCACAAGAGCTGCTTACGCGCGCCACCGGTGGCCCGTTGGATTCGAGATATTTCAAAGAGCACCTGCAACGCAGATACCTTGATGGAGTCGGATGATGGAGACAAGGATAGATCAAATGCTGCGCAGCATGACCCTGGCTGAGAAGGTGTCGATGGTGGCGGGCGCGAACCTGTGGCACTCGACTGGAGTGCAAAGACTTGAAATCCCCGCCTTCAAGATGACCGATGGGCCCAATGGCGCAAGAGGAGAAGCGCGCAGCGACCTGACCTCCGTCTGCCTACCAGTGGGAACAGCGCTTGCCGCAAGCTGGAACGTTGAACTCATCAACCGGGTGGGTCAGCTCCTCGGCGAGGAGGCGCTGTCCAAAGGTGCACAGATTCTGCTGGGTCCGACAGTCAACATCCATCGATCGCCGCTCGCAGGAAGGAATTTCGAGTGTTATTCGGAAGATCCCTATCTGACCGCCCGGATGGCGGTGGCTTTTATAAAAGGCGTGCAGTCCAAGGGAGTTGGCACTGCCCTATGCAGTTGTGCGGCGATCAGGTGAAACTGATACAGGAGGTCGCGAAGGCTAACAGGAGTACCGTAGTGGTGCTGAACAATGGTTCATCGCTGGTCATGTCTGACTGGTTGGATCAGGTGCCTGCGGTGCTGGAATGCTGGTACCCGGGACAGGAATGCGGTAACGCCATTGCGGATGTTCTGTTCGGTGATTGTGACCCTTCCGGGCGACTGACCCAGACATTTCCAGAACGGCTGGAAGATAATCCCGCCTTCATTAACTATCCGGGTGACAATGGTCAGGTGCGTTACGGCGAAGGAATATTCGTGGGCTATCGCTATTATGACAAAAAGCGCGTTGAGCCACTGTTCCCGTTTGGCCATGGCAACTCCTATACACAGTTCGAGTATGCAGAGATTTCGTTGCAGGAGGATCACTACTCTTCACCAGAAGATGTAGAGTGTACCGTCGAAGTCAGAAACATCGGTGCCAGAAGGGGCACTGAAGTCGTACAGCTATATATTCGACATCTGCGTCCCCGCTTGACGCGACCGGAACAGGAACTGAAGGACTTTGCCAAGATCACGCTCGATGTTGGGCAAAGTGAGGTCGTTAGATTCAATCTAGCTGCAAGAAGTCTGGCGTTCTATGATCCGCAGCAGAAAGAGTGGCTGGTCGAACCGGGTGATTATGAACTGAGAGTAGGCAGCTCCAGCCGAGACATTCGTGCGACCAGACAGTTCAGCCTGATTGGATAACGTACCGTTACAGTCTCATTCTCGGGGCGGGGCCGCCTCTCGGGCTACAGCGGCAGTGACCTCACCATGCTGTTGATCAGTTCGATCAGCGGAGTTGGATAAACCCCGAGAGCCAGCAACGTACCGGTCAGTGTCAGCATCACCCAACCACCGGCAACCGGTATGGTGATCCACTCCGTCGCGGCAGAATCCGTGGCGGCGGGCCGCTTGGTCATTGCGAACACGATCCTCAGATAGTAATAGAGACCAATACCACTGCCGATAATCAAAGCCACCAGCAGCGACCATCCATACGAGGCGAGGGCGCCCTGCACCCCTGCGGCGAAGATATAGAACTTGCCCACAAAGCCGACCGTAAGTGGAATGCCCGCCAACGAGAGCAACATGGCGGTAAACGCTGTTGCCAGGAACGGACGACGCGAGAACAATCCCTCGTAGCTGGCGATATCGTCAAGATCCCGCTCCCGGTTCCCATTGGACATGATACTGACAACGCCGAACGCCCCGAGGGTGGTGATGAAATACGCGACCAGGAAATAGCTTGCCGCTTCCACGGCAAGAGCGGCACCACCGGCCAGTCGTCCGGCGATAAACGCCACCAGTAGATAGCCGAGGTGAGCAATAGAGGAGTAAGCCAGAATTCGCTTGACGCTCGACTGCATGAGGGCGAGCAGATTGCCCGCCAGCATCGATAAGACGGCGATGATGCCCAGACCGAACAGGATGGATTCATATTGATAGGCATCGGTCCAGATGAAGAAGCGCAGCAGAATGGCAAAGATGGCCCCTTTGGAGACCGTGGCGACGAAGGCGGTCACTGGTGCTGGAGCGCCTTCGTACACATCCGGAGTCCACATGTGAAACGGCACCAGGGAGAGCTTGAAGCAGATGCCGGCCAGCATCAAAGCACTGCCGACCATGACGTACAATCGGTTGCTGCCAACGTCCACGTAGAATCCCTGCACCATTTCGTTGAAAGACAGCGTTCCCAGTGCTGCAAAGATCAGCGCCGTGCCGAACAGCAGGAATGCTGAAGCGACGCCGGAGAGAATCAGATACTTGAGAGCCGCCTCCAGCGTAGCCTGACCTCGGATGGGAAATGAGATCAAGGCGTAGAGGGAGATGCCCAGTAATTCCAGGCCCAACAGGAAGGATGCGAAGTGGCTGCTGCACACCAGTACGATTGCCCCGAGAGCTGCCAGCAACAGCAGCAGATAAAACTCCTCTTGTTGGCCCTCTCTCTCCTTCAGGTAATCATAGGCCAGCAGGGCGACCGCGACGGTAGCGAGACAGATCAGTGTCATGAAGAGCAGTGCGTATTGATCGATCAGGACAAGGGGCGTTACCTGTATCGGCACAATCCGGGTGGTCCAGAGGATCGTTGCCAGGCTGATCAGCAGGCCGACTACACTCAGCGCACAGATCCCTTTGAGGTTGCGCCAGAAGGGTATCGCCAGCAAGACGATGGTGATGACCGTAGCAAAACTAATCAGTGGAAGCAGGGCAACCAGTTCAGTGTTACTCATAGCAGGCTCCCCAACCATGCCGGACTTCCATGGGGCGTGTAGGTGTGCAGATTTGCCAGGACCGGATTAGCGATGTCAAAGATGGGTTGCGGGTAGAGACCCAGAAAGAGCAGACCGATCATCATCATGATCATAACCGAGATATCCCTGGCTCCGTAATCTTGAAGGCCGTCGGGATATGCCGCCTCCGCGGTCGGCTGTCCCTGAAACGTTCTCTGCATCGCAATCAAGGAATAGACGGCAGCGGTAATCAGTCCCAGGGCGGCCACTACGGTAATCGGTATATTCACCTGGAACGTGCCCATCAATACCAGGAATTCACCAACGAAGTTACCCAGTCCCGGCATACCCAGTGATGCGATGATAAAGAACAAGGCGATCGCGCCCATCCTGGGCATCTCCTTCCACAGGCCTCCCATCTTGGTCATCTCGCGCGTGTGCAGTCTGTGTTGGATGGCCCCCGCCAACATAAAGAGGGCCGCCGTACTGAAACCGTGGGCGATCATCTGCATGACCGAACCCTGCAGCGTATACTGATTCCAGGCGTAAATGCCTATCAGCACGAATCCCATATGGCTGACGCTGCTATATGCGATCAATCGCTTGAAGTCGGTCTGAGCGAATGCCAGCAGTGCCCCGTAAATCACGCCGGCCGTACCCAGCGCCATGGCGTACGGCGCGATTTCAACGAATGCAGAGGGGAACAGGGGAACGGTGAAGCGAATCAAACCGTACGCGCCGGTTTTGAGTAGAATTCCTGCCAGTAGCACGCTGGCAGCGGTCGGTGCCTGGGTATGTGCGTCTGCCAACCAGGGGTGGAACGGAAATCCCGGCAGCTTGACGACAAACGCGATAAAGAAGCCCAGCATCAACCAGAACCCCACCGACTCACTCAACTGGGTGCCGAGCAGATCGAAGTAATTGAAGGTGTACACGCCGGTCGTGTCATGATGTATGAACACCAGGGACAGAATTGCCACCAACATGAGCATGCCGCTGATCTGGGTGAACAGGAAGAACTTCATCGACGCGTAGTTCCTGTCTTCATGGCCCCAGACTGCAATCAGCAGATACATGGGGATCAACATCACTTCCCAGAAGAAGAAGAACAGAAACAGATCCAGTGATACGAAGACTCCCACAACGCCCGCGAGGGTCCACATCAAATTGAACTGGAAGAAGCCCGGTCTGTGATCGATCTCGGACCAGGAGGACACAACCGCCACAACGCCCAGGAATACGGTCAGACCTACCATCAACAGACTGAGACCGTCGAGGCCGAGTTGTACGTTGATGCCGAATCGAGGAATCCAGCTCCAGTAGAAGCTGACCAGCCAGGCCGACTCGTTAGTCAGGTTGCCGGTAACAAAGCCATCTCCGGGCAGCGGATTACCGAACAGAGTCGCGACGATGATAAGAGAGATTCCCAGAAAAAAGAGGGATACCCATCTTGGCCAATCTTTGTTCCACCCCTCTGCCAGCCAGGCTACGACTCCACCTGCGAACAGTACGATGATCAGCCACAATAAAATCATATCAGTATCCAGTCAGTCCTAAGTTAATCCCAACACCACCGCGACCAACACCACCAGTCCCAAAGCCATGCTGGCTGCGTAGAAACGCAGTACGCCAGTCTGTGTCTGGGAGAGCAGCGTGTGAACGTATGCGGCGGTCGCTGCTGTTCCGTCGTAGATAGAATCGACGAGGATGTCCTTCTTGTTGAAAGCAGTCACCCACTTGAAGGGGCTCACGAACAGTGCATTGTAGAGCCAGTCCATCGCCCAATGGCTGAACCAGAAGTCGTGCAGTACCTTGCCCAGGCTCGATTCGGTCAGGGCGGTGACCTTCAGCCTGCCGTCCAGGAAAATCAGGTAGGCCAGTACTATTCCGACGAGGGGAACCCCGGACGTGATATAAGCGGTGGCCCCAGCATGGTGCTCACCGCTCACTTCAGGGAATACCGCTGCCACCTGTGGTTCACCCCACCAACCGCCAGTGATTGCCAGAACGCAAAGGATTAGCAGCGGAATCGCCATAGCCCAAGGCGTGCCGGATAGTCCTGTCGGCTCTATGGGTTCCGTCCTCATCTCACCGAAGAACACGATGAAGACCAGGCGGAAACTGTAGATGGCGGTGATAAATGCACCGAGCAATCCACCGGCCCATAACCAGGGGCTGACCTCGAAGGCCTGCATCAGAATGGGTTCCTTGCTGTAGAAACCGGATGTAAACGGGAATGCAGCCAATGCGGCGCTGCCGATCAGGAAACTCCAGAATGCCACCGGCAGTCTCTTTCGGAGGCCACCCATCTTGAGGATATTGTGCTCGTGATGCAGGCTGAAGATCACCGCACCTGCCCCGAGGAACAGTAACGCCTTGAAGAAGGCATGGGTCATCAGGTGGAATATACCGGATGACCAGGCACTTACCCCGAGGGCCAGGAACATATACCCAATCTGACTGATAGTCGAGAAGGCGAGGATGCGCTTGATATCGGTCTGGACCAGAGCCGTGCAGGCAGCCATCAGCAGCGTGATTACGCCAACCAGGGCGACAGCCGTTTGAGCGACGGGCGCCAACAGGAAGAGTTCGTGGGTCCGGGCAATCAGGTAAACGCCGGCGGTCACCATTGTAGCTGCATGGATCAGGGCACTGACAGGAGTGGGACCGGCCATCGCATCCGGCAGCCAGGTCTGCAATGGCAGTTGTGCCGATTTACCCACCGCACCCCCGAGAATCAGGAATGCAGCCAGGGTCGGCGAGCCGAGAACCCAGGTTCCGCTTGCCTTGGCCATGAGTGGCTGGATCTCAAGGGTACGGAAATTCAAGAATAGCAGGAACAGCCCGAGGGCCATCGCGGTGTCGCCGATCCGCGTGACGACAAAGGCCTTTCTTGCGGCCGCGCCGTTAGCCGGGTCGTCGTGCCAGAACCCGATCAGCAGGTAGCTGCACAGGCCCACGCCTTCCCAACCCATGTAAAGGAGCAGCAGATTGTCGCCCATTACCAGCAGCAGCATGGCGCACACAAACAGATTCATATAGGCGAAGAAGCGGCTGTGATGCTCGTCATCTATGAACACGGCCCGATTGGTGGTGGAATAGACATGAATCAGAAATCCAACGCCGGTAATGACGAACATCATGATTAGAGTCAACCCGTCCACGTAGAAGGATAAGCCGGGAGAGAAGTCGCCGACATTCATCCATGTATAAAGCGTTACCGTCAGGGGCGACATGCCGTCAGCGAGAAACACGTAGCCGGCGGAGAATGCCACTACAGCGGCCAGACCAACACTTCCCGCACCAACGGCGGCTGCGATGGGCTGAGGAAGCTTACCGATGGTCGTAAACAGAATCAGGAACCCGGCCAGTGGGAATATCGGGACGAGCCAAACTAGATCGAGCATTCTATCCCCTCAAATGACTTGCAGCATTGGTGTCCAGTGAACGGAATCGATGATGCAGTTGTAACAGTAGTCCTAAGCCGACCGCCACTTCGGCGGCAGCAACGGTCAATATCAGCATGAACATCACTTGTCCATCCGGCTTCGCCCAGCGAGCACCCACCATGATGAATGCCAGGGCGGTTGAATTGAGCATGATCTCCAGGGACATCAATATGAAAAGAAGGTTGCGACGAACCATAACCCCGATGAGTCCAAGACTGAACAGCAGAGCGGCCAGTACGAGACCATGTTCCAACGGAACTGATACGGCTTCCATTATTCCCCCTCGTCCTCTCTGGTTTCTTCCAGGTAACGCCTGCCCAAGTGGTAGGCGCCGACCAGACCTGCTAACAGTAGCATCGAGGCGATCTCAACGGCCAGGATATACGGTCCGAACAGTGATTCCCCGACTTGCTTTGGCGTTACGGATTGCGCGGGTATGGGTGTCTCACTACTGCTTAGAACCAATACCATTTCGGCTAACAGTATGGCTGCCAGAATGGCGGGTACTATCCAGGCGCTGAGACTCAACCAAGCTTGTTCCTGTCGCTGCCCTGCTTCTCCCAGATTCAGCATCATGATGACGAAGACAAACAACACCATGATGGCGCCGGCATATACGATCACCTCAAGGACGGCTGCAAATGGCGCACCCACCAGGAAGAAGATAACCGCTGATGCCAGCAGCGAGATGATGAAATAGATGAGCGCATGGGCGGCGTTGGTGCGGGTAATCGCCATCAGGGTAGTACCCAATGAGATCGCCGCTGCCAGATAAAAAAGTATCAGTTCCACTTAGCCTCCTCTGCTCTTCATCACGGTAGTAACGAGTGAATGTCCACCGGTGGTGCTTCGCCGTCACCGTCTCCCTTGTCCTTGCCTGCGATACTCTTGCCGGCTACGTTGTAGAAACTGTAACCCGGGTACTTGCCCTGGCCGTCGATGAGCAGGTGCTCCTTTTCGTAGATGAGATTCTCACGATGGTATTCACCCATCTCGAACTCCGGTGTCAATTGGATGGCATAGGTGGGGCAAGCTTCCTCGCACAAGCCGCACATCATGCAGCGAGAGAAATTGATTCTAAAGAACTCCGGATACCAGCGACCGTCGTCCGCCTCTGTCTTCTGCAGGGCGATGCAGTCCGGTGGACAGACGCTTGCACAGAGGTTGCATGCCACACAGCGTTCCTCTCCATCCGGGTCACGGGTGAGGACGATTCGGCCTCTAAATCTTGGCGCCAGGTACGGCATCTCTTCGGGATATTGAACCGTCTCCCACAGTTTCTTCTTACCCACCACTTCGTACATCGGCCCGCGCTTAGCATACCTGCGGAACATGTGGCTGCAGACTCCATAGAGTGTGCGGAATTGGCTGATTATGTTTTCGAGCACCGGTTTAGCCTTTTCTTAATCCTTACGTTTGCATGAGTAATACGTACCCTGTCACTACCAGGTTCAGCAGGGTCAAAGGTAACATGATCTTCCAACCTAACGACATCAGTTGGTCGTACCTGGGCCTCGGCATGGCGGCCCGCAGCAGTACAAAAAAGCTGATGAAGAACGCCGCCTTGACGGCAAACCAGAAGAAGTCGGTGACGGTTGACAGCCATGCAATGCCCGTCCAGGCCAGGAAGTCAGGTCCCAGCCATCCACCGAAGAAAATCGTGGTGATGAATACCGAAACCAGTACCACACCCATGTATTCACCCACCATGTACATACCGAAACTCATGCCCGAGTATTCGGTATGAAATCCCTGCACCAGTTCCTGCTCCGCCTCCGGCAGGTCGAATGGCAATCGGTGACTTTCAGCGATCCCCGCGATCATGAAGACGATAAAGCCCAGAAACTGGGTGACAACAAACCAGAGATCCCCCTGGGCTTCGACGATTTTGACCAGGCTGAATGAGCCGGTGATCATGACTACGCCCATCAGGGAAAGACCCATGAAGACTTCGTAACTGACCATCTGCGCGGCCGAGCGCAGCCCGCCGATGAGTGCAAACTTGCTGTTTGAGGAAAGGCCGCCCAGCAGCACGCCGTAAACAGCCATCGAACTCATGCCCATAAAGAACAACAGGCCGACGTTTAGGTCGATGACGTGAATACCGGGCGCGAATGGAACCACCGCAAACGCCATCCAGATGGACCCTAACATGATGGCAGGTGCCATTACGAAGATGGGTTTGTCGGCAAACGGCGGTATCCAGTCATCCTTAAAGAACATCTTCAGCATGTCGGCCACCACGATGCCGATGCCGAAAAACCAGACGCGATTGGGGCCAAGACGATCCTGCCACAGGCCAAGCATCCTTCGTTCGTACCAAGTCAGCACGGCCGCCGCCAATACGGCACCGATCAGGACTCCGAAAACTTTCAATAGGGCGAGGATGATTTCCATGGATGATCTACCTACTCTTTCGCAATCAGCTTATCCTGGGTGGTTGTTCTTGGGGTCCAGCCAGCCGCCTTTTGCAGACTGACCTGGGCCTGATGCATAAGATCCAGCGTATCCGCCAGTCCGGCTGGAAAGAGGGCACAGCCGTCGTCGACCGAGCTATCCACTACGACCTCCAGCTGCAGGGTCCGATTACCGATGGTGAATTCAACACCGTCTTTGGAGACCACCGACAAGCGCTGCGCAGTTTCCGGAGCGATGGCCAGATAACTGCTGGGAGCCAGCTCTGCAATCGCTTTACTACGCGCGCTCATCTCGTCACTGCCGAATATGTGGTATCTGGGAATGAGTGCCAGGGATCCTGCTCCTGCAGCTCTTGGCTGTGGCACTTCACGGTATCTCTCCTGCGGGCTGCCGTTGCCGGCGGGCTCGATCAGACGAATACCCGGATTGACGTGGGACAGCGGGCCACCTGTTTCAGTCTGAAATTTGTGCACCGCCTGATTGGAGTTCCACCCGGGTGACCAGACATAAGCGGATAGAGGAGCTCGGGGTCCGCTGATCCCCTCCATAGTGTATGCCAGTGCGGATTCCTGATCCACCGGTTGTTTCGGTTCATGGACGTTGATGTTGGCTCTCATCGCCGTTCTTCCGCTGGCGCGGTGGGTCATTCGGGCAATCTTCATACCTTCGACGCGGTAGTCAGCAGTTGGCGCGACCTTTGTGATACCGGACAGCAGGTCATTGCTACGTTCACATTCCGCAGTGACTGAATCGATCCGTTCCAGGGCAGCGAATCCCTCCCTTGAAAGGGCCTTGCCCAGGTTGGTCAGCCATTGCCAGCTTCCCTGAATATCGCCGGCGCCCTCAAATACAGCAAAGGATCGTTGCGCCCTACCTTCATTGTTTACCAGGGTTCCCTCCGTTTCAGCGAAGGTGGCGGCAGGCAGAACCACATCGGACAAAGACACGGTCGCATTGTCGAGGGAGTCTATTACCACCAATTGCTCGAGCTTTGCAGCGAATGCCGTGATCTGCTGAGTTGAAGCTCTTCGAAACAGATCATTTTCCAGAACGATGGCTGTTGAAATCGTGTCAGTTGAATCCAACAGATCTGTCAGAGTGTTACTGTTTTCCCTCTCCAGCAAGCCGACGCCCAGACTATTACACTCAGGCACGCAGAGCATGATGGCAGTCTGCTCGTTATCGGCTTGCAGCGCCCAAGCGATATTAGCTGCCGCTTCGATAACGGACTTCGATTGGCTGCCGGTTCCTGAGACGATTAAGGGGCGATCTGCTGCCTTCAGAATTTCCACCACTTCCTCTACGGTCTTCTGATCTGTCTCACTGAGGCCATCCACGGCCGTGAACCGATCGTTCAATCGATTGGCAACGGCGAATCCGATGCGGGCGATGTCTGTTGCTGACGCATGACAGCTCAGGCTCGCCACATCTTCGAGTCGATCCGCATAAGAGGTCAACAGAACCAGTGGACTGAGTTCATCCTGGGCCAGTTCTCGCACCGCAGCATCCTGCCAGAGCGGAATTTGAGCCTGAACTGCCAACTCCTTCGACCGGTTCCTCACTGATTGGCGCACGGCCAGTGCTAAGCGGGGAGCTGTGTTGGTCAGGTCTTGGCCCAGTACCAGGACAGCATCCGCTTCTTCCACCTCGGCCAATGAGGGCGTTTTGACGCTGCCATCACGCATAATATCGATGATGCAGTTGGTGAGCTCCTGCTCTTTGCTAGATACACCGCTGTAGAAATTACCCTCGCCAACAATCTGCTTGAGCAGGTAGTTGGATTCCAGTGAAGCCCGTGGAGATCCGATACCTACCACCTTGCCTGAACTGTTAGCTAATTGATCCGCTACGTGCGAGAGCGCCTCTTCTGCGCTGACCCGATCATATTTGCCCTCGCTGTCACGAATACCGGCCTGGGGGATCCTGTCCTCGTTATTGACAAATCCTGCACCGAATCGACCGCGGTCGCAGAGGAAATAGCCGTTTACCTGGTCGTTGAAACGATTGTGAATGCGCCTTAGCTGGCCGTAACGCTCGGATGCGCTGGTGTTGCATCCTGCGCCACACCCCACACATATCGATGGGGCCGATTGCAGATCCCACTTGCGTGTATAGTGTTCGCTAAGAGTTTTGTCGGTAAACACTCCGGTCGGACACACCTCCACCAGATTACCCGCAAATTCGCTCTCGAGGATGCCATCCTGGTGGCGGCCGAAGTAGGTGTTGTTGCGGGAAGCAAACGCCGCCAGATCAACTCCGCCTGCATAGTCACTGTAGTAGCGGACGCATCGGTAGCATGTGATGCAGCGATTCATCTCGTGATCGATGAAGGGTCCGAGGTACTGATTTCTGAACGTATTCTTGGGGCCGCTGTAGGTCCGATTCCTGTGACCGGTCATCACCGTCATGTCCTGCAGATGACACTCACCACCTTCTTCACAGACGGGACAATCATGGGGGTGATTGATCATCATGTTTTCGATTACATCGCGGCGAAATTCTTTGGCACTGTCCGTATCGGTAGAAAAGATCGTCCCTTCGCTGACCGGTGTCATGCAGGCCATGACAATACGGCCCGTGTCATCATCCTCATCCCGATACTGAATGACTGCGCATTGGCGGCAGGCGCCGATCGAACCCATGGAAGGGTGCCAGCAGAAATAAGGTAGATCCCTCTTCAGATTGAGAAGCGCTTCCAACAGATTATTGCCGGCATCCACTTCATAGGATATCCCATCAACAACAATCTTGGGCATGTGTTACTCCTTCCTGCAAAATCTGCTCTCTAAATCTGTTCTCTGGATCTGCTGTCTATGGCTACTACCGATAGGAACACTTCTTGTCCCGGATGTGTCGTTCAAAGTCATCGGCGAAGTACTTCCTAGCACTCTCGAGCGGTTCTATGGCGCCGGGCGCAAGAGGGCAGTGGGTGTTGCCGTTGCTGCTCGAATCTGATCCCCACCAGTCGATAAATCCAGCCTGCTGGGCCAGTATGTTCATATCTTCCGGCTCTGCCTGCCCGGTTTCCAACTTGTGCAAAATCTCTTCAATCCATGGCAGTCCATCGCGGCACGGCGTGCAGAAACCACAGGACTCCCGCGCGAAGAAGTTGACCAGATTTTCAACCATGCCGATGGGACAGGTTCTGTCGTCCAGAATGATCATGGTACCCGTACCAAGGCGGCTTTTGACCTGCATGATGGCATCGTAGTCCATCGGCAGATCCAGATGCTCGTCGGTCAGAAAGCCGGTAGATCCACCACCCGGCAGGAACCCTCGGAGGCCGTAACCATCCTGCATTCCGCCTGCGCTTCCTTCGAGGATCTCCCTGATGGGGGTACCCATCGGCAATTCCCAGCAACCCGGATTCTTGACCCTGCCACTTGCACCGAACAGTTTCGTGCCGGCATCCTCCGCTCTTCCCAACGACCTGAACCAGTCTGCACCGTTTTGCACGATGTGGGGGACACAGCAGAGCGTCTCGACGTTATTGACGATGGTGGGTCTGCCCCACAGTCCACTAATCGGGGGAAACGGCGGCTTGGTTCTGGGGTTTGCCCTCTTTCCTTCGAGGGAATTCAAGAGCGCGGTCTCTTCGCCGCAGATGTAGCGCCCGGCACTGACGTGCACGTGCAGCTCGAAACTGTAATCGGTCCCGAGGATTCGCTCTCCCAGGTAGCCTTTGTCACGACTCTCTGCAATTGCCGCCTTTAGCCTTGCTGTGGCCAAGTAATAGTCCGAGCGGATAAAAATGTAGCCGATGTCGGCTTGGATGGCATAGGCCGAGAGTATCATCCCCTCGATCAACTGGTGGGGGTCAAACTCCATCAGAACCCGGTCCTTAAAGGCCCCCGGTTCCATCTCGTCTGCGTTGGCTACCAGGTATTTGTGTCCGGGACTGGCGTTGTCCATGGGTACGAAACCCCATTTCATCCCGGTGGAAACTCCCGCACCTCCTCTTCCGCGCAGCCTGGATTCGCTGACTGCTTCCTGCACATCGGTCGGTGATCGTTTGCCAATGGTGTCGCGTACCGTCTGATAGCCGCCGTTCTGCTCATAGACAGCGAGATCCGGAAATGGCTTGTCGGGACCGATGTTGTTAGTTAATGGAGTTTCCATGTTTACTCGTCAAAGATTTCGTCAATTCGTTCATTGGTAAGATCGCGATATACGTCTTCGCCGACAATCATTGCAGGGGCGTGATCACAGTCGCCCAGACACGACATCGGAAGCAGTGTGTATTTGTCGTCAGGTGTTGTCTCTCCCATCTCTATCTGCAGTTTCGACTTTATCTTCTCTCGAATGTCTACGCCGCCCATGATCCAGCAGCTGACACTGTCACACAGAAGAATGACTTTTTCTCCGACAGGCTTGCGGAATATCAGATTGTAGAATGTGGCGATGCCATCGAGTTCTGCAAAGGACATACCCAGGAGATTAGCTACCGCCTGCAGACTCTCATCAGATACGTAGCGCCGGTGCTTTTGCACTATTTTGAGCGCGTCGATAGCAGCAGACTTGCGACCGTTGAGGTGAGTGATCTCTTTTTCGATCTCCCCGATTTCCTCGTCGCTAAGGGCTTGGATAAGGTCCTGCTCTGCTGCACTCATATTTACGTCCTAACAATCCAGATCCGCTTTCAGATCTTGACAATCTAACGATCTACATCCGCCATTACGATATCGGTAGCACACAGGATGGCGACCACGTCCTGAACCATCAGTCCTCTGCTGATCAGTGGCAGCATCTGCAAATGCGCAAACGTCGGGGTCCGGATTCTGGTCCGATACGAGGTGGTGCTGCCGTCGCTGGTCAGGTAATAGCTGTTGTTTCCCTTGGTAGCTTCAACGGTTACGCTGGCTTCCCCTGCCGGTATAACAGGGCCCCAGCTGACATTGACAAAGTGGTGAATCAGCGTCTCGATATCCCGCATGGTGCGCTCTTTGGGTGGCGGTGTGGTGAGGGGATGATCCGCTTTGTAGGGCCCCTCTGGCATGTTGTCGAGGCACTGCTTGACGATTCTCACGCTCTGGCGGACCTCTTCGACCCTTACTGCGGCCCGGTCGTAGCAGTCGCCGTTGGAGCCTACCGGTATATCAAAATCAAACTGGTCATAACCGCCATACGCTCGATCGCGGCGGAAGTCGTAGTCGATGCCGGTAGCGCGCAGTCCCGGCCCCGTCACTCCCCAGTCCAGTGCCTCTTCCTGGGTGTAGATGCCGATACCGACCGTGCGTTTTTGGAGTACGGTATTCTGCATGCTGATCTTATCGAAGTGATCGACACGCCCGGGCATCCATTCGACGAAGTCCCTGACCATTTTATCCCAGCCGTTAGGGAGATCCTGGGCCACACCCCCGATGCGGAACCAGGAGGGGTGCATGCGGCCACCGGTAATGGCTTCGAAAATGCGGAAGATTCTTTCGCGGTCGTTAAACATGTAGAAGATGGATGACATGTGACCGACGTCAGCGGAAAAGGTACCCCAGAACACCATGTGGCTGATGACCCTGAACAGTTCCACCAGCATGATGCGGATCACCTTGACTCGGTCCGGCACTTCGATGCCTGCCAGTTTTTCAACAGCCATCACGTAGGGCAGGTTGTTCATCACCCCGGCTGCATAATCGATGCGATCCGTATAGGGGATAAAGCTGTGCCAGCTTTGCCGCTCACCCATCTTTTCCGCACCGCGGTGGTGGAAACCGATTTCCGGTACCGCATCCACAACCACTTCACCATCCAACTGCAGGACGATGCGGAAGGCGCCGTGGGAACTCGGGTGGTTGGGGCCGATGTTGAGAAACATGTATTCCGTGTCGCCCTTCTTACGCGACATGCCCCACTCTTCGGGTTTGAATCGCAGCGCTTCCTGGTATTGCTCCTGTTTCTCTTCCGTCAGTGTGAAGGGTTCCATCTCCGTCGCGCGAGCCGGGTGGTCCTTGCGCAGTGGGTGGCCTTCCCACCAGGGCGGTGTAAGTATACGTCTGAGATTCGGATGCCCGTCAAAGGTGATACCGAACATATCCCAGGCTTCCCGTTCATACCAGTTCGCATTCGGGAAGATATCGCTTACCGTCGGCACGGTATTGTCATTCTCAGTAAGAGCAACCTTTATGCGGATGTCTTCGTTTCGAACAATGGACAGAAGGTGATAGATCACCGTAAAGTCGCTGTTGGGAAGTCCTTCCCTGTGGGTGCGAACTCTCTCGTCCATACCACAAAGATCGTAAAGCATGGGGTAGGGCTGCACGGACTCCGTCTTCAGATATTTCAGTACATCCCTGAACCGATCTCTGCCTACCCAGAATGTCGGCAGGGCATCGATTGTCGGCTGGTAGATTAGAGTCACATCTGCGAAACGATTCTCTAGTTCTCTCGCTATCGCCGGTTTATCTAACTGGTTCACCGCTGTTTGAGCTGTATTCATCTTGTATCGCTAAACTGTTTGGCTATTCACTATACTTCGTCGGGCTATTCACTATACTTCGTCGGGCGATCGCAAGTCGGTCGCTCGCATTCTGTCTGGCGTATTCCTGTCTCGCATGCTACCGGTTTCAAGTTCCACCACTCGCTGATCTTCAAGTAGCCAACTCAAAGGACGCCGCTCTGCACCGATCTTTTCACGCAGCAACATAACTGCCTCAAGCACGGCTTCAGGACGTGGCGGACAGCCGGGAATGTAGATATCCACCGGGATGAACTTGTCCACCCCCTGCACCACACTGTAGATGTCGTAGATGCCTCCCGAATTTGCACAGGCACCCATTGAAATCACCCAGCGCGGTTCGATCATCTGCTCGTAGAGGCGTTGAATGACCGGCGCCATCTTTATAAAGGGTGTGCCTGCAACCACCATGAGGTCCGATTGTCGCGGCGTTGCCCTGAGCACCTCACAACCGAATCGTGCGATATCAAATCTACTGGTGAACGTAGTTGCCATTTCCACATAACAGCAGGAGATGCCGAAGTTGTATGGGAAAACTGAATTCTTGCGACCCCAGGAGATCATCGCTTCCAGCGTGGAGAGCATGACATTTTTCTCGACTTCCGCTTCCAAACCTTCGTCGACCTGTGTGGTCGCGATCGAGCTTCCCGGCAGCCGGTCGCCTGGTTTTATTTTGCTGATATTCCACTCCATTAGCGGTGCTCCAGTTTCAGGCCTTTGCGTCTCTTTATTCCCCAGTCGAGGGCACCCGATTTCCATTCATAGATGAGCGCGGCAGTCAGGATCACTATAAATATGATGATTGCCCAGTAACCGGTCCAGCCGAGTTCATAAAAAGCGATCGCCCATGCAAAGATAAAAACCGTCTCCAGGTCGAAGATGACAAAGAACATGGCGACAAGATAGAACTCCACCGAGATGGTGTGCTCGGTTCCGCCGACGGGTACGATTCCCGCTTCAAACGGATCTCCGGTGGCTCTTCTCATTTTCGTTTTGGGGCCGGCAATGTGGGATAGACCGATGATCAGGAGTACCAGTGCGATGACCGAGGCCATGTAGAGGACCAGTGGCCACAATCCTGTTGTGGTTTCGCTCAAGTTGAATTTACCTCCTGCCGTGCATGAGTCGGATGGCAAGACAGTCGCTTATCCGGGACAGTAAAACATCGGATGAATTATATAGCGTGTGGGTACTGGATTGAATGAAGATCGAAGCTAGTTTGGTCGTTTTGGAAGTCGCTATTGCGAGGAGGGTGTGAAGCGGCTCTTGAAGAGTTGTTAACATAGACCGAGCCAGGACTAGTCCGTTATCCTGCAAATGCAGTGTGGTCATTACGAGCTCCGCGGCTGGTACAGTCACGATCTCCCTAATGGCGATAAGGAATTGTGCAAAAGTCCAGGGGATCAAATCACTGTAAACTTCTTTAGCCCGGCTGCAGCGCTCTGCGCAGCCAAGCAAAAATGTACTCTCCTTTGCCGGTGGACGCAACAGGTAGCGGGATAGGGGTAAGACAGATTCGTGTTTAGTTGAGACAGGTCAATTTTTGGCTTTGAATTGAGCTGCCCTGTTCGATCTGCCTTTTTTCCCGTGGTTTGTTACAGCTGGTTGTACCTGTTAGATGTTTCGGTGACTGACTCACAACAGATTCCAAAGCGTATCGAACGATATCTTCAGGGCCAATGCGATGGCGGAAGAATCGATCACGACAGCGGTGGGGTAGTCTTCCTGAATGAGCGAGATCATGGCACATTTTGGCGGATAGATGGCAACATAACTGGCAGCAGTGTCGCGGTCATCTATGTCGATCCATTTACGTTCCGCCAGGGGCGCATCCTCGCCACCCTCGCCGATAGCGATCACTTGGACCCTGATGTTGCGCTGCACCCGCTGACGCGTGTAGTTGGGAAACGGGCGGTACAGGTATTTGCGGATCAGTTTTGACGAATAGACGCTGTAGATCTTGCGCTGTGATTGTTCCACCGTTCTGAGGATATCCCGCAATACGTGCTCGATGCCTTCATCCCCTTCGTAGTAATGAACGTTGGTGGCGGCCCGGTCCGGCTTGAGGAGATTCAGATCGGGGATGATATCACTCTGCAAGGTATCGATGGCTTGTCCCAGGTGCTGCCTTTTCTCCTCAGCGATCTGCAATAGCTGTTCGGGTGGTTCCGCACAGAAGAAGCGGCGTTTGCCTCTCGGAAAGTAACTGACCAATCCCCTCTTGTGCAGTCCCTTCAGTAGCTCGTAAGTCGTGCCTCGATTGATATCTGACTGGCTGGCGATGTCCCTGATGGAAGCAGGACTGAGTTTCAGCAGGGCGAGGTAGATATCGATCTCCCGGTCCGTGAAATCGAGTTTTCCAAGAGCTTCATGGATGATCATAGTATTGTCAATATTATGATGACAAATGGTATTGATGAGCCAAACTATTGTTCTATGGTGCTGAAACAGTGTATAGATGTCAAACAGGAAATGACAATGTGTGGTCTATTTGCATATGCAGGCGAAAACAATGCGACCTCGGTGGTTGTCGAGGGTCTCAAGCGGCTGGAATACAGGGGATACGACTCCTGGGGTGTGGCGGTTCTGCAGGCTGATCAGATGCAACTGATCAAACACGTCGGTGCCATCGGTGACGTGGAATTCAAGGATCATCTACCGGATGCAAGGGTTGCCTTGGGGCATACCCGCTGGGCCACCCACGGTGCCGTCAATCTCACCAATGGTCATCCCCATCTGTCCAGGAACGGCGAGTTCTCGCTTGCCCACAACGGTATTGTGGAAAACTACCAGCAATTGAAAAACGATCTGACAGCACAAGGTGAGTCATTCGATACCGATACGGACACGGAAGTGATTCTGAGATTGATCGAAGTCAATCTGTTGGCGACAGACGACTTTCGACAGGCGGCTCGGCAGGCGTTTTTGTGCCTGCAGGGCCGTAACACCATTATGGTTGTAGTAAATGAAGAGCATCGTGTGATTGGAATTCGCAATGGCTCGCCGCTCCTGGTAGGCAAAGGAAAGGATGAATATTTCTTCGCTTCCGATTCCCTCTCATTTGCCGATCACACGGATCAATGTCTGCTGCTGGACGATCTGACCCTGCTGGACTACCGCGATGGAGATTTGGGGCTCTATGCCGTGGCCGACGATACAGAGCTGACCGTTGATTGGGTGGAGGTGAACCATCAGAGCACGCTGATGGCTAAAGATGGTCATCCGCACTACATGTTGAAGGAGATCTTGGAGCAGACGTCCAGCATCCCGCGTGCAGGAGACATTTCCTTTCAAGAACTCAGGCCGCTCGTTGCAGCAGCCAGTCGGGCGCGATCAGTCTTTGTCACCGGCGCGGGCGGTGCATTCTTCGCAGCGGATCAGATCGCGTACCTACTGCGTAATATCGGCGGCGTTCATGCGCTCGGCATCAAGGCGTATGAAATAGCATCCTACAGCTGCATGCTGCATGAGGGAGATCTGTTGATTGCCGTCAGTCAGAGTGGCGAGACAGCGGATACCATTGAGGCAATCGACTATGCGAAGGCAAAAGGACTCAGCATTGCCTGCGTCGTCAATATGGCCGGTACCACCATAACGCGGTTGTCAGATTACACCTACTATAACCATTGTGGGCCGGAGATCTGTGTTCTGTCCACCAAGAGCGCAACTGCGCAGATCACCTTTGGGTATGTGTTGGCAAGTGCATTGAGGGATGACCGCAGCAGCGGTGAACATAAATCCGAGACCGAATTCCTGGCCGCACAAATGCACACAGGATTCATTGACCGGTTGGTAAGCCGCACACTGGAAGTTGCCAAGAAGATCGCAAAGCAGAATCATCTGTTTATTCTCGGGCATGAGCAGCATTTCGGTACGGCTTTGATAGGGGCCCTCAACGTCAAGGAAGCCAGCTATCTTCATGCGGAGGCATTCTCCGCAGGGGAGTTGAAACATGGCGTCATCGCCTTAATCGAAGCGGGCGTGCCGGTAATCGTTTTTGTAGGCAAGGAAGACAGCTATATGCTGAACGTTGCTGCAGAGGTGAACGCACGGGGAGCATTCTTGATCGGGATCGCGCATGAAGACAATTCGCTGTTCGATGAATTTATCGAGCTGCCGATGGCGGGGCAGGGGTTGGTCAATATAGTCAGCGCCATCATCCCTTGCCAGTTGCTGGCATACCATCTCGCGATATTGAGAGGGTGCGACCCTGACAGGCCTAGGAATCTTGCTAAGAGCGTTACTGTCAAGTAGTCGTTTGGGGGAGTCCAGACACTGCTGATCCCCTGCCACATGGATTGTATGACTGCCTTTCTGTGCTATGCTGATTTGGCTGAATTGATTGCCAGGGTTGCTATGGAGGTGACGTCTGTTCAACAGGTTGTGTAGCGCGATTCGTCTGCTTGTTTTTCTGTCTGCCATCGGTTTGACCGGCGTGCACTATGCAAATGAGAGTACCGATCGGGTCATGCCACTACTCAAGGGATATGAGTGGCAATTCGACTCTGACAAATTCGCGGCACTACCTCCTGACAGTTATCACGCGTTATTGCAGATAGCGGGAAGTAGGGATCATCCCGGGTTTATTCGTGAACGGGCCATGGTCGCCCTGCGCATCTATCCCAACGATGAAGTCTGGGCTTTCTTCAATGAAGCTGTGAGCAATGCCGCCAGCAACGTCAAACGGCGTCGAGCGGTGCAAGGTATGTGTCAAGCATTTGCTGAAACGCACTCCCGACGGGTCGAGGACGCCATTGCAAAAATGTTAGATGCCGAGGATCCTCATCTTAGAGTGAGGGTGGCAAGGTGCCTGAAAAGCCTTGACTCTGAGTCAGCTAGAGAAAAGCTAAGCAGCTACAGATCGAAGATATCTGAATCCTGGGAGCTTGAGGCGGTGGATGCACCCGCCAGACGATAGGCGTCTTGCAGTAAACCTAACGATAATTTGAAGCTACCTCGTTGATAAACCGGTCCAGGGTTTCGATCTTCTGCGCCCCCTGGCCCATGGTGAAGTCGGGTACGATGAGTTCATTCACGCCCGCCTTCACATAGTCGTTAACGATGTCGATAACTTCATTCACATTCCCGGCGATGGTAGGTTGGGCGCCGCCGCCCTCTTTGATTCTCTTCAGAAACGCTTCATCATCGCTCAGAAATAGTAGCGCTACCGCGGACCTTTGAATCTCAGCAGGGTCCCGGTCGATGTCATTGCAGTACCCATCCAGTATGGCCATTTTGCGCGTTAGTGTTGCAGCGTCACCCCAGACGTTCCACTCGTCGGCATATTTGGCGGTAATCCGCAGAGTAACCTTTTCGCCGCCGCCACCAATCATCAGGGGCAGGTTCGGCTGGTGAGGTTTGGGTTGCAGCGGCGCGTTCTTCAACTGGTAGTATTCGCCGTCGAAGGTGACACTTTCCTCGCGATACAACGCCTTGATGATTTGACAGGCTTCCGCAAGGCGACGCAGGCGACCGTTGACGGAGTAGAAAGGAATGCCGTAGGCAGTGTGTTCGTTTTCCTGCCAGCCTGATCCCAAACCCAGGACCACACGACCTTCGGAGATGTGATCCACGGTTGCTGCCATCTTGGCCAGTACCGCCGGATGTCGGTAGGTGTTGCCGGTAACCAGGGTTCCGAGGCGAATACGCGGTACTGAAGCAGCCAGGGCTGACAACGTGGTCCAGGCTTCCGGCGTGGGTTGACTGGTGTCTTCTGCATTGGGCATAAAGTGATCGGCGTACCAGATGCCATCCCATCCGGTTTGCTCGACGTGCCGGCCGAGTGACATCACCTCAGCAAAAGGTTGGCTTGGTGTGGGCCAGAAACTGAATCTCATCGGAATTCTCCTTGGATTTGACTGCGCCATGGTATCCCAGATCAAAGTACCACGTCACAAAAATTGAGTTTTGTGATTCTCTCAGTATGGTTTTCGTCATAAAATGGCGCGTCAATCGATAGGAGAATCACATTATAGTTAGTGCTGACACCCATACTGGAAAGTCGGAGCTGGACAGCTCTATGGCTCCATGTACCCTTCATTCCAGAATCTACAGCCGGCTTTTCCTCGCTGTGATGCTGGCGTTCACGACGCTGCCTGCGAGTGGGGATATTCAGATTCAGGAGATCAATAAGAGTATCGTCGCCGTGCGCAGCTACAGTGGCAATAAGGTAGTTGGCGCCGGGATCGGCTTTGTCGTCGAAAGTGATATCTACAACGGCTTTGTAGTGACCAGTGCCCAGGTACTGACTCGCGGAGAAACCGTCACCGTCAGCATTCCTGGATCGGAAGCTCAACTGGTTGCTGCGAATCTGTTGGCGGACGATTCCCTGGGTCTTGCGGTTCTGAAAGTTAACGGCCTTCGAGTACCAGCTTTGATCTTTGCACGCGAGGCGCTTGAAGAGGGCGACTCAGTATGGTCGGCAGGGATCCGGGCGGATCGAGGCAGAACGGTGTGGCTGTCAAAGGGTAGCATCAGCAGACGCTACGTCGTGCCGGGGCTGAGTGCCCAGGTGCGCATGTTGATGCACAATGCATCCCTGGGTGAATCCGGATTCGGGTCACCGTTGCTGAACGAATGTGGTGAGATTGTGGGCTTTAGTGTCTCCTCGCCGGGTGACGCAGCCGGCGTTGCCTATGCGATGCAGGGCGGGTCCCTGGGTTCACTACTGACTGAGCAGAATCTCAATATCAAAACTGCGGGCGGCAGTTGTCTTTCGGCCATAGCACAAGCTCGACAGAGTGCCGAGCAGGCTTCGGAAAGTGCCAAGGAAGCCAAAGACGAAGCCGACAAAGCCATGCTAAAAGCCAACGAACTGGCCCGTCAGCTATCCGACGTAAATAAGAAAAACGACAACCTGCTGCAACAGACCAAAACTGCTCAGAAGAGGGCAGGCCAAGCGATCACGGATGCTGCCGCCGCAGCCCGGGCGGCACAGGCAGCCCGGGAGGAAGTGACCCGACGCAGCAACGAGATCATGGCGGAAACCAAGGCAGCCTTGACAACGATGCAGTCGGAATACTCTGAACGTGAACAGAATCTCAACGCGGCCCTGGCCGATCAGAGAAGCAAGGCAGAGATGGCGGAGAAGGTGCTGCTCGGCGGCCTTATTGGGCTCTTTGTCCTCTTGGTGGCCGCTGTCTTCTATCTGTCAAAACGGGATGTGAATCCGAAAGTGCATGGACCTCAGCTTGAATCCCCAAGCACAGAGATGCAGAAAGCCAACCTATCCGAATATGTTCTGGATGGTGAGGACAGGGATGGGGTACGTTATCTTCTCAGGATCTCTGCAGATCAACTGGTAACGGACGAGGGTGTCGTGATTGGACGAAACCCACCCGATTCACCTTATGTGATCAACCACAGTGATGTATCGCGCCAGCACATCCGAATGAAACTGCGCAAAGATCGGCTCTTTATCGAAGATCTGGATACTACCAACGGCACCACCATAAACGGTCAGTCGATCGACCAGAAGGGCTTGATCACCATGAACAACGGCGATCAGATCATCATGGGATCGGTCGTGCTGCGCTTGCGCACGATCTGAGAGAGATCCACTTAACCCCCTCAGTGGTACGGTTATCAGGCCGCGGTTCGTGCCCAGCGCCTGATCGATAACTCTTGACGTGACTTGAAACCAAACAGTTGCTTTGCCGGTCTCTGACAATAACGGTGGATCATTGGGGGTGTCCGTGTCTGCTTGTCAGGCGAGATCTGCCATTTGGATCAACAAACAAGGAACTTAGAATTAATCGGCTCTGTTACACTGTGCGATAGCTGCATGGGCATTTTGTGACACCGGCTTCGGTCGGATAATTGAGATAAGTGAATATGACTGTCTTAGGGGATGTGGGTTCACGCAATACAGATACGCCCGTTCAGGGAGTCGTGATCCGATTTGCCGGTGATTCCGGCGACGGCATGCAGCTCACCGGAACGAATTTCACCCAGGCTACCGCCCTCTATGGCCACGACCTGGCTACATTCCCCGATTTCCCAGCAGAGATCAGAGCTCCTGCGGGCGCCACGTTTGGCGTATCGGCATACCAGATCTATTTTGGCTCAGATGACGTCACAACGGCTGGTGACGAGTTGGATGTGTTGGTGGTAATGAATCCCGCCGCGCTGGTTACCAATCTGCAGGATCTGGTAGAGGGCGGGTTGATCATTGCCGATAGCGGTGCCTTTACTGCAAAAAATCTCACCAAAGCGGGATACGAAGCCAATCCGCTCGAGGATGAGTCCCTGGATGGCTATCGCGTCATCGATATCGATGTCACCAAGCAGGTGTTGGAAGCGGTAAAACCCTTCGGTCTGAGTAAAAAGAATTCGATACGCTGTAAGAATATGTGGACCTTGGGCCTGATCATGTGGCTGTTCGATCGTGATCGCACTGAAACCATCAACGGACTGAACCGCAAATTTGCAGCCAAACCCGCTATGGCTGAAGCCAATATCGCCGCTATCAATGCGGGCCACGCCTATGGTGAGACGGCAGAGTTGCCCGCCGGCGTCGAGGTGTACAAGATCCCCAAAGCGGATCTTCCGGCGGGGGTATATCGCAACGTGAACGGCACTGAAGCACTCGCCTGGGGTCTGCTGGCAGGAGGTCAATTGGCGGATCTGGATATTCTATTCGCGTCCTATCCCATCACGCCGGCGACGGCGCTGCTCCACGCCCTTTCCAATCACAAGGAATTTGATGTAATGACCTTTCAGGCGGAGGATGAGATCGCCGCGGTCTGTGCAGCTATCGGTGCCTCTTTCGCTGGCACGCTGGGCGTGACCTCCAGTTCAGGTCCCGGCATCTCCCTGAAGGGAGAGGCCATATCCTTGTGTAGTGCAGTCGAATTGCCGCTGGTCGTGGTCAATACGCAGCGCGGTGGCCCCTCCACAGGATTACCCACCAAGACGGAGCAGTCCGATCTTAATCAGGCCCTGTTTGGCCGGCACGCCGATGCCAGCATGCCGGTCATTGCTGCCGCTACGCCGGCAGACTGTTTTGATATAGCCATCGAGGCGGTGCGCCTGGCGACCAAGTACATGACCCCGGTGATCGTCTTGAGCGATGGCTATCTTGCCAATGCATCGGAGCCCTGGAATCTTCCGGATTTTCATCAGTATGAACCGTTTCCTGTCAACTACCATGCAGACGCTGAAGGATTCACGCCCGCCAAGAGGGACCCTCTGACGCTGGCAAGAGTTTGGGCCAAGCCGGGAACCGCTGGATTGGAACACCGCATAGGCGGCATCGAAAGGGACTCGGAGACAGGTGATATCTGTTACGAACCAGCCAATCACCAGAAGATGACCGATATCCGTAAAGCCAAGATCGATGGCATTGCCGGGGACATTCCAGCGCAGCAGGTCATCCTCGGTAACCCGGGCGGCAAACTTGCGCTAGTGGGGTGGGGATCCACGTTCGGTCCGATCCATGGTGCCGTGCGACGAGCAAGTGAGCAGGGCAGGGATGTTTCCCATATACACGTACGCTACATGTGGCCATTGCCCGCCAATCTGGGTGAGTTACTGGCATCCTATGAGCGCGTGCTGATACCGGAGATGAATACCGGTCAGTTCGTAAACCTGGTGAGATCCCAGTATCTGATCGATGCCAAGGGACTCAATAAAGTATCGGGCCGTCCCTTTAAGATCAGCGAGATCGAGCAGGCCATTGAATCTGAATTGGAGCGGTGCCCATGAGCGTTGTCACGGATCGGAAACTGTCAGTCAAGGACTACGCCTCAGATCAGGAAGTAAGATGGTGTCCCGGATGTGGCGACTACGCCATCTTGAAAACGATCCAGAAGCTGCTGCCGGAACTGGGGGTGAAAAAGGAGAACCAGGTGTTTATCTCCGGCATTGGCTGCTCCTCCCGTCTTCCTTATTACATGGACACGTTCGGTTTTCACACCATTCACGGCCGAGCCCCTGCTGTGGCCACCGGGGTCAGGCTGGCCAATCCCGATCTGGATGTATGGGTCATCACAGGTGATGGCGATGGCTTGAGTATCGGTGGTAACCACATGATTCACGCCCTGCGCAGGAACGTGAATATGCAGATCATCCTGTTCAACAACGAGATCTATGGATTGACCAAGGGCCAGGCTTCACCCACTTCAAAGGTGGGAACAATATCCCCTTCGACGCCGGACGGGTCCGTCGACATGCCTATTTCGCCTTGTGGACTGGCGCTGGGGGCAGGGGCCCGATTCGTAGGGCGTTCTATCGACACCGAGATGAAACAACTGTCTGCGGTGATATCAAGGGGTTACCTGCACGATGGTTCATCCTTCATCGAGATCTACCAGAATTGCCCGGTCTACAACGAT